>NZ_JBFTOC010000016.1:0-96861 GCF_056397785.1 Arthrobacter sp. 05L421
GAGACGCATTTCAACGGCACCCCGCACGGCGGCCGTGACGGACGCTCATGGGCAATCCCCGTTCATTTGGATTCGGCTCCCACAACGCCGCGCTGGTCATCATGCTGACTTAACCTGCATGTCAGATTGCCTGGCAGTCCAGGAAGTCCATATCGGTTGAGATAACAGAATCGGGAACAACCACCCCGGTCCCGCCACCTGAAGCCGGCCTCCGACGGGCTCGCCGGAGAAGAATGCAATGCCGGGCCATCCTCCCGTGACATCTGAGTTGCCTAGTTCTTCCTGAGGTCGTTGAGGTGCTGTTGGAGACTACGCCGTAGGGCCGCCTCTTCACCGGCACCGGGCTGGGCCATGGCGGCCAGCAAATCTTCCGCGGTGGCCAGGACTGTGCGGCCGCGCGGCGTGAGCGTGATGCTGGTGCTTCGGGCGTCGCTGCCGCGTTCTTTGCTCAGGAGGCCCAGGCTTTCAAGCCTGCGCAGAACCTTGCCGAGGCTTTGTTTGCTGACCGACATTAGGACCGCCAGGTCGGAGATTTTAGCGGGTTCGAGGTCGGCGACGGATTCCAGCGCCTCGAGCGAGCCCTGAGTCAGGTGCAGGTGCGCCAGTCGCCGGTTGATCCTCAGTTCCTCAAGTCGGGCTGCGACGCCGAGGATCCGGTAGGTGGGCCACGGAAGCGGCTCCCCTCCGTCGGCGGCGGCCATACTTGAGCTCCTTTGCGTCACGTCCCGCACGTTCCGGGTGTTCCGTCCCAGGCGATCCAGCTTCCATACCGCGAGCACGTCACCGATCTCCAGCCGTTCCAGGGCCTTGGAGAGTTGAGGGCGTTCCGTCGCGGACCACTGACGCCAGGGTCGGCAAAGATCCTCGCAGCGCCGGCGGCATCGAGTGCAGTGAGCTGCAGATCAAACCGCAGCGCTAAATGGCGTCGTGTCCGCAGCACTAAATGGCCGGCTGCTTTATCAGGCGGGGAGTCCACGACAGCGGGGCGTGCACGATCCAAGTTCGTCAGCGTCAGGTCCCTGACGCTGACTGTCAGGAGAACCTGACGGGAAGACCCGGCGCTTACCTGCCAGCTCCGCCGCCAGCCAAGCGATAGGACTCCTGCAGCAGCTCATCCAGTTCCTCGACATCGATCCTTTCCAAGCGGACCAGCACCAGTTTCGGGGACCGTTCGTGGTGGGGCGTCCAGAAGTAGGTGCCTGAACCGGTCCCTGCAAGTGCTTCCCGTTCCTCGGTTTTCACGGTGAGGACGCCGTCTTCCCAGATGCGTGCCATCAGGGTCTTTTCGAACCACGCCGGCTGGCCCCAGCTGGGCCTCTCGCTAACCCTCGTGCAGTCCACGGCAGATCCGCCGGACATCTTCCTCAGTGGCTATGGTGACTGTGGCACCGGAGCTCTGACCGGGCAATCTCAGACCCTTGGAACCGGGAAAGTCGATGGAAGCCGGGTCTGGATGCCTTCGCCATCACCTATGAAGGAAAAATCAACTAAACACCAACCGTGCAGAATCTCCCTTTCCGGCGCCCGGCCCCTGAGCGTGCGCAGTTGATGGGCGATCCCGAGTCCTTTCGTGGCAGCACCTCGCACCTCGGCTTGTCCCTGAACGCTGTCTGTAAGCGACCCCGCTTCAGGCACGCCCGCCCTGGCCAACGCGCAGAAGGCAGCCGGATCTACCGGGTCCGGACGTTTAGACAAGTGCGGCAATGGAGTTGTCGCACCGTAGTCGAAGATTCGCTCCCGTTTTTTCCAAGGTCGCACTGGGACAATGATCGGGCCGGCGGCGGTCGCCCTCCAGGCTCGGCTGTCTAGCCCAGTCCGCCGCCGGCCCCGGACACTATTCGAGTTTCGAGAAGGAACCGGGAAGCCCCGAAAGTAGTCGAGACGTGTACCCGCCTCTGTCGCCGGGCCCTGAAACGGTCTGCCCATGGATGAAATAGTGCAAGGCCGGCACGCATTGAACGTCGAGGATCTTTCCGGGCGTCCGGGGTTCGATGAACAGTTTCTGGGTGCCTGGGTTGGCATTCCGGCCCTCGCCGGCGTCGCGTCGGTCCTGCTCCCCTACACCCACTTTTCCGTCCTCATGCGGCTGGACAAACGCCTGGCCGCCGTCACCGCGCTCGGAATGGACGGCACCAAATTGATCGATCTGGACCGGTCAGGGATCCAGTGGAGACTGGATCCTCGGCTGCGCCCGGACCAGCAGACCGGCGAGGCGGTCTACGCACGCAACGACATCGACCGCGGCCACCTCGTCCGCAGGGCATCAGCAGTATGGGGCGACACACCTGCGGAAGCCGCTCAGGTGAACGCGGACACGTTCCACTACACGAACGCAGCCCCACAGGCGGCCAAGTTTAACCAAGGGTTAGATCCGTAGCCTTAGCCAATGGGACTCATCGACGACCAGCCGGACTTGGCGTCTCCTGACACTGACGCGGCCCGCCGTGGAAAGGCCCCCCGCACAGTATCCGGGCCGGCCAAGTTTCGCGCCATCGGCATCTACTCTTTGATTGCCGTGATCGTAATTCTTGGAATGACGTTTTTTATTTCCCGGCCGGACGTGACGCCGAGTCCGACCCCTACATCGCCTCCGGTACCGTCGGCCCCCCCGGCGAGCAATCCTCCGGAGGCGTCAGCGCCCCCAGTGAGTAATCCTCCGGAGGAGGCCGAGGCCGCAGTAAGCAGTCCTGCGGTGACCGGGCGCACTGCCTACCAGGCAGTCCCGAATCAGGTGCTGTTTGCGCTCGACAGCGCCGGTAAGCCGAACATTTCCGGCAATCTGACCAACGTCGCCCAGGGCGACACCGGAGACTGCTATTTCCTGGCAGCGCTACTGACAGTGGCCGCCAAAGCGCCCGACACCATCTTGAACATGGTTCATGAGAACGGCGACGGCACCTACACCGTTTCGTTCCACAGCAGGTACAACGGCGTGCCCTTTCCGGTAAAGGTGACGGTCAACGGTGACCTTCCGTACCGCCGCGGCAAGCCTTTCCAAAATGGCATCGAAAATATCGACGGCAAGAACGTGTCATGGGCGGCGATTATCGAAAAAGGATGGGCGGCGGTTAACGGCAACAGCTATAAGGGCATCGAGGGAACCGACCTCAGCGACATTCAGGATCACGATGTCCATAACGCCCTCTATGCCATCACCGGCGAGGTGCCCATCGACCGCAACCCGGGCGGCCCGATGACGGGAGTGAGCTTTGAGCAGATACAGCAGGACTTTAAGAACGGCCTCGTAGCGCTGGGGACCTCCAACTCCCAGGGCAAGCTGGTATCCAACCACGCCTACGCATTGCTGGACGTGAATTCCTCTAACCAAACCGTCGTGGTGGCGGATCCGGAGGGAGGCCAAAAGACGCTGTCGTTTGAGACCTTCCGGTCCACGAACATCAACCAGTACATCGCGATACCGACATATCCATAGGACCAGACTGCTGACCCCTGGCCGGTTCCTCGATCCAGCGGGGAACGCCGGCACTTCCGGACCGTTGCAAAATTGTGCCTTTCGCCCCGAAAAATCGTGTGCGACGATGCGGTCATGAGCGAACACATCGAACCCGGCCCCGCACAACGTGCCGCCCCGTGGACGCGCCGAGAGGACCTGACCACACACCAGATGCGCACCATCGGGCAACGGCGAGCGGCCGCCGAAGAAAAGCTCGCACGCCATCTCAAGGAAGCACACCACCTGGCCGCAGAACACCCCCCGGCCACAGAAAAATCCCCAGATGTCTAACCGTCCACACCAGCCCAGCGTTACGCCGCACCCGGAGACGGGCAGGCGCCGGCTGCAGGCCGCACGGAGCCCGGACCGAACCTGCGCGACCCCCTTACAGGGAACGCCCGCGCACAAAAATACGCAGACCGGCCAGGGCACAGAATCAGCATTTTTCATCCGCGGACAAACAAGGGAGACTCTCATGTTGCTTTGGATAGCCATCGTCATCGCCGTCCTCTGGCTTCTCGGCCTGCTCGGAGGCATCGGCGGCGGGTTCATTCACCTGCTTCTGGTAATCGCCGTGGTCGTCCTGATCTTCCACTTCCTCCGCGGCAGGTCCCGCGTCTAAATACGAACGACGATCCCGCCGGCGCCGGATTGTCCGACGGTCGGCAGGTGCCGGAAGATCATCGATGACGCCCAGCCACACAAGGCGCCGGGACAGGATGGCCGACGGGCGTTGCCGCGCCGGTCTCCTGCCAACAAAAGACCATTGAGTAGGGCACATCCGGGACGCGCAAACCGTCTCACAGCAATCTCACAGGCGATCGCTATTCTGAACACAGTCGCCGAGCCCACTGTTATTCAAACCAGAGATGCCCGGAACATAACGGCCAATAAGACTTATTGGAGCGTCGGTGACGAGCGGCATGATCATTCGCCGCAAGAGAAACTGGCACCTGTAACAAGGCTGTCAGTCAGACACGCAACGCCAGCTAACTATCCTCGAACAGCGAGGGGCCAACGATGTCACCAAAACGGGAACGACGCTTCTGGAACCGTCAAAATGTTCCCCTGATGCTCCTGGGCGTCGCCATTCTCCTGGTGCTGATCGCCGCTGGGATAGTCGTATGGGTTACCTATGGTGCCCCGGTCATCGCCCGCCTCACAGGAACCTAGTCGGACCGGGTCCTCGCCGGATCCAACGTCGCGCGCATCATCTCCAACTGGAGCGCCAATCACCGGCAAAGTTGGCAAGCTGGCGGGTCCACGCACTCCAGTAGCCCGTACCGTGTTGTCCGCTTCAAACAGGAGCTCGTCAACGCACTCGGTGCCGGCAGGCGGGCGCCGGTGGTTGTGACCATCGACGGCCAAAGCTACCGCAGCAGCATCGCGGTGATGGGCGGCCAGAACATGATCGGCGTCAGCGCCGCCAACCGGGAACTGACCGGCGCCGCGGCCGGGGACACCGTGGAGGTCGACGTCGAACTGGATGCGCAGCCGCGGGTCATCGACGTCCCCGAAGACCTCGCGGCCACCTTGGAAGCCGCCCCCAACCCGAAGCGAAGGCCTTCTATGCGACGCTGCCCTACAGCAGCCAACGGCGTTATGTGGAGCCGATCGCAGAAGCCAAAACGGACGATACCCGCTCGCGCCGAATCGCCAAGGTGGTGGCCGACCTCAAGGTCGGCAGGAAGTAGACCCCGCCGGCCAGGGCCGTAGTTCATGGCCAACTGCGGCGCCCATGGGGAGGCGGTCCGGGGCGGCCGTCGAAGAAATAAGAATTGAATGCTGCACAACAACCCAGTTCGAGCGGCTGTCCGGAACCGCCAAAGCGGGGCTGCCAGCGGTGACAGTCAGCCTTCGAGTGGTGCCCCGAGCTTGGGACCGGCGACCGTTCCCAGATTGCCCGGTAGCAGGGCGCTCACGCATCATGCATCGATTGCGAGGGCTAAGCGGGCCGTACTGCTTCAGCTGTCTTTGAGCCGCCGCCCCTCGGAAAGATTTTCACCCCGGACTGGTACATCGCACCGTCATTGTGTTCGCCTTGGCGGCGGGCCGTCTCGGCTTCAAGGGCTTTCGCCACGAAGAGACTCCACGTGTTATCCCTTTCGGCGTAGCTGGTCGCGCGGTACGCGGCCCGCGGCCGGTTCCGCATGCGCGGCGGGGATACTCACCGTCAAGTTCCCTGTCTTCGGTTCTTTCGGTTCCGTCTTCTTTGGCGTCTCCGACCTAGTACAAACTGCGGTGACCGTGCCCAGCCCTCACGGTTCGAAGGAACCCTTCATCGTCGACAGCAACAAAGTCAGTGACAGACTCGGGCTCACAGCCACCCAATCGATCAGGCAATGTCAGAGGGACGGCTACCCGAACAGGGGCCCTTCTACTGATTGAACAACGCTTGTGGCTGCCGCGGGGCGTGGTCAGCCGACGTGGATACGTGGCCTGCGGGCCGGATCGGGTTCGTGCTTGCGCAGGATCTCGCGCACCACGGGCGCCGTGTCGCCGCGGCCCAGGAGGAGGTAGCGCATCAGGTGCGCCACAGGGCTGCCCTCGGACCACTCAAAATACGCGTGCGGAATGACCCCTGTGATGTCACGGAGCGCCAGGAGGATGGCGGCGATGGCGTTAGGCGCCGCCGGGCTTTCGGCCCGCAGTACCCGGTACCCGTTGACTTCGACGCCTTTGACGTCGAGCACGCTGCCGAAGTCGGACGGATCGATGATGTCGATCTCGAGAAAGATGATGTCCGCGGCCCCGGGAACTGCGTTCTGGCCGCGCTGGTCCCGTTCCTTCTCCGCATATTCCTGCACGCCCCCGGCCTGGCGGCGGTTGGCGATCAGGTTCAGCGCGCCGTCGTAGTCCAGGGAGTCGTTGATGAAGCGGCGGGCGTTGTCATCGAACCGGATCACGTCGGCGCGGAGCTCGGTCGTGCGGGCGATGCGGGAGACCAGGGAAATGGCCACAATGCCGAGGATGAAGAAGGCAGAGATGGTGAGTCCGTCGGGTTTTTCGATGATGTTGGCGATTAACGCGTAGAGCAGGATCAGGCAGAGCAGAGCGAAGGCCAGGGTTGCCCGGCGCTGTCGGCGCCGGTGCGCGGAGATGGTCACGGCGACTGAGCCGGAGACCATCATGGCCAGGACCCCGGTGGCGTAGGCGCCGGCCTGGGCGTTGACGTCGGCGTGGAAGGCAATGGTGATCAGGATGCAGACGGCCGTGTAGACGAGCACCACGGGCCGGACCGCCCGGCCCCATTCGGGGGCCATGCCGTAGGAGGGAAGGTAACGCGGAACAATGTTGATCAGCCCCGCCATGGCGGAGGCCCCGGCGAACCAGAGGATCAGGATGCTGCTGATGTCATACACAGTCCCGAAGGTGCTGCCCAGCATCTCGTGGGCGAGATACGCCAGGGCGCGTCCGTTGGCCTGGCCTCCGGGCTCAAACTCTTGTGCGGGGATCAGCACCGTGGTGACGAAACTGCTGCCAAGCAGGTACACGCTCATGATGGCCGCCGCTGCCGTCAGTAACTTGCGGGTGTTCTTGATCCGGGAGGCGAGCCGTTCCTCGGCGGTCTTGCCTTGGGCCGCGACCAGCGGCATCATGCTGACTCCGGTCTCGAAGCCGGAGAGCCCGAGGACGAGCAGCGGGAAGGCAATCAGCGCCGGTCCCAGGATGGCTCCGGGGCCACCCAGTGCGGACAGGTCCCCGGTCCAGGCCGCCAGGGCGGCAGGGTCATTGACCACCGTGATCACTCCGGCACCGATGACGACGGCGTTCAGCAGGAGGAACACGGCCACCAAAGGGATGGCGACGACGACGGCCTCGCTGAAGCCGAGGAGAAACACACCGCCCAGGATCAACAGCAGCACCACGGTGATTGGCACGGCCTGACCGAGCAAAAAACCGGGCAGATACGGGTTTTCCAGCATGTGCACCGTGGCATCCGCCGAGGAGAGGGTGATGGTGATGATCCAAGAGGTGGCCACGAACCCGAGCAGGATCAGGACGAAAATTTTTCCGCGCCAGAACGGCAGGAGGTGTTCCAGCATCGCCACCGACCCCTGGCCGTGCGGGCTCTCTTCGGCGACCCTGCGATACATCGGCAGCATACCCAGAAGGGTCAGGGCCACAATCAGCAGCGTGGCGAGCGGAGACAACGCCCCGGCCGCCAGGGCAGCTATCGCCGGAAGGTAAGACAGCGTGGAGAAGTAATCCACCCCTGTCAGGCACATGACCTTCCACCAGGCCTGGGGGCGGCCGTGGTCCTCAGCTGCTTCGGGTCCGACGACGGGCTGGACCCGGTCCTCCAGCAACCACCTCGTCAACCGGCTGCCGGTCCCTGACTCCGGCCCCGGCCTCCTGACCTCCGCCGGAATGGCGTCCCGACCCGTGCCGCTCATCTGCCTCTTCCCCGTCCCTGCTCGTTCCACGGCTCCAACATCCCACAATCAACCCCCGCAACATAGCAGCCGCCTAAGAACAATCATCACAAGGAAGCTGCAGCAGAACAGCCGGGCCAGGACTCGGCCGCCCGGTCCTCGGCCCGGACGCCACGCAGGATCTGACGCACCGTGACAAGGCCACCGCCCCCGCCGGCACGGCCGCGCCCACAGCACCGGTTCCGCACCGACCGATCAGGAACGCACACCCACTCCGCACCCGTAGCTCGGCCGGAAGAGCAGGGGCCTTTTAATCCCCTGGTGGTGGGTTCGAATCCCACCGGGTTCACCCATGTGACAGCGCGGTATATGGTCCCCGCCTCCAGCCCGGAGTTGCCGGCTATGCGCCCGGGTGGGACCGGGGCCCGTTCCTCCATCGAAGGCCGACGCCGGCCCCCGAGGCAGTATAGGCAGGCCGGGCCCCGTCCGATCATGTGGCGTACGGCTGCGGACCGTTGGCGGAAGCGTTCTGCAGACTGACCTGTTGTGCTCCCGTGCGCGCCTGACGGGCAGTTGTGGACAATTCGCCGGGCCCTGCAGCGACGGTGCTTGAATGTTACTAAGCATGCTGATTAAATCTCCATGACGGGCGTAGTCGACGACCGGTCTACCGAAAGGAAGTACAGTAATGGGAATTCTTGCATTCCTCATTCTCGGCCTTATCGCAGGAGCTATCGCCAAGGCGATCCTTCCCGGCCGGCAGGGAGGCGGCTGGCTGATCACACTCGTTGTCGGCGTCGTGGGCGCAATCCTCGGAGGCTGGATAGGTTCGTTGATCTTCGGCGGAGGCCTCGCTGACTTCTTTGATCTGCGCACCTGGCTCCTTTCGATTCTCGGGGCCGTTATCGTGCTTCTGATCTATGGCGCCGTTGCCGGCCGCCGAAGCCGGGCATAGATGGTCCCCCGAAATAAAAAGGGCTCGTCACTCGCCCGAATGGCGCCCATGAAGGGCTTTGGGTCCGTGAATGGGACGCCTTTGCCACGAATCCCCACCGACAGCGCCTCCTGAAGGGGATTGAACACCATGGCCAAACCGGTAGTCCCCCAGCCACTCGTCCAGTACAAGCTCCGCGAAATCCGGGAAGGGCAGGTCCTGCGACTGGCCGATTCGAGCTTCGCCGTCGTGGCCAAACATCGCCGACACCGGCTGGTCCACCTCGATCTGGAGTCAGACGACGGGGCACACGCCTCGCTCATCGGGATTCCCGGCGCCCGCGTCCGACTGTGCGAGGAAGCAACGCCGGGACCGCGCTAGGGAACTCGCGCGGCCCGAGGGAAGACTGATGCGCATCCCATCCTCGCTCTCCCACAGTTCCACTACAAACACGGTGTCCGGGTCGTCCTCGTTCACGCCAACCTCGTAAGCGAGGCAGCCGATCTCCCGGAGGGTATCGCTGCGGCCGAATCAAATGACGCACCAACCCGTCGCGCTTACCTGAGACGGCGCCAACTGTTCCAACATTCGCAAGGGTCATAGCACCACCGTAATAGGACGATGCGACACTCACACTGCCCGCAAGCCGGTCCCCCACCGCGACACCTTCCGCCGGCTCCCCGCCGCAAAACTGTCCCGGCTAGGTAGCTCAATCGCTACAGCTGCGCCCATGAGCGTGAACATTAACGGCCACGCCCGCGTGACCGCAAAGGAGCAGTACCTGACCGCCCAGCGGAACGCGCGCGACGCCCATCGGTGTTCCCGCAGACCGGATCTATGTCGACCACGGTCTGAGCGGTGGGACCAGGAAAACGACCGCCTTTGAGTAAGCCTTGCCCCTTTCCGTGCCGACGACACCATGCTGGTCGAATCCGACGTCATCCGCGCCCGCACCCGCGAAGGCATGCAGGTCGCCAAGGCCAAGGGCGGCGGAAGGCCGCCGTCCACCGCCATGCCGCGAAAGCTGCTGGCACAATTGACGCAATCCAGGGCAGGCCGCCGCCCGTACATTCGGACAGGCCATGACTCCTAAGAAAAGAAGGCAAGAACCAAGCCGAAGGTCATGTCATCCAGAAGCAGCGCCTGCATGAACTGGCGTCAGCAGAAGCAGGTAAGAAAAGGGTCGCTGATGAGCAACGGCATCCCACGCACACGGGTGTGGACACTGTGCACACCCCCTTTGGCCGGACAATCGGTCGCCAGCTTCTGCCCAGGCCCCAAGAAACAGCCAGTCGAGGCCAAGAATCTGGAAAGAATTTCGCGCAGGTCATGTCGTCGCCACAACCCCACGGCATGAATAGGTGCAGGACCAACCACGTCCACCAGAACCAGCCACCAAGGAGACCCGAATGACCCCACATCCCAGCAGGTGGAGGGCCCACCAGCCAGGGCCCTGACCCCGCCACGCACATAACTCCATAGGCCACCGCGGCGGCCAGGCAACAGCCCGCGACAAGCGTCAGAGGGACCCGGGCAGGGTCAATGTCCACACGTTAAAGCAAGAACCCCCTCTGACGAGGGGGAATGCTGTGCCCGAGGTGGGACTCGAACTGCATTCCCTCCCCCGCAAACACTGGACTCCCCCGGAAACATACGGAATCCGGCCCGAACCGACACCAGTACGACCCGATCCGCAGCCCAAAGTGTGTACTTTGTACACACCCCAAATTTGGCCGCTTCAAAGCTCTCAGTCCAACGACCGCACCCCCTCACAAGGGATGCGGTCCTTCTTTGTCCTGACAGATTTTGCTCAGCTTGAGGCAGTCTCGGGATTTCAAACTCCGGAACCGACCGGACGCCGCTAAAAGAGCCAGAGGCTCGTCCAGCCTCCTGGCCGGCTTCCCGGATCTTCATGGCCGCTGCCACCTCCCTTCAGTCAGCTCATGATCCGGCCGGCACAGGCTCGCCTGACGGGTCAGGAAGCAGCCAACCGGGAAAGCCCACGGACCCGGCGTCTAGCTAGCGCCTGACCAGATGCGTGGCAATCAACCCGGCGCTGACTTCAAGCGAGACATCACCGGCAGCCACCCCCACGACGAGATCAAATGCCGCATCCGTGCTGAAGTCATGCCGGTAGCCATTGATCCAGAGCATCAGAACCATCAGCGTCCACGCCGTGCGTTTGTTACCGTCGATCAGCGCGTGGAACCGCGCCACCGACTCCAGCAGGGCTGCTGCCTTCATCGGCAGCTGCGGATAAGCCTCTGCTCCCAGGACCGTTGTTCCCGGCCGCGCCAAAGCCGCGGCCAAGAGCCCGATGTCACGGATACGGAACCCGTACCGGTCAACGACCTGCAGCGCATCCTCCATTTCGAGGTACGCGGTCACGCATCCTCAAGCCGTGTCAGAAGCTCCGCGTCATGGCTCATGACGAAATCCAAACCCTCGCCAATGTCACGGCTGCGTCGGTGACGCTGCAGCACAAGCTCCGCACCCTGGAGCAGTAACGCGGACTTGGATGTATGTTCCTCGGCAGCCAGCTTGTCCAAACGCCGGTCCAGGTCTTCGGGAACACGCAGATTCATAGCCATAATTCCATGGTACCAGACCAGTACCATCCTGCATTTGAACCCAAGCGACGCTGCAAGAATCCTGATCTGCGATCACCCTGCCGGAGAACACCTCCGTTAATGCCCCGGATGCACCCAACCCCGACCGGCACCCACGGACACCCCGGGGTGCCTTTCCGGGCGCAATTACATTCAGACTGCCCCCTTACCTCACTCGGAGCCACGTTTCCGGTTTTGAATGCACCGCAACTGCCACACGGAAGATGGGCAATACGTCCAGACCCACTCACGACTTATCAGACCGCCGCACCTTCACTCGGCCCTGCCTCCGCATGAACAAGTGGGGAATGCTTCGTCGTTCCACAGGTCGGCGTTCACTCACCGAAAGCCCCGGCGGACACGCCGCGACGGGGCGGTCTCAGATGCTTCCTCAAGGCGGGTCATCGTCTCAGTCAAAGTCGGCGCCAGGATATCCCTGACGCGTGGGAGCTCCAGCGGCTCAAAGCCGGGATACGCTGTTGCTACTCAGTGCGTGCTGGCTACGGAAGGTGAATTTTTGATGGGGAGAACGAGAAACAAGCCGCGAGAATCGGGGCTTCGTGCCCCGGGAAAGCCTCCGGAGAATTCTTCCCCGTTTGAGGTCGCAATGCATTACCTTACTTTTTTTGAAAATGAGTTCACACGGGCTCGCCGAGTTGTCAAAGGCCGCGCCCGCAACGTAGTTGTTTCAACTGCGATCCTCACAGCTTTGATTGCTGTTCTAGGTGCGCTCACGGCTGTGTTGAACTTGGCGTGGTTGGGCATTGTGAGTACTGCAGTGGCTGGCGCCGCAGGCGTGATAGAGCGTTGGGACGCGCTCTTCAGACATCGCGAGATGTGGGTACAACGTAGCGCTGTGACCTCTGAGCTCCAAAGACTCCGGCGTGAGGCTGAATTCTTGAGAGCAAGTGAAGGAGCAACCGACGAAGTCGGCAAGAAAGTACTCACCCGGTTAGAGGAGATACTTAGCCAAGACTTGGACAGTTGGACCGGCATCAGAGACCTTCCGCAACAACGGAGCGTTGAAACGAACGACCAGAAAAAGTAATCATAACGGGCCAAATAGAAGGCCGGCGAGCACGCATTCTTGGCCGTTCAAGAGACGATAGATTCGACGTTCAGGGCCAAGAGTCGTGTACGGCACTAGCTACAAGCCCCTCACTCGTGGATGCCTTGAACACGCTGGCGTGAGGCAATCCGGCCTCGGCCGCTAAGGTGGCTCCGAAGCCATCGCCGAATGCACCACTACGCAATCCATCGGCATCGCGGACCCGTATGCCAGTTGAGTGGTACCGCAGCCGCCCACTGACCTTAAGGGGCTTGTATCTCTTCAAGGTTTATGGGGACTTGATTCCGTGTCATAGATAAAGAAGGGGCCCGTGGCCCTGACCACAGGGGCGTCCTTGACCCCGTGCGCGTCCAATGAAGTGCTGATCGCGTCGGCCTCAAGTTTCAATAGCCTCTCGAGGCCTTTCTTCCCGCCACCAGATTCTTTGATCCGCCGTCGTGACTTGGATGTATCTGCGACGGACAGAAACTCATCGTGGCTCATTGCTGATCCGGCGGCAGAGATCAGATCCGCGGACGCCACTGGCTCGAGGAACTGCGCTCGTCGAGTTTGTGTGAGACCGCTTAATCGTAGGAGTCCTGCAACGCAGATAAGGGGTAAAGAACGGTGTAGTCCTGCACAGCCATCCTTGCGATGTCGGATCGCTGGGCCAGGCCGCCGGTCTGCCCTCTTGACAGCGCCCGTGCTGCGCAGGCCTTGTCATCGTCCGGCGCTGCAACATGTGGGTCCGGACTAGTCGGCTATTGCGAGATCCGGCGTCCAAAGGTAGCGGGTGATGCCTTGGTCTTCCTCGGTCGCGCGTTCGCCCAGTTCAATGGTGATGAGTTCGTCGCCTTCGTAGGCGGGGCTGAGCTCGAGGGCTAGGTAATCGAACAGTTCGCGTTCGTGGACGGCGATGATGACTTGCCTCCGGTTCTGTTTCGAGAGGAGTCGGACGAGGCCAGCGAACTGTGCGACGTGCACTTCGTCCATAGCTTGGACGGGGTCGTCGAATACAAGACACGGGACGATAGGTTCGACGGCGAGGTGGAGCGCGAGGAACAGAGACAGTGCTGCCGTGTTCAGGTTGCCCGCTGAGAGCATCATTTGGGGCGGTCCGCTGGCTTCGCCGTTGCGGTGGGTGGTCTCCAGCTTGATGTCGAACGATTTCTTGGTGGCGTTGGGGATGCCGAAACTGGGAATGAACTCCTCGTCCGGGGCTAGCCTGCTGAATACGTCCTTCCATACCTCGTTCAGGGATTCGGTGAAGACACGGTTGACGATGGTGGCGCGCGCATGTGTTGCGGCTTCGTGAACTTCCTTTGCGATCCCTTGGCGGCGCTTTGCTTCAGCGACACGGTCGTCCCATTTCTTTTTGTGTTCGGCGATGCCGGCGAGGCTTTGAACAGCTTCGGTTTCACGTTCGAGGGCGACTGTGAGGCGATCTGCTTCGTCGTTTGCTTTCCGGTATTGATTGGCTTCGTCGGTAAGCCGAGCGACTTGAGCTTCGGCTTGTTGGAGCAGTTCGGTCGATGCCGCCTGGAACGAGTCGACCGCCGGAGACACGTTGACCTGCAGGAGGGCCGCGTATCTGGCGAGCTCACTGCTGACGTAGCGCTGTTCTGAAAAAGCCGCTTCAATGCTGTCGAGTGATTGCTGAAGGTCCCTCACGCGTCGGGTGAGATCGGCCCCGTTGGACTTGGCATCTTCGATTCCGCCGACTTGGGTACTGAGTTCGACCAGGGTCGCGTGACGCTTTACGACGGCCTGCTGCTGGTCGGTGGGTAGGAGCTGGGCCGTGAGCTGAGCGTACTCGACTTCCGCCCGCGTCACACGTGCCGCTAGTCGATCGCGCTCGTTCCGAAGGTCGACGAGTTGCTGTCCGTGAGTGGTGAGTGCGGCCAGTTTTGTGTTGATGTGCGCTGGGAGGCTGCGGTGACCAGTCTCAGTAAAGTCACGGTCGCAGACCGGGCACATGTTGCTGTTGTCGATGACGGTGCGGAGTGCAGCCAGACTCTCGACGAGGGCACTTGAATACTCTTGTGCATCTGCGAGTCGGGCCTGTAGCTCGTCCAACTCAGTTCGGTGGGCTTGTAGCTGCGTTCTAACCGATTCCGCCCGGGCGCGAACGTCGGCGGCATTTTCCAGGTCGTGGAGGGCCAGACTCGTGGCGTGCTCGACAGCGATGCGGGGTTCGCTGAAAAGGTTGACTCCAGCAGCCTGCGCAGCCAGTTCCCATGCCCGAACCTTCGCTCCATCCGTGGCCTCCCACGCCTCTTTGTCGGCTGTCGCAGCCGCAAGTGAGGTCCGGGTCTCCTGAATTCGTTGCGTGGTCGGGCGTTCCACCAACGCTGAAATACGACCGCCCAAGCCGATGAGTTCCTGGTGGAGTTTCACGGCAGCCGCAGATTCCGCCCGGGCGGTTTCGTCGTTGAGCGCCGACCGGACGAAGCCAAGAAGGTCCCCGTCGGCCATGGCGTCGGTTGTTCCGGGGTGGAAGCCAGAGATAGCGTCCCGGGTCGCGGCCCGTGTATTGGAAACTGCCTTCCGTAGCTCGGCGAGCTGAGCGCTGTGTTCCTTGAGCTGGGTCGCTTTTGCCTTCGCTTCACGGTCGGCTTCGTCGACACCGACTGCGAGTCTCTTCAGGAGTCGGAGATCATTTGCGTCGCTGAGCCCACCCCGAAGTGCATCCAGTTTCTCAAGGCCGAGAACTTCGTTCACAAACTTCTCGAGCGCCGTCTGTTCGTTGCCCACGCGGGCTTGGTACAAGTCGAGGAGGCGACCGAGCGATGCCTGGTCCAGATAGCACCGTTCAGCGTAGAACTTCGCGGCGGCGTCGTTGAACGCGGGCGTACCTTCCAGACGCGCGCCGCCTACGGTCAACGGAACACCGGGCTGTCCCGCCCGCAGGTCCTCTGCGACATCGGCTCGAACAGTCGCGTATGACTGCCCGAAGAACGGAAGGTGCGCACGGTAGCGGTCAGATTGTCGTTCCATACTCCGAATACCGCCGGTCAAGGCAAGCTCTAGCGCGGACAAGACGCTCGTTTTGCCTGTGCCGTTCGGGCCGTGGATGAGGACGACAGGGGCATCGAAGGGCAGTTCACGGGTGCCCTCGATACGGCGGAAGTCCGAGACCATCAGGCGACGGATGGGGACGTCACTCATCGTCATCATCTACTTCATCGGTCCAGCCTGCCCCCTCGTTCGCGTATTCGCGAAGAGCTTCCCGCACTGCATCGGGTCCGTCGGCAGCAACCCGAATAAGCGCGATGTGGTCCCGTGTCGTCTTCAGCGGACCGAGCGCCGCCAACACTTCGTTGACCGGGTCGCTTCCGTGGACCAGGTCCGCGTTCGGCAATTTCAGCGGCAGAAGGACACCAATAGCCTTCTCGATCTCGGTGACATCGGGTGTGGTGGACGCGATGGGAAGGACGCGGGCGTAGCGCTCCAACTCGAAGCGGTCAGCGGCGGGGACTCCGCCCAAAAGTATGAGACTCACAGGTCGGCGCGACGCAGCCAGGTCAAGAGAACGAGCCAGACCCGCAACGAGACGTTGCAAACGCCTACGGGGAACCTGGTCGGTCGCAACCAGAACCAAGTCATGCGAAGTATGCGTCCCACGAGCTGCCGCCTCAAAGTCAAACTCTGTGCCAACAACCGTCAGCGGCCTCGGAAGACGCTCAAAACCGGCGTGCTCCAGGACAGCGAGGACTTCCAGAACACTTGTCATCAGAACCCTCCTGCCAGCTTGAACGCCTCATACAGGTCATCGGCTGAGGCCGTCTCAGCGATGCTCGATGCGACGTTGAACCGCCCTGCACCGGTCCTGCCGTCACGGCCGAAACGGGACCTCGGCGACCGGGTCAAGGCAGGAGGCTCCTCATCAGCAACGACGACCAGAACATTCCCATCGCCGTCGTCGAACGAACCGTGCAACTCAAGCTTCGTCAGCGTCGCGGCGTCCTTCACGAAAAACACCCGAGCATCCCGCTGATCAGCGACCAGACGAACTACACCGCCCCCTGGTGCCTCGCTCTCGCCCGGCACGGCCGACCAATGCCCCGAGGCGAGTCCCCGACCAATCAACGCCAGTGCAACGCCGAGCCGCCCGAACTGTTCCGAAGGGAAATCCGCGTTGTGAACCGCCAGGGTGACAGGACGGTCCGACAGCGGTTCATAGCGGCCTTCACCCGCCGCTGGCATGCGGCCCGTACGAAAAACAGTCAGAGCCAGGTTCAATACGTCGATGAGACGCGCGAGAAACTTGCGCTGGAACTCCGAAATCACTGAAGAATCAAGCGTTTCTTGGTCTTTAGGGCCAGCAAGGTTCCCTGCCAAATCACGGAGACTAAGTAGGTCAGCCTGCAACTCTTTCACAGAGGCCGAATTCCATGCAGTCCCAACTCCATAATCAACCAAGAAGCTCAACTTCTCGGTCAGCGACGCTAGGACCAAGGCCAGTAACGTTGGCTTGCCGTACGCACCCAGAAGTGCGGACTGCGCTATCGCGCCGGAATTCCCCCGGTAATCCGAACCGTACGTGAGCCGAAGGAGGTTCCGGTGATACGACTCAAGGTGTTCTTCGCTGAGAACAACCGCAGGCGGCGATGCTGGCCACGGCCGAGCGAGGTCTTGGATAGCGCCTGCGAAAACCGTATGGAGATTCGCGTCCTGCGCGGACAGGCCAACCATCAACGTCAACCGGTCCGTATACAGCGCCTCAAGGCGCTTGCGCATCAATCTGTTCTCTGGCTGCTCCGTCCACCCCGAAATCTGTGATTCACGTGCGATGAGCAAGTCCCGGTACTCGGTCTCCGCTTCTCGGGCGAGCACCGCACAGCCATGAAACTTAATGACGTCGATACGGGGCCCAACAATGCGGAAATCAGTCGGCTTCACGGCAACCCGAACCAGCGAACCGAACGCCGGCGTTAGTTTATCCATAGCCTTCTCAAGGAGCCCGTCCCAATTTGCGGTGACCGCCGATTCGACCAGCCCCTCAAGCATGAGGACCGCGATACAGTAGTGCTCCACATCGGGCTCAAGATCCGGCGACCCATACGTGTTCGGAACGTCGAGACCCGTCCAGACCAAATAGTCGTCGGGGTTGTCATCGCCGACGAGCACATCGAGAACTTTCGAGTAATTAGTTACCAACGGTGAAATGATTCGGCTCCGCAGCGGCCAGTCCTCGACCGCTATCGACAAGTCGATGCTCTCCAATTCTTCGTGGCTCAGGCCAGCGAGCTGCAACATCTCGTTGAGCGCGGTGCGGTACGCACAATCCGCGATGCCATCGACGATGTTCGAACGGATGTGCTCGACAACACGCTCGAGGAGTGCATAGACATTCGGCACCCTCTCGCGAGAGATGCCTGAACCAAGCCACAGGATGTATTGGCCTGCGTTGAAGGCGGTGGTGAACTCTGAAAAGGTCGAGCCGAACCGTTCCAGGACAGCAGACACTGTCCTCACAGGTTCAGCCTGCATCCTGCGCCCCCTTCAAGTGCAAATCAACCTCCGCAGCCGGCGGACGGTCCGCACGCCAAGGTTCCCAGGTCATCCTGCCATACATGGACCCGAGCACCACGTTCCTGGGAGTCGGACGACGACTCAACCTGGACGCGTCTCGAAATGCGGCGTCTTTTTTGGGCTGTCTGACGCTTACTTCGTTAGGCAATGCGCCCCCCAGCGGCTCTCGACGACTGAGAACAACCACTTTGGAAGTGTGCGGCTTCCAAAGCTTCCGTCCGGCCGGGGGTCGGTCTGAACCGCGTCGACGAATGCCCATCTCCTGTGACGGCCGTCGGCCCAAAGGAACCCGCTCGAGTACCCGCAAAACGCCGCGTGGGTCCGACCTGCCCGTCCGCGTCGGCATGGCGGGGGCAGCCATGGAGCATCCTCGGGGCCCGCAACAGGGTGACCGCCACGACGATCGCGTTAATGCGCTCAGTGTTTGTTCTCAAGTTGGACAATCGCGAGAGTTGCACCTGCCCGCGCAGACCATCGGCTACGCCCGGATCTCCACCAACGAACAGGGCCTGGCACCGCAGCGCAAGGCGCCTGCGGGTCTGGTCGTCCCCGGTGCACTGGTCAATGGTGACCACGGCGTGACCGGAAGGAACGGGAACGGCCGGGGATGAACGAAGCCCTAGCGGCTGTCCGGGCCGGCCGCAACCGGGTGGCTACGAAACTCCATCGGTTTGCCCGGCCCTGTCCGGTGCTCGAGAACATCAACGAGGTCATGACGACAGTTTCCAGGAGTTCCAACCACTAACAGGGATGACCACGAGGATTTGACCCCTAGTGGCCGCAAGTCATGCAGCTCCAAGCGCTCCCGGCCATGAAGGAGTACCCAGCAACCGCTGTCCAAGCCAAGTGAAGGAGCTGCCAGACCGCAACGCCACCACAAAATGAGCCCCCGCAGGGGCCCATAAAAGGAGATTTGTACACAGTCAGAGGCTCACAAGCCCCTGAACAGGGAAAACACGTGCCCGAGGTGGGACTCGAACCCACACACCTTTCGATACCGCATTTTGAGTGCGGCGCGTCTGCCAATTCCGCCACTCGGGCGCGGAGTACACCTGTAACAATCACTCAACCACAGTGCTGTGAGCAACGCGATTGCTTCCAGTGCGCGAAATTACTCTACATGCAGATAGGCTGAATTCCAGAATCGCGCCAGTGACGCCGCATCGAACCAAGCCGGTCCAAGTACATCGGCGGACGAAACCTATGATGGTGTAGTTCCCGCCGTACCTTTCCAAGGAGTTCCCGTGTCAGAACAGACGGAGTCATCCCCCACTTCCCAGCCGGCTCGCCGCGTTGTAGTCGCAGAGGATGAGACACTCATTCGCCTGGACATCATCGAGATCCTGCGCGGCGAAGGCTACGACGTCGTCGGCGAGGCGGACAACGGCGAAAAGGCCGTGCAGCTTGCCGAGGAGCTCAAGCCCGACCTGGTCCTGATGGACGTCAAGATGCCCGTCATGGACGGCATCTCGGCCGCTGAGAAGATCGTCAAGGCCCGGATCGCCCCAGTGGTCCTGCTGACGGCCTTCAGCCAGAAGGAACTCGTGGAGCGCGCCCGCGACGCCGGCGCCATGGCGTACGTGGTCAAGCCGTTCACCCCGGCGGACCTCATCCCGGCGTTGGAGATCGCGCTGTCCCGCCACGAGGAAATCAAGGCCCTCGAGAGCGAGGTCACTGACCTGCAGGAGCAGTTCGCCACCCGCAAGCTCGTGGAGCGCGCCAAGAGCCTCCTCACCACCAAGATGGGTCTGACGGAGCCGGAAGCCTTCCGCTGGATCCAGAAGACCTCGATGGACCGCCGCCTCAGCATGCGCGAGGTGGCCGAGACCATCATCAACCAGGTCAACTAGTAGCGGCCCGGCCCAAAGCACCGAAGCCACAAAGCAAAAGGGAGGATCCCCGCCAACCGGCGGGGATCCTCCCTTTTGCGTTCAAGCTTTCAAGCGTTCAGAACTAGGCCTGGGCCCGGTTCTTCTTCTTCTTTTCCGGCCACGGGCCGACCTTGTCCTTGGTCACGGCTGCTTCGCCCTGGCCGCCGATGTCGGCAAGGTCGCCCACCTTGTGAACCTTCAGCAGGTTCGTCGAGCCCGCCTTTCCGGGAGGCGAACCGGCGGCGATGACCACCAGGTCACCGTCCTCGACGACGTCCAGCTCGAGCAGGCTGCGGTCAACCTGGGCCGTCATTTCGTCGGTGTGGCCCACCATCGGGACCAGCACCGGCTGGATGCCCCACGTGAGTGCGAGCTGGTTCCAGACGTGCTCCACCGGGGTGAAGGCGAAGACCGGCTTGATGGGGCGCAAGCGCGAGAGGCGGCGTGCCGAGTCACCGGACTGGGTGAAGGTACAGATGTACTTCGCTTCCAGCTGGTCGGCGATCTCGACGGCGGCGCGGGTGATGGCGCCGCCGCGGGTCTTGGGCTTGGTGCCCAGCGGGGGGACGCGCTCGAGGCCGTGCTCTTCGGTGGACTCGATGATCCGGGCCATGACCTTGACGGTCTCGATCGGGTACTTGCCCACGCTTGTCTCGCCGGAGAGCATGACGGCGTCGGCGCCGTCGAGCACGGCGTTGGCGCAGTCGGAGGCCTCGGCGCGGGTCGGACGCGGGTTCTCGATCATGGACTCGAGGACCTGGGTGGCCACGATGACCGGCTTGGCCCAGCGGCGCGCCAGTTCAATGGCGCGCTTCTGCACGATCGGCACTTCCTCGAGGGGAAGTTCCACACCGAGGTCGCCACGGGCCACCATGATGGCATCGAAGGCGTCGATGATCTCGGGGAGCTGCTCCACGGCCTGCGGCTTCTCGATCTTGGCGATCACCGGAACGCGGCGGCCTTCTTCGTCCATGATCTCGTGCACGCGGACGATGTCCGAAGCGTCGCGGACGAAGGACAGGGCAACCATGTCCACGCCGCGGCGCATGGCCCAGCGAAGATCGTCCTCGTCCTTTTCGCTCAGCGCCGGCACGTTGACGGCCACGCCGGGCAGGTTGATGCCCTTGTTGTTCGAGACCCAGCCGCCGACGATCACCTGGGCGACCACCTTGACGGCGTCGACGTCGATCGCGCGGAGCGCGACCTTGCCGTCGTCGATCAGCAGGGCATCGCCCGGGTTGACGTCCTCGGTGAGGGACTTGAGCGTGGTGGAGCAGATGTCCTTGGTACCGGGAACGTCCTCGGTGGTGATCGTGAACGTGTCACCGACCTCAAGGAGGTGCGGTCCGTCGACGAA
This sequence comes from Arthrobacter sp. 05L421, assembly GCF_056397785.1. NCBI lineage: Bacteria > Bacillati > Actinomycetota > Actinomycetes > Micrococcales > Micrococcaceae > Arthrobacter > Arthrobacter sp. 05L421. The sequence goes on from NZ_JBFTOC010000016.1 coordinate 21,185, forward strand.
GCGGCCCAGCCGGATCTTCGGGCCCTGCAGGTCGGCCATGATGGCCACGGCCTTGCCGAGCTGTCCCGCTGCCTTGCGGACGTTCTCGTAGGTGGTGTCGTGCACGGAGTAATCGCCGTGGCTCATGTTCATACGGGCCACGTCGACGCCGGCTTCCAGCACCGCCAGCGTGTTCTCGAAGCTTGCGATTGCCGGTCCGAAAGTGGCCACGATTTTAGCGCGTCTCATATACCTACCCTAGTGGTCTGTTGCATGGATTAAGTTGAAGTGAAAATGAATCCCGGACGAGCTGTTGGACTCGACCTGCTGGACTCGAGCTGTTGAACTACAGAACAGCCATCGCACGGTCGGTCGGCGCCACGGGTGCCGGCAGTATGGTGCTGCCCATCAGGAACTTGTCCACCGCGGCCGCGCAGGCGCGCCCTTCGGCGATGGCCCAGACGATCAGCGACTGGCCGCGTCCGGCGTCGCCGGCTACGAAAATGCCCTCAGTGTTGGTCATGTAGTAACCGTCCCGGGCCACGTTGCCGCGGCCGTCGAAGTCGGCCTGGACCTGGGCGGTGATCCCTGCAGGCTCGGGGCCGGTGAAGCCCAGGGACAGCAGGACGAGGTCCGCGGGGACGATCCGCTCGGTACCGGCCTTCGGGAGGCGCTTGCCGTCGACGAATTCCGTCTCCGCCACCTTGACGCCCGTGACCTTGCCGTTTTCCCCGACGAACTCCACGGTGGAGGCGAGATAGGTGCGTTCGCCGCCTTCCTCGTGCGCGCTGGCGACCTCGAACAAGGTGGGGAACGTCGGCCAAGGCTGGTGGCCGGCACGCTCGACGGGCGGCTGCTTGCCGATCGCGAGGGTGGTCACTGATGCGGCCTGGTGCCGGTGCGCGGTGCCGAGGCAGTCGGCGCCGGTGTCGCCGCCGCCGAGGATGACGACGTGTTTGCCCGCGGCGTTGATCTGGTTCTCCACGGTCTCCCCCGCCACCACCCGGTTGGCCGGCACGAGGTAGTCCATCGCGAAGTGGATGCCCTCGAGCTGGCGGCCCGGGATCGGCAGGTCACGCGGGACGGTGGCGCCGGTGGCGATCACGACGGCGTCGTACCGGCGGCGCAACTGCTCCCACGTCACGTCCGTGCCGACGGCCACGCCGGTGCGGAACCTGGTGCCCTCGGCCTTCATCTGCTCGAGCCGGCGGTCCACCTGCTCTTTTTCCATCTTGAAGTCGGGGATCCCGTAGCGCAGGAGCCCCCCGATCTTGTCGTCGCGCTCGTAAACAGCCACAGTGTGGCCCACCCGGGTCAGCTGCTGGGCGACGGCGAGCCCGGCGGGCCCGGAACCGACGACGGCGACCGTCTTGCCGGTCAGTCGCGCCGGCGGCAGGGGGTTGACCCAGCCGTTCTCGAAGGCCTGGTCCACGATGGACACCTCAACCTGCTTGATGGTCACCGCGGGCTGGTTGATGCCCAGCACGCACGACGCCTCGCAGGGGGCCGGGCACAGCCGGCCCGTGAACTCGGGGAAGTTGTTGGTGGCGTGCAGCCGCTCCATCGCTTCCTCGCCCTTGTCCCGCCAGATGAGGTCGTTCCATTCCGGAATGAGGTTGCCCAGCGGGCAGCCCTGATGGCAGAACGGGATGCCGCAGTCCATGCAGCGGCCGGCCTGGCTCTTCAGGACACCCTTTTCCTGGGCCTCGTAGACCTCTTTCCAGTCCATGATGCGGACCGGAACGGGACGGCGGGGCTGGGTTTCGCGCTGACGTACTTTCAGAAATCCGCGTGGATCAGCCACCGGTCACCTCCAGGATTCGAGACCAAACTTCTTCGCCGTCGGGGTCCAGGCCCTCTTCGATGGCGTCAAGACGGGTTTGCAGGACGGCCGCGTAGTCGCGCGGCAGCACCTTGGTTATGCGGGCTGCGGTGTCATCGAAGTTCTCGAGCAGCCGGGCCCCAAGCAGCGACTCGGTTTCCTCGACGTGCTTGACCAGCAGCCCGTGGACGATGTCGCGGTCCTCGGCGTCGAGCTCGACCAGCTTCAGCTCACCGGACTCGAGGGCCTGCTTGTTGACGCGTTCGGTCTGCAGGTCCAGCACGTAGGCCGTGCCGCCGGACATGCCGGCACCGAAGTTGCGGCCGGTGCGGCCGATGATCAGCGTCTGGCCGCCGGTCATGTACTCGCAGCCGTGGTCACCGATGCCTTCGGCCACCGCGGTGGCCCCTGAGTTGCGGACCAGGAAGCGTTCGCCCACCTGGCCGCGCAGGAACATTTCACCGCTCGTGGCGCCGTAGCCGATCACGTTGCCCGCGATCACGTTCCGCTCGGCCGGGAACACGTTGGTGCGGTCCGGCCGGACGATGATGCGGCCGCCGGACAGTCCCTTGCCGACGTAGTCATTCGAGTCGCCGAACATGCGCAGCGTGATGCCAGCCGGCAGGAACGCCCCGAGTGACTGGCCGGCGGTGCCACTGAGCGTGATGTCAATGGTGTCCGTGGCCAGGACGTCGGTGCTGAAGGTCTTCGTGACCACGTGGCCGAGCATGGTGCCGACGGAGCGGTCCGTGTTGATGACGTTCACGGAGATCTTCACCGGTGTGCGGTCACTGAGCGCTTCGGCTGCCATGGCGATCAGGCGCTGGTCGAAGTGCTTGTCGAGTTCGTGGTTCTGGCCGGTGAGGTTGCGCAGCGGCGCATCCTTGTCGAACTCGAGGCCATGCAGGATCGGATCCAGGTCCAGCCCCTCGGCCTTCCAGTGGTTGATCGCGTCGCGGGAGTCGAGCATCTCGGCATGGCCGATCGCCTCCTCGATGCTGCGGAAGCCCAGTTCCGCGAGGATTTCGCGTACTTCCTCGGCAAGGAATTCGAAGAAGTTCACCACGAACTCGGGCTTGCCGTTGAACCGGGAGCGCAGCTCGGGGTTCTGGGTTGCGACTCCCACTGGGCAGGTGTCCAGGTGGCAGACGCGCATCATGATGCAGCCGGAGACCACCAGCGGAGCCGTGGCGAAACCAAACTCCTCGCCGCCGAGCAGCGCGGCAATGACGACGTCGCGGCCGGTCTTGAGCTGGCCGTCGACCTGCACCACCACACGGTCGCGCAGGCCGTTGAGCATCAGGGTCTGCTGGGTCTCGGCGAGGCCGAGTTCCCAGGGGACACCGGCGTGCTTGAGCGAGTTCAGCGGCGAGGCGCCGGTACCGCCGTCGTGGCCCGAAACCAGCACGACGTCGGCCTTGGCCTTGGTGACGCCTGCCGCCACGGTGCCGATCCCGACCTCGGAGACGAGCTTGACGTGCACCCGGGCCGAGGGGTTGGCGCGCTTGGCGTCGTAGATCAGCTGCGCGAGGTCCTCGATCGAGTAGATGTCGTGGTGCGGGGGCGGCGAAATGAGGCCGACGCCGGGGGTGGAGTGCCGCGTGCGGGCCACCCAGGGGTAGACCTTCTGCGCCATCAGCTGGCCGCCTTCGCCGGGCTTGGCACCCTGCGCCATCTTGATCTGGATGTCGTCCGCGTTGGACAGGTACAGGCTGGTGACGCCGAAGCGGCCGGAGGCGATCTGCTTGACCGCGGAACGGCGGGTGGGATCGAGCAGGCGGTCCACGTCCTCGCCGCCTTCACCGGTGTTGGACTTGCCGCCCAGCCGGTTCATGGCGATCGCGAGGGTCTCGTGGGCCTCTTTGGAGATGGAGCCGTAGCTCATGGCGCCGGTGGAGAACCGCTTGACGATGCTGGAAACCGGTTCCACTTCCTCAAGCGGCACCGCGGGACGCGAACCGGACTTGAACTTCAGCAGCCCGCGCAGGGTCATGAGGTTCTCGGACTGATCGTCCACGCCGCGGGTGTAGGCCTTGAAGATGTCGTAGCGGCGTTCACGGGTGGCGTGCTGGAGCCGGAAGACGGTCTCGGGGTTGAACAGGTGGGGTTCGCCGTCGCGGCGCCACTGGTATTCGCCGCCGCCGAGCAGGGGCTGGTGCGGCAGTTCGATGCCGTTCTCCGGGTAGGCCATGCGGTGGCGGGCCAGGACTTCGGCGGCAATGACTTCGAGGCCGACGCCGCCGAGCTGGGAATGTGTGCCGGAGAAGTACTCGTCCACCAGGTCCTGGCCGAGGCCGAGGGCCTCGAAGGTCTGGGCGCCCGTGTAGGAGGCCACGGTGGAGATGCCCATCTTGGACATGATCTTCAGGACGCCCTTGCCGAGGCCCTTGATCAGGTTGTAGACGCCGTCCTGCGCTGTGACGCCCACGACGTCGCCGGTGGCGATGAGCTGTTCCACGGATTCCATGGCCAGGTATGGGTTCACGGCGGAGGCGCCGTAGCCGATGAGTACGGCGACGTGGTGCGTCTCGCGGACGTCGCCGGCCTCCACCACGAGGGCGGTCTTGGTCCGGTTGGCGCTGCGCAGGAGGTGGTGGTGCACGGCGCTGACGAGCAGCAGGGACGGGATCGGGGCCCACTGGGCGTTCGAGTCGCGGTCCGAGAGCACCACGTACTGGACGCCGCGGTTGATGGCGCCGGAGACCTGCTCGCAGATTTCGGTGAGCCGGGCGCGGAGGGCGTTCTCGCCGCCTTCCGGGCGGTACAGTCCGCGGACCTTCATGGCGACCTTGCCGCCGTCGGCGCTCTCGATGTTCGCGATCTTGGCGAGCTGGTCGTTGTTGATCACGGGGAACGGCAGCGAGACCTGCGGCTGGCGGACCTGGGTGGTGTCCAGCAGGTTGCCGTTCGGGCCGATCGCGCACATCAGGGACGTGACAAGCTCTTCACGGATGGCATCCAGCGGCGGGTTGGTGACCTGCGCGAAGGACTGCACGAAGTAATCGAAGAGCAGCCGCGGCCGCTTGGAGAGCACGGCCACCGGGGTGTCGGAACCCATGGCACCAAGAGGTTCGGCGCCGGTGCGGGCCATCGGGCCCAGCAGGATCTTCAGTTCCTCGGTGGTGTAGCCGAAGGTCCGCTGGCGGATGTTGACTGAGGCGGCGGTGTGGACCACGTGCTCGCGTTCGGGCAGGTGGTTGAGGTCGATCAGGTTGTCCTTGACCCATTCGGCCCACGGGTTCGCGGCGGCGACCTCTGCCTTGACCTCGGCGTCGTCGATGATCCGACCTGCCTCGGTGTCGACCAGGAACATCTTGCCCGGCGAGACGCGGCCCTTCTTGACCACCTTGGAGGGTTCGACGTCGATCACGCCGACCTCGGAGGCGAAGATGATGAGGCCGTCCTCGGTGATCCAGTACCGGCCAGGGCGCAGACCGTTGCGGTCCAGGGTGGCGCCGACCAGATTGCCGTCGGTGAAGGAGACGGCCGCCGGTCCGTCCCACGGCTCCATGAGCATCGAGTGGTACTCGTAGAAGGCACGGCGGGCCGGATCCATGGTGGCGTGGTTTTCCCACGCCTCCGGGATCATCATCATGATCGAGTGCGTGATGGGCCGGCCGGAGAGCCAGAGCAGTTCCGCGACCTCGTCGAACGAGGCGGAGTCCGAGGCACCCGGGGTGCAGATCGGGAACAGCTCTTCGGGTGAGTCCCCCAGCAGCGGGCTGGCCAGCTGCGACTGGCGTGCCCGCATCCAGTTCCGGTTGCCCTTGACAGTGTTGATCTCGCCGTTGTGCGCGATGGTGCGGAACGGCTGGGCAAGGGGCCAGGACGGGAACGTGTTGGTGGAGAAGCGCGAGTGGACGATCGCGAGCTTGGTCTTAAAGCGCTTGTCCGACAGGTCCGGGTAGAACGGCTCCAGCTGCGCAGTGGTGAGCATGCCCTTGTAGACGATGGTCCGCGAGGACAGCGACGGGAAGTACACGCCGAACTTGTTCTGGGCGCGCTTGCGGATCCGCCAGGCGCGGGAATCGAGCTCGTTGCGCTCGAGGGTTTCGCCGGTGCTGGAGGCGAAGAAGGGCTGCGAGAAGTGCGGCATGCAGGCCCGGGCCATGGCCCCGACCAGGTCGGCCACGATCGGGACGTCGCGCCAGCCCAGGACTGTCAGGCCCTCATCTGCGGCGAGGCCTTCGATGCCGGCGCGTGCGGCGTCGGATTCGCGCTGCTCGGCGGGCAGGAAGGCGGTTCCCACGATGTACTGGCCGGGGGCCGGAAGTTCGAAGTCGGTAACCGCGCGGAAGAATTCGTCCGGCACCTGCATGAGGAGGCCGGCGCCGTCACCGGTACCTTCATCGGCGCCCACGGCACCTCGGTGCTCGAGGTTGCGCAGGGCGGTCAGGGCGGCGTCGACGATGTCATAGCCGGGCTCGCCGCGGAGCGTGGCGATGATGGCCAGGCCGCAGGCGTCCTTCTCGTTCTCCGGGTTGTAGAGACCGGCAGCTGCCGGAATCGCCGCGAACCGGCTGAAGGGTGACTCGGCAGCCGAAGTCGGGTCCGGATCGGACCAGCTGGGGCTGTGAAGAGTTTGGGTCATTGGAGACGTCCTTCCTCCTGATCGTGCGTATGGGAGGGACAACATTGGCCCCACTCAGCAGGCCGGTGTGATGGGCGCAACAGAGTGTTTTTCTAACTGGAATTGTAGGCCAGCCCGGCCTCCTGTACTAACAGTTACGCAGGTGCTGGCCCAGGCTTGCACGGACAGCGTCGATCTGCTGTCCGCAGCAAGCCTTCTTGCCACGACGCTGTGGGGGTTCGGGTCCTGCGAGCGGTGGCTCCGCAACCCGAGATACCGCTGCTGAGCTACTTGGTGCCCTCAGCCTCCGGCGCGCTTCCAGTTCCCTGGCGTCCGGATACTCCGGCTGCCGGAGCTCCTGTGGCGGGCGCGGTGCCGCCGGTGGAGTCCTTGTCCGCATCCTCGGATGCGCGAACTGGTCCGCTTTGGTTATTCCGGAGATTAGCACGGGATTCACTATCTGAGACAGCAGAGTCCGCATGGCGGATGGTTGTTGCTTCCGCGGGAACGGTGCTGCGTTCTCCCTCGGCGTCATTCGCCCGCACTTCGTTCGTCCCGACGACGGCGGCCGGTCCGGCGGTGGTGCCTCCCGCACCTGCGGCGCCTGTCGCGTCGGTGGTGCGCCCGGCGTCGGTGGTGCGCCCGGCGTCGGTGGTGCGGTGGACGTCGGCGGGGCGGTCGACGTCGGCCGCTTCAGCGTCCGTCTCTGCCTCAACCGGCTTAGTCTCCGCCGGTGCGCGGCCCGGCAGGAACACAGTGTCCGGCTCGGAGCGCTTGCGGAGGCCGAGAAGGATGAAGGCGAGCAGGGCACCGGCAAAGACGATGATGCTGGTCCAGACATTGAGCCTGGTGGTGATCCCGAAGAGGCTGATCTGCTCGGCGTCGTCGATCCGCATGGCCTCGATCCAGACACGGCCCAGGGTGTAGTACATGGCGTAGACGCAGAAGAGGCGGCCGCGGCGGAAGCTGAATCGCCGGTCCAGGGCCAGCAGGATCAGCACGCCGGCCAGGTTCCACAACGACTCGTAGAGGAACGTCGGGTGGAAGAGCGTCTCTGGCGGCATGCCCGCCGGGAAGTTCGGGCTGTTGGGATCGATCTGCAGCCCCCACGGAAGCGTGGTGGGGCCGCCGAAGAGCTCCTGGTTGAAGTAGTTGCCCCACCGGCCGATCGCCTGGGCCAGCAGCAGCCCGGGGGCCGCCGCGTCCATGAAGGCGGTCAGCTTCACCCCGGCGCGCCGGCACCCGATCCAGGCGCCCACGGCGCCCAGCAGGACGGCGCCCCAGATGCCCAGGCCGCCACGCTGGATCTGCGGAATCAGGGACAGGTCGCCCGTGCCATCGAACCCGGGACCAAAGTAGGCATCCGGCGAGGAGAACACGTGGTAGAGCCGTCCGCCGATGATGCCGAACGGGATGGCCCAGATGGCAATGTCCCAGACGCTGCCCTCAGGTGCGCCGCGACGCGCCCAGCGGACGGACGTGAGCCACAGGCCGGCAATGATGCCGGCGAGGATGCACAGGGCGTAGGCGTGGATACGCAGTGCTCCCCACGGCAGCGGGATGTCGAATCCGGACCAGCTCGGGCTCGGAATGCTCGCGGGAATCATCGCCGCCGCGTGGAGGACTGACTGCATTGCTTACGCTTCTTCCTTGGTAAGGCCGGTGCTGAGGTCTTTCGTCAGGGAGGCTACCGCATCCACGCCGCCGTCCCGGATTGCCGCGACCAGGGCGGTGCCCACAATCACACCGTCCGCATACTCGGCGATCTCCCGGACGTGGCCGGCGTTGGAGACGCCCAGGCCCACGCAGACGCGTTCGGCGCCGGCGGCGTGCGCGGCGGCCACAACATTCCTGGCCGCCGAGCTGACCGAGGTCCGGGCGCCGGTGACGCCCATGATGGAGACGGCGTACACGAAGCCGCGGCTCGCGTCGACAGTGCGCTTCATGCGTTCGGGGGAAGACGAGGGGGCCACCAGGAACACCCGGTCCAGTCCGTACTTCTCCGAGGCTGCCATCCATTCGGCGGCCTCGTCCGGGATGAGGTCGGGCGTAATCAGCCCGGCTCCCCCGGCCTCGGCCAGGCGGCGGGAGAACTCATCCACGCCCATCCGGACCACGGGGTTCCAGTAGGTCATGACCAGCACGGCGGCGTCGGTCTTGCTCGTGATGCCGCGGACCACGTCGAAGACCTCCCGGACGCGGAAACCGTTCGCCAGGGCCTCCGTCGTGGCCGCCTGGATGACCTGGCCGTCCATGACCGGATCGGAGTACGGGATGCCGATCTCGATGAGGTCGGCGCCGTTCTCGGCCAGTGCGATGCCGGCCGCAATGGTGTCTGCAACGCTCGGGTAGCCGGCGGGCAGGTAGCCAATCAAGGCCGCCCGACCCTGGGCGCGGGCGCGGTCAATGGCCGCTGCCGACTTGCTGGCGTGCTCGGCGGCGTTCTGCGTGCCGTCCTGGCTGGTGCTCACAGCTGTTCCCCCTCTTTGGCGATTTCGGCTTCGGGTGAGTCCTTGTCCAACAGGTCGAACCATTCCGCGGCGGTCGCCACGTCCTTGTCGCCGCGGCCGGAGAGGTTCACGATCACGATCTTCTCGGACGCCGTGCTGGCATCCTCGGAGGCGAGCCGCTGCCCCACCTTGATGGCGCCGGCGAGGGCGTGGGCAGATTCGATGGCGGGGATGATGCCCTCGGTGCGGCACAGGAGCCGGAAGGCCTCCATGGCTTCGCTGTCCGTGATGGGCTCGTAACTGACCCGACCGATGTCGGCGAGGTAGGAGTGCTCGGGGCCGACCCCGGGGTAGTCCAAGCCCGCCGAGATGGAGTGGGACTCGATGGTCTGGCCGTCGTCGTCCTGCATGAGGTAGGAGCGCGCACCGTGCAGCACACCGGGCTTGCCGAGGGTGATGGTGGCCGCGTGGCGTCCGGTTTCGACGCCCTCGCCGCCGGCCTCGAAGCCGTAGATCTTGACCGAGGGGTCATCGAGGAAGCCGTGGAAGATGCCGATCGCGTTGGAGCCGCCACCGATGCAGGCACAAACGGCGTCCGGAAGCCGGCCCGTCTGATCCAGGATCTGGCCCCGGGCTTCCTCGCCGATCACCTCGTGGAAGTAGCGGACCATTGCCGGGAACGGGTGCGCGCCGGCGGCGGTGCCCAGGAGGTAGTGCGTGTTGCCCACGTTCGCGACCCAGTCGCGCAGGGCCTCGTTGATGGCGTCCTTAAGCGTCTGGGATCCGTTGGTCACCGGGATGACCGTGGCGCCGAGGAGCTCCATCCGGGCCACGTTGAGGGACTGCCTGCGGCAGTCCTCGGCGCCCATGTAGACCACGCATTCCAGGCCCAGCAGGGCTGCCGCCGTGGCGCTGGCAACGCCGTGCTGACCGGCACCGGTCTCGGCGATGACGCGGGTTTTGCCCATCCGCTTGGCGAGCAGGGCCTGGCCGATAACGTTGTTGATCTTGTGCGAGCCGGTGTGGTTGAGGTCCTCGCGCTTGAGGAAGATCCGCACCCCGCCGGCGTGCTCGGCGAAGCGCTTGGCCTCGGTCAGCAGCGACGGGCGGCCGGAGTAGTTCTTGTTCAGGTCGGAGATCTGCGCCGTGAAGTCGGGGTCGGCCTTGGCTTTCTCGAAGGTGTCCTCGAGCTCGTCCAGGGCCGCGATGAGCGACTCGGGCATCCAGCGCCCGCCGTAGCCTCCGAAGTAGGGCCCCGGGGCGTGCCGCAGAGACGGTTCGCCCTGTGCCGTAGGCTCCTGGGGGCGGCCGCCCTGCAGGAACGCGTCCACGGCACTTTCGTCAGAGCCGGCTGCTGGCGCATCGACCATCAGTCTCACCATCCTGTTCCACTGCTAGCTTTGCGGATCTGCAGACGAGATCCGCTCATTGTCCGGGCAAATTGCGGGCCCGGTACCGCATACGGTCCGGACGGAGGCGCCAGGACCGGCCGGGCTCAGGCGCGGGCGGCGATCGCCGTTGCGCCGGCAGCCATGAATTCGGCGATCCGCTCGCGGGGCGTCGCGTCACTGACCAGCGCCTCGCCGACCAGGACCGCGTTGGCGCCGCGGGCCGCGTAATGCTTGACGTCCTCCACGTCGCGCACACCGGATTCGGCCACCACAAGGGCGCCGGCGGGAATGCCGCCGGCCAGCTCCGCAAAAACGGAACGGTCGACGTCGAGCGTCTTGAGGTTGCGCACGTTGACGCCGATGATCCGGGCCTCCGCGGCGACCGCGCGCTCGATTTCCTCGGCGGTGTGCGTCTCGACCAGCACGTTCATGCCGAGCCCGCGGCTGAGGGCCGTGAATTCGCGCAACTGGGCGTCAGAGAGCGAGGCCACGATCAGCAGGATCAGGTCGGCACCATGGGCCCGGGCCTCCCAGATCTGGTACTCGTCCACCATGAAGTCCTTGCGCAGCAGCGGAATGTCCACTGCGGCCCGGACGGCGTCGAGGTCCGCGAGGGAGCCCCCGAAGCGGCGTTCCTCGGTCAAGACGCTGATCACTGCCGCCCCGCCGTCGGCGTACTGCGCGGCGAGGGACGCGGGATCGGCGATGTCCGCGAGCCTGCCCTTGGACGGGCTGCGGCGCTTGACTTCGGCGATGACCTTGAGTTGGTCCCGGGTGCTGGAGGTCCCGCCCAGGGCGGCCCAGGCGTCACGGGCGGGCGTTGCCGCGGCGGCGCGCTCCTTCAGTTCCGCGAGCGTGACCAGGCGCTGGCGTGCCTGCATATCCTCCAGGACACCGGCGTTGATGTCGTCGAGAACGCTCACGCTCAGTGGCCGGAGTTCTTCAGCTTGCTGCCGCCGACGCCGTAGCCGGCCTTGCGCATGGCCCAGCCGGCGAGCAGGCCGATCACCATGATTGCCGCACCCGCGACAAAGATGGGGGTGTTGGCGATGACGAAGGCGATGGACGCAATGAGGGCGCCGACCAGCATCACGATCACGCAAGTCCATGCGGCCGGGCTGTTGCCGTGACCCGGCGCTTCGCTGTGATCGACGTCGTCGTAGACGCCCTTCGGCGCAGCGGACGTGGATGCGGAAACAGTGGCTTTGCTCATTGAAATCTCCTCAGGATGAATACTGCTTACATTCTGCCATTTTTTGGCGGCGTTATTGGCACCGTTGCCGGCACCGTTGCTCGCCGCGGCATCGGCTCAGGTGGGGTCGTCACCGCGGGACAACCGGTCCCAGCTGTCAATCTCGTCCGCGGGCGCGGCCGAGGCAGCACCACCGGCTGCAGTTCCGCCGGCGTCTGCCGCGTCATATTTGGTGCGGCTCTTCCAGTAACGGCCGGCCGGCACGATCGCAAAGGCGCTAATTCCCAACAGGGCACCGGCGACGACGGCGAGAAGGGGGAACACTGTCACGTCCACCTGCACGGTGCTGCCGCTGATCCCGGTGGCGGCAGCGATCGATCCCTGCGCGGCGGACAGCGGGTCCGCCAGCACCACGGCCGCCGCGGCCACGATCCCCGCGGCCGTGAGGAGGATGATCGCCGTGATAACCCAGCGGGCCACGCGGCCGGCGATGGAGGCCGCGAGGCCGCCGGCGAGGGCGACAAGGGCCAGGGCCGTCACAGTGGTGGCAGCCTTGCTGCCCTGGACCTGCAGCCCGTCCTGGCTGGCCACGGCCGCGCCGAGCTGAGCGGGGTCCAGGTGCACGGTGAGCCAGGTCTGGGTGGTGGTCCCGAACACGGCCAGCGCCAGGGCGGCGATCACCAGGACCAGGGTGGACTTGCGGGCCCATCCGGGGACGGCTGGACGAGTGGTGCTCTTCACGGTTCCTTCCGGCTGTCCCATCAGGAATCCGCCCCGGCGTCGGGTGCTGAGTCGGTGACGGCGTCACCGTTGATGTTGTGCAGCGAACTGGCCGTGTGGACAGCCCGGAGCGGGGCGGCGGCCTTGTTGACGGTTTCCTGGGCCTCGGTGGGGTTGACCGAATCTGCCACGATCCCGCCGCCGGCCTGGACGTAGGCGCGTCCTTCCCGGAGCAGGGCGGAGCGGATCGCGATCGCCATGTCCATGTCCCCGGCGAAATCCAAATAGCCCACCACGCCTCCGTAGATGCCGCGCCGGTGCGGTTCAAGTTCGTCCAGAAGACGCAGGGCCCGCGGCTTCGGGGCACCGGAGAGGGTACCGGCCGGGAATGTGGCCTTGAGGACGTCGTAGGCCTTGGCGGCCGGGGCCAGCTCGCCCACCACCGTGGACACCAGGTGCATGATGTGGCTGAAGCGTTCCACTTCCATAAATTGGGTGACGTCGACGGATCCTGCGACGCAGACCTTGGAGAGGTCATTGCGGGACAGGTCCACCAGCATGAGGTGCTCGGCGCGTTCTTTCTCGTCCGCCAGCAGTTCCTCGGCCAGCGCCTTGTCCGCCTCCACCGTCTTGCCGCGCGGCCGTGACCCGGCGATGGGGTGCGTGATGACCTCGTCCCCGGTGACGGTGACGAGGGCCTCCGGCGAGGAGCCGACGATTGTGTATTCGCGGCCCGCGGCGTCCTCGAAGCTGAAGAGGTACATGTAGGGGCTGGGGTTGGTGTTCCGCAGGACCCGGTAGACGTCGAGGGGGTCGGCGCCGCACTCCATTTCGAAGCGGCGGGAGATCACCACCTGGAAGACCTCGCCGTCCACGATCGCCTCCTTGCCGCGGTCCAGGGCAGCCAGGTATTCGGATTCGTCCCAGCGTTCCTGCACGCTCGACGCGAAATCCAGGGCGGCCGTTTCGAGCACGGAGACAGGCTGTTCCACGGGGCGGCTGATCTTGTCCAGCAGGGCTTTGACGCGGGCGACGGCGTCGTGCCAGGCGTCGTCGACGCGTTCGGTGCTGTTGTCGAAGTTGATGGCGTTGGCGATCAGCAGGACGGTGCCGTCCATGTTGTCGTGGACCGCCATGTCCGTGACGAGGTTGAGGGCCATTTCCGGCAGCTGGAGGTCGTCCTCCGGCGGGGTGGTCAGCTTCTCCCAGTGCCGGACTGTTTCCCAGCCGAGGAATCCGACCAGGCCGGACGTGAACGGCGGGAGGCCGTCGAAGCGTTCGGTGCGGAGCGCCGCAACGGTGTCGCGGATGGCGTCCACCGGGCTGCCGTCCAGCGGCACACCGACCGGGGGCTCGCCCAGCCAGTGCGCACTGCCGTCCTTGGTGGTGAGGGTCGCCCGGGAGCGGGAGCCGATGAAGGAATAGCGGGACCAGGCGCCTCCGACCGCCGCCGATTCCATCAGGAACGTGCCAGGCTGGCCCTGGGCGAGCTTGCGGTAGAGCCCGATCGGGGTTTCGGCGTCAGCCAGCACCTTGAGCCGGACGGGGATGACGCGGCTGTGGCCTGCGAGTTCACGGAACTCTTCGAGGCCGGGGCTGATGATTCCAAGGTCCTGCATGGCTGTGCTTTCCGCCTGTTCTTTAGGTGGACCGGTCCCGGATCCGGTCATGGATCTGTGTGGGTCCGGTTCGTGAAGCTGTGTGTCCTGTTGCGGGTCTCCTACTGCAGGGGCTTAGCCCCCGTGGCCGACGACGGCGTCGAGCTCGCGGCCGTCGAAGCAGGTCCGGGTTCCCGTGTGGCAGGCTGCGCCGACCTGGTCGACGCGGACCAGCAGGGCATCGCCGTCGCAGTCCATGGCGAGCGACTTGACCCATTGCACATGCCCGGAGGTGTCACCCTTGCGCCAGTACTCCTGGCGGGACCGCGAAAAGAACGTCACGCGGCCGCTGGTCATGGTGCGGTGCAACGCCTCATCGTCCATCCAGCCCAGCATCAGGACCTCGTGAGTATCGAACTGCTGGACGATCGCGGCCACCAGTCCTGCACTGTCCCGCTTCAGGGCGTCCGCCAGTCCGGCCGGCAGGGGGCTGCCGTTGACGGGACTGCCACCGACAGCGCTGGTGACGGGGATGGCACTGTCATTGACGGGGCTGGGGGCGGGGGCGGGCTGCTCAGACATCAGATCAAGTCTAGTGCCTCCGGGCGTGCCGGCGGCCTGCGGGCCGTCCCGTCGCTTAACACTGTGGCCCAATCGCGGCGCCTGCAGTGCTCACCCGCCGGATCATGCCGCCAGGCACGGTCACGGCGGCGATTCCTGTGCCCACTCGCGGCCGTCTCGTGCTAGTTTCACAAGTGATGCATTTCGTCGAACCGTCCCGAGAAGTCCTGGCCGAAACCCTGCTTGCGGCCGGCCCTGATGCCGCCACGCTCTGCGCAGGCTGGCTCACGCGCGATCTTGCGGCGCACCTGTACTTGCGCGAGCGGAAAATCGCCGTCGGACTCGGCCTGCTGATCAAACGCCTCTCCAAGGCCTCAGACCATGCGACAGCCGAACTGGCGAGCTCTCTGAAGACCCCCGAGGACTACGCCAAGCTCATCAACGACTTCCGTTCCGGCCCCCCGGCGCTCTCGCCGCTGCGGATCAAGGCCCTGGACGAGAGCTCCAACCTGATCGAGTATTTTGTGCACACCGAGGACGTCCGCCGCGCCGTGGACCGCTGGGCCCCGCGGGCTCTGGACCAGGCCTACTCGGACGCTTTGTGGGATGAGCTAGTCAAGCGCGCCGCCATCCTGTACCGCGGCGTGGATCTGGGCATTGTGCTGGTGAGCCCGTCCGGTCCGCGTCATGTGGCCAAACGCGCTCCCGTGTCCGTGGCCATCGTCGGCGAGCCGGGCGAGCTGCTCATGCACGCCCACGGCCGCACCCGCCACGCCCTGGTGACGTTCGAGGGCCAGCCCGACGCCGTCGCGCTCCTGCAGTCCGCCGAAGTCGGCCTCTAACTCCTCCCGAACCTCCGCAGGACCTCCGCAGAACCAAACAACGCGGGGTCACTTACGGCCCATAAACCCTTCCGGGATGGGCGGTAAGTGACCCCGCGTTGCTTTGATCCGATGGAATCAGCGGACTTCGAAGCCTGCCTCGCGGATCGCGGCCTTGACCTGCGCGATCATGTCCAGCGGGCCGAAGTGGAAGACCGAGGCCGCCAGGACGGCGTCTGCCCCTGCTGCCACGGCCGGCGGGAAGTGCTCCGGCTTGCCCGCGCCGCCGGAGGCGATGAGCGGGACCTTGACCCCGCCCCGCGCCAGACGGATCAGTTCCAGGTCGAAGCCGTCCTTGGTGCCGTCGGCGTCGATCGAGTTCAGCAGGATTTCACCCACCCCGCGGTCCGCAGCTTCCCGAGCCCAGGCGATGGCATCGATCCCGGTCCCCTGCCGTCCGCCGTGCGTGGTGACCTCGAAGCCGGACGCCGTGGGCTGCGAGCCCGGACGGGTGCGCCGCGCGTCGAGGGAGAGCACCAGGACCTGGGAACCGAAGTGCCGGGTGATCTCGTCGATCACGTCCGGCCGGGCCACGGCCGCGGTGTTGATGGCGGCCTTGTCCGCGCCGCAGCGCAGGAGCTTGTCCACCTCAGCCACGCCGCGGACGCCGCCGCCGACCGTCAGCGGGATGAAGACTTCCTCGGCGGTGCGGCGGACGACGTCGAACGTGGTCTCCCGGTTGCCGGAGGACGCCGTGACGTCAAGGAAGGTCAGCTCGTCGGCGCCGCTGTTGTCGTAGCGGTGTGCCAGTTCCACCGGGTCCCCGGCGTCACGGAGACCCTCAAAGTTGATGCCCTTGACCACGCGGCCGGCATCGACGTCGAGGCACGGGATGACGCGCACGGCAACAGTCATGACTTCTCCTGATGTTTTGCTGGAGGCTAATTGCGGCAGGGGTGATTTCCGGAGGAACCCGCTGGCCGGACCCGGCGGGGGCGCCTAGATGCGGCAGGCGTGGATGCTGCTGACCAGGATGGCGCGGGCGCCGAGGTCGTAGAGCTCGTCCATGATCCGGTTGGTTTCCCGCTTGGGCACCATTGAGCGGACGGCCACCCAGTCCGAATCGCGCAGCGGCGAGACCGTGGGCGATTCCAGGCCCGGGGTGAGTGCTGCGGCCTGTTCCACGAGTTCCTTGCGGATGTCGTAGTCCATCATCACGTACTGCCGGGCCACGAGGACTCCCTGGAGCCGGCGGATCAGGACCTCAGTGGCCGGGTTCTGCTCGCCCTTGCGGCCGATCAGCACCGACTCGGAATTCAGGATCGGCTCGCCGAAGATCTCCATGCCGGCGGCCCTCAGCGTGGTGCCGGTCTCAACGACGTCGGCGATCGCGTCCGCGACGCCGAGGCGGACGGAGGATTCCACGGCGCCGTCGAGGCGGACCACCTTGGCGTTGATCCCGCGCTCGGCCAGGTAGCCGCGCAGCAGCCCGTCGTAGCTCGTGGCCAGGCGCTTGCCTTCGAGCTGGGTGACGTTGCTGAAGTCGCCGATCGGGCCGGCGAAGCGGAAGGTCGAAGCGGCGAAGCCCAGCGGCAGCAGCTCCTCAGCCTCGACCTCTGCGTCCAGCAGCAGGTCGCGGCCGGTGATACCGACGTCGAGCGTTCCCTGGCCCACATACACGGCAATGTCGCGGGGGCGGAGGAAGAAGAACTCAATATCGTTGTCGGGGTCCACCATGACCAGCTCGCGGGTATCGCGGCGCTGGCGGTAGCCGGCCTCGGCCAGCATGGCCGCGGCAGCTTCGGACAGGGATCCCTTATTCGGGACGGCAACTCTCAGCATGGGAAAAGTCTTTCTTGGGTTCGGAAGGATCTGTGGGGGCACATCGGCCACGCGGTGCACGGGATCCGCCAGCGAAGTCACGGCGGTTTCCGGTGCGGGCGCGGCTAGAGATGCTTGTAGACGTCTTCCAGGGTGAGTCCTTTGGCGAGCATCAGAACCTGCAGGTGGTACAGCAGCTGCGAAATTTCCTCGGCCGCGGCTTCATCGGACTCATACTCGGCAGCCATCCAGACCTCGGCTGCTTCCTCCACGACCTTCTTGCCGATGCCATGGACTCCGGAATCCAGTTCAGCGACGGTGCGGGAGCCTTCCGGGCGGACGGCGGCCTTTTCACTCAGTTCTGCGAACAGCGACTCGAAATTCTTCACGCCCCCAAGCCTACTTGCTCCCGGCGCGGGAACGCCCGCCGTGCCGTTGCATGACGGAGGGGAAGTGAGGCGACACACATACAACACAGCGAACACAGCCGGCGCGGGCGGCCAGGGCGGCCAGGATGGCGCCCGCGCCGGCCCCGGCTGCAGCCTGGGCCCGCAGCTTAGGGCCGCAGCTTGAGGGCTTAGCCGAACTGCTTGAGGGTCACTGCGGTGGCCAAAGCAGCGGTAACCGCCTCGTGCCCCTTGTCCTCAGTGGATCCCGGCAGGCCGGCCCGGTCGATCCCCTGCTGCTCGGTGTCGCACGTCAGCACGCCGAAGCCCACGGGAACACCGGTGCGGACGCTGACCTCGGTCAGGCCCAGGGTGGCTGCCTCGCAGACATATTCGAAGTGCGGCGTGCCGCCCCGGATGACGACGCCCAGCGCCACGACGGCGTCGAAGTGCGGTGCCAGCCGGGCCGCAGCGACGGGGAGCTCAAATGTGCCGGGCACGCGCAGGACCGTCGGCTCATTGATCCCGGCGTCCTTGGCGGCGCGCAGGGCGCCGTCGAGCAGTCCGTCCATGATCCGGGTATGCCAGCTTGCGGCCACAATGGCCAGCTTGAGCTGTGAAGTTTCCTCCGGCTTGAAGGTGCTGAGGTCGATCTGGGGGGCGCCGTGGCCGCTCATAGGGTAATCCTTGCTGTTAAGTCTGGTGGTTGGGCCGCTGGCCTGGCAGCCTCGCTGTCCGGCGTCCTGGGCAGGACGGCCGGACAAGCTGGCAGGAAACGGGGCGAAGCGGGTTGGGGCAGCCTGCAGCGCCGCCCGGTCAATCCTGGTCGGGCTCGAACCCGGGCAGGCTGGCGGCCGGCGCGGGTTCACCGTCCAGGACCAGGAGATGGTCCATCCGGTCCTTCTTGGTCTGCAGGTAGCGGATGTTCTGTTCGCGGGAGGGAACCTCCGTGGGGACCATCTCAACCACCCTGACGCCTGCCTGGGCGAGCCGGTCCTGCTTGTCCGGGTTGTTGCTCAGGAGCCTGATCTCGTGGAGTCCCATCTCCGCGAGGATCTGGGCGGCGGCCTTGTAGCAGCGCGCATCGACCGGCAGCCCGAGCTGCTCATTGGCCTCCACGGTGTCGAACCCGGCCTCCTGCAGGGCATAGGCCTTCATCTTGTTCGCCAGGCCGATCCCGCGGCCCTCCTGGCCGCGCAGGTAGAGTAGGGTGCCGCCGAGTTCGTTGATCAGCTCAAGAGCATAGGCCAGCTGTTCGCCGCAGTCGCAGCGGTAGGAACCGAACACATCGCCAGTGAGGCACTCCGAATGGAGGCGGACCAGCGGGGGCAGGCCATCAGCCGGGGCCAACGGTGAACTGACAGCCAGGTGTTCCGCGCCGGTGGCCAGATCGGTCCAGGCCTGCGCCACGAAATCGCCAAAGGCGGTAGGCAGCTGAACGATGGGTCCGGCGCTGACCGGATGCGGCTGGCGCGCCATGGCCATCTCTTCTCGGGTCTCCGAAGTCGTCACTATTTCTCCTCCATCAGACGGGGTCCGTTGCGTGGCTGCCGTGCTGTTCAGTTTCAAGGTACGCCACCAGATCCGCAATCGAAATCAGGGGGCAACCATGCTCAAGGGCGAAGCCTCGCAATCCGTCCAGCCGCATCATTTCTCCGTTGTCGTACACAACCTCTGCTATCACTCCCACGGGCTCCAGTCCGGCCAGCCGGCACAGGTCCACGGCCGCCTCTGTGTGGCCGGGACGTTCCCGCACTCCCCCGTTAACGGCGCGGAGCGGAAAAACATGCCCGGGACGGGTCAATGAATTTGGCTGGCTTTCCGGGTCCGCCAGGATCCGGGCCGTCAGGGCGCGGTCCGTGGCGGAGATTCCGGTGCTGATCCCCACCGCGGCGTCGCAGGACACGGTGTAGGCGGTGCCCTTGGCGTCTTCGTTGACGGCCACCATCGGCGGCAGGGCCAAGGCATCGGCCCGGTCGCCGTCGAGCGGTACGCAGATCACGCCGGAGCTGTAGCGGACAGTCCAGCCCATCAGGGCCGGGGTCGCGTGCTCGGCGGCGAAAATGATGTCGCCTTCGTTCTCGCGGTCCTCGTTGTCCACCACCAGGACGGGGCGCCCGGCTGCCATGGCGCTGATGGCATCCTCGATCGGATCGAGACCCAACCGGCCGGCGTCGGCGGCGCGGAACGCCTCTGGCAGGCCTGCTTGGTCTTTGACGTGGTCTGTGACGCGGCTCATTTCGCGGCCCTTTCCGTGGGTGCGGATTCTCCGGCGGGAACTTCTGGCGCCCTGTGCGCTGCGGGCGACGATCCGCCGGCAAAGGACAGGAGGCGCTCGGTGTACTTCGCCAGGACGTCGACTTCAAGGTTGACGTGGCCGCCGAGGGGCTTCTGGCCCAGGCCGGTCTCGGCGAGGGTGGTGGGGATCAGCCCCACTTCAAACCAGGGGGCGGGTTCGTTGGCCGGGCTGACGGCCGCGACGGTGAGGGAGACGCCGTCGACGGCGATGGATCCCTTTTCGGCGATGTACCGCGCGAGTCCGGCCGGCACGGCGAACCGGAGCCGATCCCAGTTGCCAAGCCCTTCGCGCTCCAGGAGTTGGCCGACGCCGTCGACGTGTCCCTGCACGACATGACCGTCCAGCCGTCCCCCGGCGGGCACGCAGCGTTCCAGATTGACCGGATCGCCCGCGGCGAGTTCTCCGATGGTGCTGCGGTCAAGGGTCTCGCCCATGACGTCGACGCTGAAGTCCCTGCCATCGATCTGCGTCGCGGTGAGGCAGACGCCGTTGACTGCGATGGAACCGCCCAGGGCTAAGCCGTCCGTGGTGCCGGGCGCGTGGAGCCGAACTGTGGCGCTGCTGTCACCGTTGCGCTCAACGGAGAGCACCTTCCCCTGCTCGGCGATAATTCCGGTAAACATCAATTGCCTCCTGCGGCGGTGTCCGCGCCGGTGCGGTGCGGGGTTGTATCGGATGAAGTAGATGTGGCGGCCGGGGCAGACGGAGTGGCCGGCCCGGCCGAGGCAGACGGGGTAGCCGGGCGGAGATGGAGCCGGAGGTCGCGGCCGAGGACCTGGACGGCGCCCCCGGATGCCGCGTCCCATTCCCACTGCTGGGCTTCGGCCAGGGTGGTGATGCCCAGATCCTCTAAGGCGGCCGTGCCGGAGCCGAGCAGTGTCGGAGCCAGGTAGACGATCAGTTCGTCCACCAGGCCGGCCGCAAGGAACGCGCTCAGGATCCGGGAGCCGCCTTCCACCATGAGGTGCCGGACGCCGCTTGCGAACAGCTGGTCCAGGGCCTCGCGGGGATCGCGCGTGGCCAGATGCAGGACGTTGCCGTCCGCCCCGTGGATGGCGGCGTCCTCGGGAATGCCCCGGTACCCCATGACCGCGCGCAGGGGCTGCTTGCCGTCTGCTTCGCCGTCGGCGTTCCGGGCGGTGAGGCGGGGGTTGTCGATCAGCACCGTCTGGGTGCCCACCAGGATGGCGTCAATCCGTCCCCGCAGGGCGTGGTTGTCGGCAAGCGATTCCGGGCTCGAAATCCACTGGCTGGTGCCATCGCTGGCAGCGATGCGGCTGTCGAGGGTCTGCGCGATATGCAGGGTGACGAAGGGCCGTTTGGCGGCGACGGCCTCGAACCAGCGCCGGTTCAGGTCCAGCGCGGCGTCGGCCGCCAGCCCGGAACGGACCCGGACGCCGGCGGCGCGGAGCGTCCCGGCCCCGCCGGCGGCCGGATCATGGGGATCGTCGACGGCGTAGATGACGTCGGTGATGCCGGCGTCGATGATCGCCTGCGCGCAGGGTCCGGTGCGCCCGCAGTGGTTGCAGGGCTCCAGGGTCACCACGATCGCGGCGCCGCGAAGGTCCAGGCCCGCCGCCTTCGCCTGGGCGATGGCGTCCGCTTCGGCGTGGGCCGTCCCGGCCCCGCGGTGGTATCCGGTGGCCAGGAGCGTGCCCTCGGTCCCAACGACGACGGCGCCCACGAGCGGGTTGGCGCCCCGCGGGCCTTGCGCCGCGGCGGCGAGGGCAGCCTGCATTGCCGCATTCTCGGCAGGGCTGAATTCGGCAGCGCTGAATGGGGATGGGTTGGGCGGGGCAGCGCTGAATCCGGCGCTCAGGCCGGCACTGATGGGGGCGCTCACTTGGCCACCACCGGGTCGGGGAAAGCGGTTTCGACCGTGACCGGCCGGTTTGCCAGCGTCGAGGCCCGCCACCATACAAAGAATCCGGTGAGCGTGAAGAAACCGTAGAAGAGGTACATGACAGCGCTGGCGTAGTAGCCCGCGCTGAACAGCAGCGGCACACCGACGATGTCCACCGCCACCCAGATCAGCCAGAACTCCGTCCAGCCGCGGGCCATGCCGTAGGTGGCGAGCAGCGAGCCCATGAACGTCCAGGCATCGGCCCAGACCGGCGGGTAGGAGCCCAGTGAGGCGAACAGCGGCGTCAGCGCGGCGGTCCCGGCCACAAGGCTGAGACCCAGGATGACGCGGGTCTTGTTGCTGGCCCAGCGCGGCGCGACGGCTGCCCCGCCGCCGGCGGATTGCCTGCCCTGTTGCCAGCGGTACCAGCCATAGAGGGCGACGCCGATGAACATGACCTGGCGTCCGGCCTGGCCCCACAGCGTGGCGGGCGTGGCGGAGCCGAAGACGTTGCCCAGGAACACCGTCAGGAGCAGTAAGTTGCCGGCGATGCCGACCGGCCATGCCCACACCCTGCGGCGCATGCCGCCGACGGCGCTGGCGAGGCCAAAGATGTTGCCTAGCACTTCACGAAGAATCAGGACAGATCCGCCTACCGGGATCTGCGCTTCGAAGAGCCATCGCAAGGGGTCCATGTGTGTGTCGTTCCTTCCCTCAAGAACCGCGATGGCTCCGGGGGTATACGACAGCACAATTATGCGGCGCCTTCTGGGCTCCGCAGTAACAGCTGTACGTGCTTCTCTCATCCAGACTTTAACTGTCGGTACCGGAATTTCACCGATTCAACCGTTTGCCGGCATCCCTCCCAAAGGAAGGCGCTGGCGCGCGGGTCGCGGACTGTCACCGCCGGTTCGGACTTACACCGACCCCGGAGCACGTATGTGTGTTGTTATTCTGACACAACTGCCGGCCTGCCCGGGCTATTCCCGGCCGCGCACATTACGGCCTGAGTCATCTTGGCCGCAGTTCCCTGCCGGGACCGTCATGGTCTCAGCGGTTCCCGGCCGCCCGAAGCCTTTCGATGGCCTCCGCCGGATCCGAGGCGCCGTAAACGGCTGAGCCCGCCACAAAGACGTTCGCTCCCGCCTCTGCGGCACGCACGATCGTCTCCTCGGTGATCCCGCCGTCGACTTGCAGCGCCACGTTGACGCCGGAGCCGTCAATGGCCGCGCGGGCCCGCCTGATCTTGGGCAGTGTCAGGTCCAAAAATGACTGCCCGCCGAACCCGGGCTCCACCGTCATGATCAGCAGCAGGTCCAGTTCAGGGAGCATGTCCAGGTACGGCTCCACGGGAGTGCCCGGTCGCAGCGCCATGCCGGCCTTGGCGCCGCGGGTTCGCAGTTCCCGCGCGAGTTTGATCGGCGCGATCGAGGCTTCGGCATGGAACGTCACGGAGGCCACCCCGGCGTCGGCGAAGCCCGGCGCCCAGCGGTCGGCGTCGGCGATCATCAGGTGGGCGTCCAGCGGCACCGGGCTGACTGCCTGGATGCGCTGCACCACGGGCAGCCCGATGGTCAGGTTGGGCACGAAGTGGTTGTCCATGACATCCACGTGCACCGCATCGGCATTGCTGATGCGGCGCAGTTCGGCCTCAAGATTGACGAAGTCAGCCGAAAGGATGCTCGGGTTGATGCAGCACTGGGCCATGGATTTCCTTCTCGTTCGTACTTAGCTGGTTCGTTCCTAGGTTGCAGCGCCCCAGTATCGGTGAAGCTCAGGCCTTTTTGTGGATCAGCGCAAGGAACATGGCGTCCGTCTGGTGCACGTGCGGCCAGAGCTGGGCGGTGAGCTCGTGTCCGGCCTCGAGGTGGCCGGTGAGGCTGACACTGTCCAGCACGGCGCCGGCGTCGAGCAGCTCGAGGTCCTCGCGCTTGCGCAGGACATCACTGACGACGGCGGTGGTCTCTGCCGGGTGCGGCGAGCAGGTCACGTAGGCCACCACGCCGCCGGGCTTGACGGCGTCGATCGCTGAGTTGAGCAGCTGGCGCTGCAGCGGGCCAAGGTCCACGAGGTCCTTGGGCGTGCGGCGCCAGCGCGACTCCGGACGCCGGCGCAGGGCACCCAGGCCGGTGCACGGGACATCGACGAGGACCCGGTCGAAGGATTCGGGCTGCTCGGCGCCGATGTCGCGGCCGTCGCCGGTCCTGACCTCCCAGGCATCCCGCGGGACCGCGGACAGGGCTTGGCGTACGAGTTTGGCTCGGTGCGCGGCGGATTCGTTGGCCAGCAGGTGAGCACCCTGCTGCCGGGCGAGGGCAGCGAGCAAGGCGGCCTTGCCGCCCGGGCCGGCACAGAGGTCCAGCCAGCGCTCCCCCGCACTCCCGCTGTCCGTCCCGGCTTCCCCGCCGGGGTCCGTGCTGGTTTTGGTGCCGGTGCCCGCGCCGGTTTCTGTGCCCGGGCCTGTGCCGAGATCGACGGCGGCCATGGCCCGGGCCACGAGCTGCGATCCCACGTCCTGGACACGGGTGCTTCCGTCCCGGACCGAGGCGAGCCGGCCGAGGTCGCCGCCGCTGGAGAGCGCGGACCCCTCGACGAGTTCACCCGGGGTGGCCCCAATTTCCAGGGCCTCTTCAAGGCTGCCGATGCCGGGCAGCGCGACGAGGTTCACCACGGGCGCGGCGTTGTCGGCTTCGAGGAGCCCGTCAATCTCAGCGGCAGGGCGGCCGTGGGCTACGAGCGACTGGCGGAGCGCACGGACAATCCACTCGGGGTGGGCGTAGCGGATGGAGGCGATGGTGGTGGCATCGGTCTCGGTGCTGAGCAGCAGCTCGAGCCACTCGTCGAGGGTGCGGGCGGAGACTTTGCGCAGCACGGCATTGATCAGGGCCGAGGGACCGGCCCCGATCACGGCGCGGGCCAGCCCCACAGTCTGGTCCAGGGCGGCGTGGGCGGGCACGCGCATGGCGAGCAGCTGGTGCGCGCCGATCCGCAGGGCGTCCAGGATCGCGGGATCCAGCTGGTCCAGCGGGCGGTCGACGCAGCGCGCCAGAATGGCGTCGTACGTGCCCTGACCGCGGAGGGCGCCGTAGCTGAGCTCGGTGGCGAAGCCGGCGTCGCGCTTGTCCAGCCCGTAATGCCGGATCCGGGCTGGCAGCACAAGGTTCGCGTAGGCGTCCTCGGCCTCCACGGCTCGGAGCACCTCAAAGGCGACCAGCCGGGCGGGATCGGCGCGGCGGGTCCGCTGGGACGGGGCACTCTCCGTGAAGCCGCGCTGCGGGCCGCGGTTGCGTTCCCTGCCCTGCGCGTTGCGGATGCTGCCGTCACGTCCCCGGCCGCCCTGGCTACCACCCTGCCGGGCGCCCTGGCCACTGCCTCGGCTGCTGCCGCTGGTCCCGGACTCGCTCATTCGAATACCACGCTTTCAAGTGTTGCCTGCCCACGCGCCCAATCAGCGGCGGCCATCATTTTCTTGCCCGCGGGCTGGACCCGCGTCAATTCCACCGGGTGCGAACCCGTCCCCACGAGGACCCGTTTCCCATCCATGGCCAGCTGTCCGGGCCGAAGCGTGGCGGACTCCGGGGCCGGCAGCACCGGCTCCAGCTTGATCCGCTGGCCATCGAGCATGGTCCAGGCGCCGGGCTCCGGTGTGACCCCGCGGGCGCGCCGGCCGATCGCCAATGCTGGCTGCTGCCAGTCGAGCCGGCCGTCTTCGAGGCTCAGTTTGGGGGCCAGACTGACCTCGCCCTGTTGCGGCAGCGCGGCGGCGTTACCGGCGTCGATGGCGGACAGCGTCTGGGCCAGCAGGACCGCACCGCTGTGGGAAAGCCGCTCGAGCAGCGCCCCGGCGGTATCGCCGGCGTGCACGGTTTCGGTAAGCGTGCCGAAGACCGGACCGGTGTCCAGCCCCTCTTCGAGACGGAAGGTCACGGCGCCGGTGACGTCGTCGCCGCCGATGACGGCACGCTGAACGGGGGCGGCGCCGCGCCAGGCCGGCAGCAGGGAGAAGTGCAGGTTCACCCAGCCGTGGCGGGGAACAGCGAGGGCAGCCCGGGGAATCAGGCCGCCGTAGGCAACGATCGCCGCGACGTCCGGCGCGGCAGCGGCAATGCGGTCGGTGACCCCGGCATCGACTTTGGCGGCGTGAATGATCTCGATGCCGAGCTCGGCGGCCCGGCCAGCCACGGGCGACGGCGTCAGGACCCGCTTGCGTCCCAGCGGCGCGTCCGGGCGTGTGAGGACCGCGACGACGTCGAACCCAGCGTCAATCAGGGCATCCAGTGACGGCACGGCGACGGCCGGGGTCCCCGCGAAAAGGACCCTCACGGATTGATTCCGAAACTGGAACCGCCAAAGCTCGTCCCGACGCTCTTCTCACGCTTCGACGTTGTCTGTTCCGTAATGGCGTTGTAGTTGGCATTGCGGATGGCGCGCAGGGCGGCCTTGCGGTCATCGCCTTCGAGCCGGTCGGTGTACAGGATGCCATCGAGGTGGTCGGTCTCGTGCTGGAAGCAGCGGGCCAGCATCGCCTCGCCCTCGACGGCGACGGGGTTGCCAAGGAGGTCCACGCCGGTCACCCGGGTATGGCGGTAGCGGCGGACCGGGAAGCCGAGGCCCGGGATGGACAGGCATCCCTCGACCTGGTCCGGCTGGAAGTCCTCGCTGTTTTCCAGCACGGGGTTGATGATGTGACCCTCGACGCCGCCGATCCGGTACGTGAAGACGCGCAGGCTGACTCCGACCTGGGGTGCGGCCAGGCCTGCGCCCTCCACGTCCTCCATGGTTTCGGTCATGTCTGCGACGAGCTTTGCCAGTTCAGGCCCGAATTCCGTCACGGGATCGGCGACTGTGCGCAGCACAGGATCCCCGATGATACGGATATTCAAAATGGCCATGTGCAGTCTGTCCTCACGGTGAGCGGCTAGGGATCCAGTCCAGTTTAGTTGCAGCTGCCGGGCTCCTGCGCTGGGGCACCTGTTCAGTGCTGCCGTGCAGTGCTACCGGTTCAGGGTTGGCCGGTTCACTGCTGCCGTGCAGCGTTGCCCGCTCAGCGCTTCACGGGCGGTGCCAGCGGGAGCAGTGCTGCTCCGGCGGTCGCCGTGTCGGCTGACATCTCCCACACACGGCGCAGCGCACAGAATTTCCACCAGTGGTGTTTCAGGACCTCGGGGTTGGCCCGCTGCGGACGGACTTCGGTCTCGCCCACCGCAACGGCCAGGAGGATGGGCGATTCGCCGTGCTGCCACGCCTCCCACTCCCCCGCCACAGGATCCACGAGGCTTTCCTCTGCCTTCATACCGGCGACCAGCTGCATCACCACCTTGTCATCGAGCGGCTTGATGGTGCCGTCCCGGCTGGTGCCCTTGGTCTTGTAGTCGATAAGGCAGGTCCTGCCATTGATCTTTGCCACGAGGTCCAGGGTGCCGGCGTAGCCAACCGTCTTGTTCCACACCGTGATCTCCGGGGCGATGGGTTCGACGTCGAAGAGCTCCCACCATTCGTCGAAGCGCGCCGCGAAGGCTTCCTCACCGTTGGCGGCCAGGGCCTCCCGTGTTTCCTTCATTTGGTGCGGCCGGCCGAGCGCGCGCAGCGCAACCTGCTCGCAGTAGTTGTGGACCCGGTCGCCGCGCTTGGCGGCATCGTCCCGGTATGACTCCGCAGCCTTGGCAGCCCGGCTGACCGCCTGGCGCAGCTTGGCCGGGCTCCCCAGGATGCCGGGGAGCCCGGGATCCTGGGCCAGGCTGTTCGCACCCATGTATCCGAACCAGCCATCCAGGCCGTGCGGCTGCTGGCCGATCACCGTGGTGATCGAGGGGACGGAGAACTGTGCCGATGTAGAGCGGGCGTACATACGGCCATAGTCCGTGGCGTGGGCGAGGAGTGGAGCGGTCATGGAAAGACTCTTTCACGGGGGTCAGACAATGGTGAAAAGCAAAATGGCCCGCCCCGCTGAGTCAGCGGAACAGACCATTTCGTTAGTGGGCGATACTGGGTTCGAACCAGTGACCTCTTCGGTGTGAACGAAGCGCGCTACCACTGCGCCAATCGCCCTAACGACATTGAATGCTAGCCCACCCGGACGGATTTCAGAAATCGGTCCACGGAACCCCGCTCCGCCGCTGGCGCCTGCGCCGATCTCTCCTCAGCATTCCCCGCAGCGGTCTTGCGCTCGGGTCCTGTCCACCAGCTCGACCCCCGCCCCACGCAATGGTCCCGGCGCCGCTTCGAGCCCCGGCTTGAAACGGACCCTAATTACAGCGTTGTAATTAGCAAAATCCCCTAGAACTCAATGAAGTAGGGCCATGGAAAGGGGCCGAATGCGCCTCGATTTGTAGATTCCCAGAACCTCCTATAGAGTTCTTACTCGTTGGAACGCGAGGAAATGCCGAATGCGGCACGGAAACGCACGCCAACACTGCGGACGTAGCTCAGCTGGTAGAGCACCACCTTGCCAAGGTGGATGTCGCGAGTTCGAATCTCGTCGTCCGCTCGCAGGACACTGTCACGGCAAAGGTTCTTCGGAATCCTGTCTACACGGTGGGTTGGCCGAGAGGCGAGGCAGCGGCCTGCAAAGCCGTATACACGGGTTCGAATCCCGTACCCACCTCGGTGAAAACCCTGGTTTCCGGTTCAGGCCGGATGCAAGGGGCGATTGGCGCAGCGGTAGCGCGCTTCCCTGACACGGAAGAGGTCACTGGTTCGATCCCAGTATCGCCCACCAAAGCAAGGCAACTTGCTTGATGCAGTACCACCGGCCCAGCCGGCATGGACTAAAAATGCGGACGTAGCTCAGCTGGTAGAGCACCACCTTGCCAAGGTGGATGTCGCGAGTTCGAATCTCGTCGTCCGCTCTCTTCATTACAACTCCACTCCGGATCCTTCCGGTTGCGGGCGATTGGCGCAGCGGTAGCGCGCTTCCCTGACACGGAAGAGGTCACTGGTTCGATCCCAGTATCGCCCACTCACAAGAGCAGCTCCCCCGGAGCCGCTCTTTTTTTGTGCATTTCAGGTCCTTCTACCCTGTGCGTCCGGCCCTGGCGTCTTTTATCCTCTGGGCGGACACCCTTGGCACCCCCGCCAGCGCCCGCTAGGGTAGAAGTCGCTAGGAGCGATCTGGCTCCGCGACCGAAGGGAGGTGCCCGTGGGTTTACTTGACGATCTAAAGGGCAAGGCTCAGCAAGTAATTGGTGGCAACGAACAAGCCATCAAGGACGGCATCGAAAAGGCCGGCGATTTCGTCGACACTAAGACCGGCGGAAAGCACGCCGACAAGATCGATGCCGTGCAGCGAGGCGCCTCCGACTTCGTGGACAAGGCGAACGACCGGCCGGACACGGCCCCCGTTGCCGATCAGCCCCCCGTAGCCGGCGAGCCCCGCGCAGCCGGGGAACCCCCCGTAACCGGGGAGCCCCGCCAGCCAGGCCTCTGACCCAGATACGTCAGCGAGGTGCCGGTCCCGCCGAGAGGTGGCGCCGGCACCTCCGGCATTTAACGGCGGCCCCGGCGTCATGCCGCAGGCCTCCCAGCAGCACTTAACGAAGCAACGCGGGGTCACTTAGCGCCCATCCGGTGCCTCAGGATGGGCGCTAAGTGACCCCGCGTTGGAGTTGGGGGCCTGCGTTGGAGTGGGGTGTGGAGTTGGGGGCTCGGTGTTAGGACGGCTCGTGGTTTTGGCCCTCGCGGGCCAGGGCGGTGAGCCTGGAGACGGCGCGGAAGTACTTCTTCATGTACCCGCCGGTCATCATTTCCTCGGTGAAGAGCTGGTCGAACGGCACACCGCTGGCGAGGATGGGCACGTCTTTGTCGTACAGCCGGTCCGCCAGCACCACGAAGCGCAGCGCAACGGCCTGCTCGGTAATCGTGTGCACGTTCTTCCACACGACGCCTTCGATCCCCTCCAGCAGCTGGCGGTAACGGCTCGGGTGCACGCCGGCCAGGTGGTTGATCAAAGTACTGAACTCATCGCGGGCCACGGTCTTGCCGTCGAATTCGGCATGCATGTGGTGGGTCAGGTCATCATTGCGCAGCGGCGCGGGCGCGGCCGGCAGGCCGCGGTGGCGGAAGTCCTCGCCGTCGATCCGTACGACGTCGAACTGGTCAGCCAGCACCTGGATTTCGCGGGCAAAGTCGACGGCGGCGAAGCGCCCGTCGCCGAGGGAGCCCGGCAGCGTGTTCGACGTTGCGGCAAGTTTCACACCGGCGTCGGCAAGTTCGCGCATGAGCCGGGACATGAGCACGGTGTCGCCCGGGTCATCGAGCTCAAATTCATCGATGCATACAAGCTTGTAGTGGCTCAGGGCCTCGACGGTTTTACGGAAAGACAGGGCACCGACGAGGTTGGTGTATTCGACGAACGTGCCGAACGCCTTCGGCCCAGGGGCGGCGTGCCACAGCGACGCCAGCAGGTGGGTCTTGCCCACACCGAATCCGCCGTCGAGGTAGATCCCGGCCCGGGACGTATCCTTCTTGCCGAAGAGCCGCTTGAACAGGCCGTCGCCGTCACGGGCACCCACGCCCGCCGCGAAATGCTCCAGGGCATGGACCGCACGGGCCTGGCTGGGCTGGGAGGGATCCGGCCGGTAGCTGGAAAACGACACCTCACCGAACCGCGGCGACGGGTAGAACCCCTTGAGGAGTTCGTCCACGGAAACTGCCGGCGTACGGGCGGCGAGCTGTTCGATCTGTACCAAGGTGGTCCGTTCTGCTGGTCTCTTGTCCCCAGCAAGAATACCGGCAAAGCTCGCCGGGCCCGCGTGCCCGCTTGCGGACCCGCTGCCGGCGTGAGGAAGACCACATTTCCCCGTGTGAACCCTGCGGAGCATTCCCGCCGGCCCGTGACTAGTGTTGTAACAGGCCCGGCGCCGCGCACACTTTCCGCGCCCGGCCTCCTGACCGTTCCAGTGAAAGGCCATCGCAATGTCCTACCCCGTTGAAGAGAACGAGAAATTCGCCGCCTATTCCCACCCGGACCGCCTGGTGTCCACGGAATGGCTGGCCACGGCAATTGAGGAGGGGGCCCTCGACGGCGGCAACCTGGTGGTGGTGGAATCCGACGAGGATGTCTTGGTCTACGAGACCGGCCACATCCCGGGCGCAGTGAAGATTGACTGGCATACGGACCTCAACGACGAGGTCATGCGTGACTATGTTGACGGCAAGGCGTTTGCCGCGCTGGCCGGTGCCAAGGGCATCTCCCGGGACACCACCGTGGTGATTTACGGCGACAAGTCGAACTGGTGGGCCGCGTACGCCCTGTGGGTTTTCACGCTCTTCGGCCACGAGGACGTCCGGCTCCTGGACGGCGGCCGGGACAAGTGGATCGCGGAGGGCCGGGCGCTTTCCACCGAAACGACCGTCGCCTCCCCCGCTGATTACCCCGTCGTGGAGCGCAACGACTCCCCGATCCGCGCCTTCAAGGACGACGTTCTGGCCCACTTCGGCAAGCCGCTGATCGACGTCCGCTCGCCCGAGGAATACACCGGACAGCGGACCCACATGCCCGCGTATCCGGAGGAGGGCGCGCTGCGCGGCGGCCACATCCCCACAGCGGCCTCCATCCCCTGGGCCCGCGCGGCGGCCGGCGACGGCACCTACCGCAACCGCGGCGAACTCGAGGCCCTGTACCTGGGTGAGGCCGGCCTGAAGGCAGGCGACGACGTCGTGGCGTATTGCCGGATCGGCGAGCGGTCCAGCCACACCTGGTTTGCGCTGAAGTACCTGCTCGGCTTCGAAACGGTCCGGAACTACGACGGTTCCTGGACCGAATGGGGCAACGCCGTCCGCGTCCCGATCGCCAAGGGCACAGAGCGCGGCGCGGTTCCGGCCGGCCGTTAGTGACCGGCTGCATGGCCCGGAAAGGTCAGCGACAGGGTACGGGACAGGGACACAATCGCCGCGCGTGCGTAAGCTGGGAATGATGAATACTTCAGCCCTCCCCGCCGCGCTGGCGGACATTGTCGATGATTTCCAGGCCCTGACCGAAGCAGAGCGCCTGCAGTTGCTGCTCGAGTTCTCGCAGGGATTGCCGGAACTTCCGGAGCGCCTCCGGGACCACCCGGAACTGCTGGAGCAGGTAGTGGAATGCCAGACGCCGCTCTTCCTCGCCATCGAGACGGAACCGGCCGACGGCGTCGCGCCGGAACGCGTCCGGCTCTACTTCAAGGCACCCAGGGAGGCCCCGACCACCCGGGGCTTCGCCGGGGTGCTCCATGAGGGACTCGACGGGCTCAGTGCCGCGGAAATCCTGGCCGTCCCGGATGACATGCCCGATCTGCTGGGCCTCACCCGGGCCATCACTCCGCTGCGCATGCGCGGGATGACGGCCATGCTGGGCCGGATCAAGCGCAAAGTGGTCGCGTCCGGAGCCCGGCCGTCGCCGGCGCAGTCCTGACCTAACGCTCGGACAGCCACGGGACATGGCCCGCAAACACGCGTCGCAGGGAACTCCGGCCACCGCAGCACTCGCGGCCGCCGGGGTTCCCTTTGTCGCCCACCCCTACACCCATGACCCTGCGGCGGCCAGCTATGGCCTGGAAGCGGCGGAAGTGCTCGGCGTCGACCCTGCCCGGGTCTTCAAGACACTGATGGTGGACGTCGACGGCCGGCTCGCCGTCGGCGTCGTGCCCGTGAGCGGAAACCTGGACCTCAAGGCGATGGCCGCAGCCCTGGGCGGCAAGAAGGCAGAAATGGCCGACCCGGCAGCGGCTCAGCGGCGGACCGGATACGTGCTCGGGGGCATCTCACCGCTCGGGCAGCGCCAGTCCTCCCCCACGGTGGTGGATGACAGCGCCCTGGGGCTGGAGACCATCCTCGTTTCCGGCGGACGGCGGGGCCTGGACATCGAGCTGGATCCGGCCGAGCTCATTCGGCTCACGGCGGCCCGCACCGCCAGAATCGGGACCCGGTGCGACTGACGCGGTCTCAAGCCACGGTCGCAAACCACGGGCTCAAACTACGTTCTCAAACCACTGCCTCAGACTTGCTGTCCCTCTCGAGACGAGAGCTCGCGGCCGACTGCGCGAAAAAACAGTGCCGTGAACCCCTAGTTGGATGTGGCGTTCCCGGCCGCCGGCTCCTGGTCGCCGGGGTTGGCACGCGGCGCCAGCTGCTGCCGGAGCCAGGCCGCGACCTGCCGCTCCCAGCGCTCCGGATCGACGTTCCATTCCTTGGTGTGCAGGGCCTTGTCGAAGGGCTCGAACGTGACCATCTCCGGATTCTTCTCGGCCAGCGCGGCCGAGGGCCCGAAAGGGACGTATTCGTCGTCCACGCTGTGCACAATGAGGGTCGGTGTCCGCAGCTCCACGGCCCGCGAGACCCAGTCCATCGCTTTGAGGTCAACGGGCGCGGCCAGCCCGGTCAGCCGCCGGCCCAGGCGGTGGCTGAGCATCAACTGTCCGTAGCGGCCCACGGACGACGGGATCCGGTTCAGCTCCGCGTGGTGCGCCAGCACGTTGACCCAGTTGATCACCGGCGCGTCCAAGACCATAGCCCGGATCAGGTGGCGATGCCGGGAGAGGTCGGCCGTCTGGAGGCAGATCGCGCCGCCCATGGACCAGCCGAACAGGACCACCTCGCGGGCGCCGTGTCCGAGGGCATAGCCGATCGCGGCCTCGACGTCGCGCCATTCGGTGGAGCCCAGGCCGTAGCGCCCGTCGCTCGCCGACG
This sequence comes from Arthrobacter sp. 05L421, assembly GCF_056397785.1. Taxonomy (NCBI): domain Bacteria; kingdom Bacillati; phylum Actinomycetota; class Actinomycetes; order Micrococcales; family Micrococcaceae; genus Arthrobacter; species Arthrobacter sp. 05L421. The sequence continues at coordinate 54,299 of NZ_JBFTOC010000016.1, forward strand.
GTGCCAGCCCGTCGTTTCGGTAGGAGATCAGCAGGCTGGACATGCCCAGTTCCCCGGCGGTCCGGAGGGCCCGGAGGCCCTCCTGCCGGGTGGCGCCGCGCCCGTGCACCATGATCGCCCAGACGTCCGGGGTTAGATCCTCAGCCGCCGACGTGGCCCGGACCAGCCAGGCCGGCGCGGTACCGGCATCGACGTCGATCAGCACGTCCTCCACTGGAAGCCCCAGCGCGGCCGGATCCGGATAGGCCGCCCCGCTCCACCAGCCGCGCCGTGCGGTGGCAATGTCCCCGCTGTAGACGTGCTCAACCTCGCGCAGCACGGTCCGTTCGGCCGGCGAGTATGACAGGATCCGGCCGATCCGCGCATGGCCACGGCCGCCGTCGAAGAAGAAACCGTAGACCCCGTCCACCGTGGAATCCGGGGTGGCGGCGAGGATGACCTGCAGCGCCCGCCCCTCGCGGATGACGGCGAGCACTTCCTGGTCCTCTGCGCGGAACCGGGCCGGCGTGATGACCCGGCGGGCGAAATAGAGCGCGAGGGCGGAGGACCCGGCGGCGAGCACGCCCGCTGCGGCGCTGCCGCCGATGATGCCCCCCAGGGCCCACTTGGCGCTTCCGGACGGGGCAGTGGCGGTGCCCGCCGCAACTGGGACAGTCCGGCGGTCAGGGCGGAGGCGCAAGGTGGTTGCCATGGCACCATTCTTACTGAACCGCAGCCCAACCATGGCATTGCATGGCTAAGTCGGCGCGAACACGCACGGGCGCCGCGGGACACAACCATGCAGGGCACCACGAGCGCGACTAGGCTGGGGTCATGAGTGATCCAATCGTCATTTTGACAGAAGAGCCCCTCGGTGCGGATGACCGCGTCAACATTGAAACCCTGATTGCCGGCGGTGATGCGCCCGTGCTGATCCTGGTGCCGGCCAACACCGAGCGGCACCTGGTGGTGGATTTCCTGGAGAACCTTTCCTTGCTTGAAATCGCCAAAGCCTTCCGTGAACTGACGGCACACTCCGACCCCTCCGTAGAGCGGGCCGAAGCCGCCGACACCCTGGCCGCCTCGCTGGCCGCACTGTCCGGCCTGGGCGGCGGCGTCTCGGGCGAAGTGGTCGAGGGCAAGGCTGTGGACGGCCTGGTTGCCAAGGTCAAGGAACTCAGTGCCGGCCAGGCCGTGGTGATCACCCGCCCGCACGCTGTCGCAGACACATTCCACACCGACTGGGCCACCAAGGCGCAGGACAAGCTGGGGCTGCCCGTCCTGCATCTCTACGCCGGTTCGGGATTTATCGGGGACTCCTGAGCGTTGTTGAAGCATGAGCATTTTTAACAGGTCCAAATCCATGCCCTCGGCAGTACCCGCCCCCGAGGCCGCCGCAACGCTGGAACAGCCCTCTGGCGAACAGCCGACAGCCCACAAGCCGGTTGAAAAGACCGATGCCCAGTGGCGCGAGGAACTGACCCCGGAAGAGTACCGCGTGCTCCGCCAGTCCGGCACCGAGCGGCCGTACACCGGCGAATATTGGGACACCCACACGCGGGGCCTCTACCAGTGCCGTGCCTGTGGCACCGAACTCTTCACCAGCAACGAAAAGTTCGACTCGCATTGCGGCTGGCCGTCCTTCTGGGCGCCGCTGGCGGACGGCACCGTGCGCTACATCCATGACCGCACCATGGGCATGGACCGGGTGGAGGTCCGCTGCGGCACGTGCGATTCCCACCTGGGGCACGTGTTCGACGGCGAGGGCTATGGCACCCCCACGGACCAGCGGTTCTGCATCAACTCGGTCTCCCTGAAGCTCGTTCCCACGGACGACGCCGGGCAGTAAGCCGGCAGCCCTTCCCCTGCTTCCGCTGGAACGGCTTTTCGGAATCAATTGCCACAGACTTTCTTATGCTCAAGGCAATTTTGCATTAGAGCATCTGTTTGCTTGCTACGCTCGGTTTAGTTCCAGCGACACGCTCCACAGCAACCAGAAAGGCGACGATGACCACCACCGCTCTCACCGCCCCCGCCCCGATCACTGCCGGCAACCAGGAATGGCTGCGGCTCAAAGCTGCCGCAACGGCCCTGCAAGCCCTCCAGGTCAAGGACGGATCCGTGCCGGATGCCGAAGCCCACGACGCAGCGGCCGGCCACGTTGAAACCATCACCGCGGCGGTCGCGGCCCTGGCCCCGTCGTTCCCGCACGATGCCCGTTACCTTGACCTGCTCGTCACCGACTTCCGCCGGTGGGCCGACGGCGGCTTTGGCGTCCCGGATTTCCTGGATTCCCTGCAGGCCTTCCAGCCGCAGCAGCACCGGGTCAACGGGCTCCAGCACCTGGTCGTGTTCCCGATGTACACCCAGAACGGCAGCAGCAGCCGCCTCGTCGAGGCCGTGCTGATTGAGGTCATCTGGCCGGAGTTCATCGGCGGCCTGGAGACTGGCGAATACTCCAACAAGCTGTTCGTCCCCATCCGTTTCCTTGACTTCACCCCGGGCTACAACACCAACTCCGCGGTCCTCTTCCCGGAGACCGTCGCTGTCCGCGAGACCCCAACGTTCACGTGGGGCGCGATCTTCGCCGACCGCGAGGCCGCCCGCTTCCGCCGCGTCCTGCGCGCCGCCGCCGAGATCACCTCCCTGCAGCTGCCCGACGACGCCGCCGGACTGCTTGAGGACCAGGAGCTGACGCAGGAAACGTTCGTCATGTGGGACCTCATCCACGACCGCACCCACATGCGCGGGGACCTGCCCTTCGACCCGTTCATGATCAAGCAGCGCATGCCGTTCTTCCTGTACTCCCTGGAGGAACTGCGCTGCGACCTCACCGCCTTCCGCGAATCGGTGAAGATCGAGAAAGACGAGGACGCTGACCCGGAGGCACGCCGGCACGCCAAGCTGGTCCAGTACGCGGTGATCTTCGACCGGATCTTCCGCTTCGCCATCACGGGCACCCGCGTCCGAAACTACGACGGTCTTGGCGGCCAGCTGCTCTTCGCCTGGATGCACCAGCACCACGTCCTGCACTGGACCGACAGCAAACTCAGCATCGACTGGGACGAGGCCGCCGGCGTCGTGGTTGAACTCGGCGCGAAGATCGAGGAACTGTACTGGCGCTCGATCGACCGTCCCAAGATGGCCCACTGGCTCGCTGCCTACGAACTCATCTCCGGCACGGTCACGCCCAACCCGGCCTCGGTCTGGGCCAAGGGCCCGGACGCGCTGCCCCTGGACGGCCCGCCCCGGGGCCTCACGGATCAGGTCCTGGACGACGAGTTCCCGCTCTCCATGTTCTATGAGGCGCTGGAGAAGAAGATGCGGCCCGTTATCGAATCCACCGCCGGCATCACGGGTTCCTCGGATACGGGGACGGTCGCCGGCGGGGCCAGCGGCGTCCAGGCGCTGAACGCCGGATGAGCAATGGACGCACCTTGAACGTGCTGGTCACCGGCGGCAGCGGGCCGTCCGGGATCGCCACGGCCAGGGCCCTGCGGGACGCCGGCCACCGGGTCTTCACGGTCGGTTCTGATGCCGGCCGCATCGAGGCCGCCGCCGCCGAAGCCGGTGGCGGCGTCACCGCACTTGTTTGCGACCTCGCAGACCTGGCGGACGTAAAAGCCTTGCGGGCGAGCGTTGCCGGCATCGCCGGGCACGTCGACGGCGTCATCCACTTAGTGGGTGGCTGGCGCGGTGCGACAGGCATCACGGACCAGAGCGACGACGACTGGGACTTCCTGGAACGCAATGCCGTCACCACGCTGCGGAACGTCACTCGCATCTTCTTCGACGACCTCGCCGCCTCGGACAACGGACGCTTCGCCATGGTGTCCTCCACGGCCGTCAGCGCGCCGACGGCGGGCGGGGCCAGCTACATCGCGGCCAAGGCCGCCGCGGAAGCCTGGACATTGGCGGTCGCTGACGGATTCCGGCGGGCCCACGCGGCGACCGCCGGCGCGGGCTCCACCGGACAGGGAAGCGCGGACCAGGACAGCGCCCAGCGCGAACAACCGGAGCTGCGCAGCGCCGCCGCCATCTTTGTGGTGAAGGCCCTCGTTGACCCGGGCATGCGGGCGAAGGCCCCGGAACGGTCGTTCCCAGGCTTCACGGACGTCGCAGACCTGGCGGCTGCCGCCGCCGGGCTCTTCAACACTCCTGCCGGCGAGCTGAACGGGCAGCGGCTGCTGCTCAGCCGCTGAGCTGTCCCTGCTACTACGGCCCGGGCCAACGGCCCCACACACAGCGCCCCGGCTCTCCCCTGGCCTAGCCGCCTGACTTAACCCGCGACTTAGCCACTTGGGCCCGACCTCTTAGACTGAAAGCGTGAGCAAAACGATGACCAGCACAGTTGAAACTGTCCCTGCCGGCACTGCGGTGCGGCTCCACGATCCTTCCGTCCGCGGCTTCGCCTCGGACAACTATTCCGGCGTGCACCCCGAGGTTCTCGCGGCCCTGGCCGCCGCCAACGAAGGCCACCAAGTCTCCTACGGCGAGGACGACTACACCGCGCGCCTGCAGCAGCTGATGGAAGGGCACTTCGGCGAAGGCATCGAATGCTTCCCGGTGTTCAACGGAACCGGCGCCAATGTCCTGTCGCTGCAGTCTCTGCTGCCGCGCTGGGGTGCCGTCATTTGCGCCTCCACCGCCCACATCAACATGGACGAAAACGGTGCACCGGAGCGGATCGGCGGCATCAAGCTGCTGCAAGTCGGCACCCATGACGGCAAGCTCACCCCTGCACTGATCGACCAGGAAGCCTGGGGCTGGGGAGATGAGCACCGCGCCCAGCCGCTGGCCGTCTCCATCACCCAGACCACCGAGCTCGGCACTTGCTACACCCCGGACGAGGTCCGGGCCATCGCGGAGCATGTCCACGCAAAGGGCATGAAACTGCACATGGACGGCGCCCGGCTGGCCAACGCCGCCGCCCACCTGGGCGTCCCGCTGCGGGCCTTCACCCGCGACGCCGGCGTGGACATCCTCTCCTTCGGCGGCACCAAGAACGGCCTGCTGTTCGGCGAAGTTGTGGTCGCCCTGAACCCCGACGCCGCCCACGGACTGGTTTACCTGCGCAAGATGAACATGCAGCTCGCTTCCAAGATGCGGTTCATGTCTGCCCAGTTCATTGCCCTCCTCGAGGGTGACCTGTGGCTGCGGTCGGCCTCACACGCCAATGCCATGGCCGCCCGGCTGCGCGCCGGCGTCGAGGGCATCCCCGGCGTCGAACTGAGCCAGAAGACCGAGTCCAACGGCGTCTTCGCCGTCCTGCCTGCCGGCGTAGCGGACCGGCTGCGCAAGTCCTTCCGCTTCTACGACTGGAACGAGGCGGCCCGCGAGGTCCGCTGGATGTGTTCCTTCGACACCACCGAGGAAGACGTTGATTCCTTCATTGCGGCCATCAAGCGCGAGCTCGCCGCTGCCTGAGCCCAGCCCGGCTTCCCCTGCCCGGCGGCGAGCCTGCCGGGCAGGGGCCAGACCGTTGCATAACCTTCCAAGGTGAGCTCCCTCGATCAGGTTCCGGCAGATTTCCTCTTCGCCTTGGGGACCCTTCGACAGGCACGCTGCCGCAGCGAGCTGCACCTGGACGAAATCCCGGCCCCTTCACGGCTGGCGCCGTTCGCGGTGGCCCTCGGGGCCGAGGTGATCGGACCGGGCGAGCCCCCAGCCGGCGCGCCGGTACACGGCCCGGCTGCCGCGGCCCTCGCCCGCGCGTCCGGCAGTGACGACGTCGAACTGGCCACCGGCCGCTTCATTCTGCTCCACGATCCCGACGGCTCTGCCGTGTGGGACGGGGAGTTCCGGATCGTCACCTACATCCGCGCCCAGCTGGAGCCCGAGATGGGCAACGACGAACTCCTGGGGTCCGTGGCCTGGACGTGGCTGGTCGAGGCGCTCGATAACCACCAAGCCCCGTACCGCTCCGCCGGCGGCACCGCCACCAGGGTGCTCTCGGAGAGCTTTGGCACATTATCCGACCGGCCGAATTCCATCGACATTGAGCTCCGGGCCTCCTGGACCCCGGCCACCCCGGACATCACCCTCCATCTGGAAGCGTGGTCGGACATGGTCTGCACCTTCGCCGGACTGCCGCCGCTGCCCGAGGGCGTGACACCCCTTCCCCGGCGCCCCCGCGGACACGCATGAGGCGCCTGTTCGGCCACGGTCACGGCCTTAGCCGCCATGTTGTCGGTAAACTGTAGAGACCATGACCCCTCAGAATCCGGAAATCAGCACGGCCGGCGCCATCCGCAATACGGCCGAGGCTGCCGACACCACAGCCCACATCACCGTGGAAGGCTTCGACAGCCTGGTCCCTGAAGTGATCGACCTCGACGTACCCCGCGACGGCGTGCCCCTGGTCATTGAAACCCAGTCCGGACTCGAACGCTGCGCCGCAGCCCTCGCAGCCGGCCACGGCCCGGCGGGCGTGGACGCGGAGCGGGCCTCAGGTTTCCGCTACGGCCAGCGCGCCTTCCTGGTCCAGATCCGGCGCGAAGGCTCCGGGACCTGGCTGATCGATCCAGAACCCTTCGGGGACCTGAGCATCATCAATGACGCACTGCGCGGCGTCGAATGGATCCTGCACGCCGCCAGCCAGGACCTCCCCTGTCTGTCCGAACTCGGCATGTGGCCGGACAAGCTCTTCGACACCGAGCTCGCCGCGCGCCTGGCCGGACTGCCCCGGGTGGGCCTCGCTGCCGTCATCGAACAGCTCCTGGGCTTCGGCCTGGCCAAGGAACACTCCGCGGCCGACTGGTCCACCCGTCCCCTGCCGGAACCGTGGCTGCGCTATGCGGCGCTCGACGTCGAAGTCCTCACCGAACTGCGCGAGGAACTGATCGAACTCCTCGTGGCAGACGAAAAACTGGAATTCGCCGAGCAGGAATTCGCCGCCATCCTCGAGGCCGGACAGGCCCCGCCGCGCGTTGATCCATGGCGCAAGACGTCCGGACTGCACCAGATCCGGGACCGCCGCCAGCTGGCCGCAGTGCGGGAACTGTGGCTGGAACGCGATTCCCTGGCCCAGAAGCGCGACGTCGCCCCCGGCCGGCTGATCCCCGACTCCGCCCTCGTGGCCGCCGCCAAGGCGATGCCCTCCACGGTTCCCCAGCTCCTCGGCACCAAAGGCTTCCACGGCCGCGCCGCCCAGCGCGAGGCGCCCCGCTGGCTGCGCTGCATCAGCATGGCCAGGGCACTCGAGGACCTGCCGCCGCTGCATCTGGCCACCAACGCTCCCCCGCCCCCGCGCGTCTGGGCGGACCGGGACCCGGAGGCGGCCGCTCGGCTTGCCACCGCCCGCCCGAAACTGCAGGCCAGGGCCGAGGAACTGAACCTGCCAGTGGAAAACCTGCTGACTCCGGACTACCTTCGGCGGGTGGCGTGGCGTCCCCCGGCAGAGCTCAGCGAGGAAGGCGTGGCCGAGGAACTGGCGAACCTCGGGGCGCGCCAGTGGCAGATCGAAATTACTGCGCCGCTGATTGCCCAGGCCTTCCTGCACCCGGCGCCGCTGCCCGCGAAGGAGCCCAAGGCCCCCGCCGAGGCGCCATCGGATTCCACCGTCTAGCAGATATTTTCCGGGCCGCTCCTTCCCTCCTTGCCAGCTATGTTACTGGCGAGTAACATTATTCATGATGTCGTTCGGATCCGCCTGCCTGAGGCAAGCCCTGCCACAGGCCCGGATCCGGCAACCATGTCTCAATGAGGAGAAGCACGTGAGCCAAGCCCAGAGCACCAGCAGCGCGATTCCCCGCGCCGCCGGTCCCCGCACTGTGCGCGACGTCGTCTTTGTCGACGGCGTCCGCACCCCGTTCGGCCGCGCGGGCGAAAAAGGCATCTACGCCGGCACCCGCGCCGACGACCTCGTTGTCAAGTGCATCCGCGAACTGATGCGCCGCAACCCCTCCCTTCCTGCGGACCGGATCGACGAGGTCGCGATCGCCGCCACCACCCAGACCGGCGACCAGGGCCTGACCATCGGCCGCACCGCCGCGCTGCTGGCCGGACTCCCCCGGACCGTGCCCGGCTTCGCAATCGACCGCATGTGCGCCGGCGCCATGACCGCCGTAACCACGACCGCGAGCGGCATCGGCTTCGGTGCGTACGACGTCGTGATCGCCGGCGGCGTGGAACACATGGGCAACCACCCAATGGGCGCCGGCGCAGACCCCAATCCGCGCTTCATGTCCGAACGGATCGTGGACCCTGCCGCCCTCAACATGGGCAACACGGCCGAGAACCTGCATGACCGCTTCCCGGCCATCACCAAGGACCGCACGGACGCCTACGCCGTCGCCTCGCAGGACAAGCTCGCCGCCGCCTACGCCAATGGCCAGATCCAGCCCGGCCTCGTGCCCGTCGCCACCATGAAGCCGGGCCAGGGCTGGACCGTCAACACCGTGGACGAACCCCCGCGCCCCGGGACCTCACTCGGGGACCTGGCCGCCCTCAAGACCCCGTTCCGCGCCCATGGCCGGGTCACGGCGGGCAACGCCGCGGGCCTGAACGATGGCGCAACGGCCGCCCTGCTGGCCTCCGCCGAGGCCGCCGAGGAACTCGGACTGCCGGTCAGGATGCGCCTGGTCTCCTACGCCTTTGCCGGCGTGGAACCCGAGGTCATGGGCATCGGCCCGGTCCCGGCGACCGAGAAGGCCCTGAAGAACGCCGGACTCGGCATCGGGGACATCGGCCTCTTCGAAATCAACGAGGCCTTCGCCGTCCAGGTCCTCAGCTTCCTGGACCACTTCGGGATAGCCGACGACGACCCCCGGGTCAACCGCTACGGCGGCGCGATCGCCGTCGGGCACCCGCTGGCGTCCTCGGGGGTCCGGCTGATGAACCAACTGGCCCGGCAGTTCGAAGAGGACCCCTCGGTCCGCTTCGGCATGACCACGATGTGCATCGGCCTGGGCACGGGGGCCACCGTAATCTGGGAAAACCCGCTTCACGCGGACTACGGCACCGAAACACCCGGCACCGCAGCACCCACCACCGACGCCCGGCAGACCACGACCACCGAGACTGGAGCAACAGCATGAGCGCCGCTGATTTCCGCAAGCTTGCCGATCTCTTCCCGACTGAGACGGTCACCCATTCCTATGTCCAGGACATCGAACTGCCCGCCGTCGACGGCAAGAGCCCCGGCACCTTCGCACTGGTCACCCTCGACAACGGCCTGGACCACTCCAAGCCCACCACGCTCGGGCCCAACACCCTGATCGAGCTCGGCACGGTCCTGGAAAGGCTGAAGGAACGCGCCGCCCGCGGCGAGATTGCCGGCGTCGGCGTCACCGGCAAGCCGTACTTCCTGGTGGCCGGCGCCGATCTCTCCACGGTCAAGTCGGTCAGCGGACGCGAGCAGGGCCTGTGGATGGCCCAGCTCGGCCACGACGTCTACTCCACCCTGGCCAACCTGGGTGTGCCGAGCTTCGCGTTCATCAACGGCCTGGCCCTGGGCGGCGGCCTGGAGATCGCGCTGCAGTCCACTTACCGCACGGTCTCCACCGGCGCCGGCGCGCTGGCGCTTCCCGAGGCCTTCATCGGGCTCATCCCGGGCTGGGGCGGCGTCTACATCCTGCCGAGGCTGATCGGGCCAGAGAACGCACTCAAGGTCATGATCGAAAACCCGCTGACCAACAACCGCACCCTCACCGGGCCGCAGGCCTACGAGCTCGGCATGGCGGACGCGATGTTTGAGCCGGCCGACTTTGTGGAACAGTCCCTCGCGTGGGCCGCGAAAGTCATCGCCGGCGCGGCGGCGCCGGAGCGGGCGAACGCCGTGGACCCGTCCGCTCCGGAGGTCACCGCACGCTGGGCGGCCGCCGTCGCCAAGGGCCGGGCATTTGTGGAGGCCAAGACCTCCAATGCCTCACCGGCGCCGGCCAAGGTCCTGGACGTCATGGAAGCCAACCGCACCCTGACCCAGGCGCAATCCGCCGAGCTCGAATGCGAAACTCTGGCGGACCTCATGCAGACCGACGAGTTCCGCTCTACCGTCTACGCCTTCCTGGACCTCGTGCAGCGGCGCGCCAAGCGTCCCGCCGGCGCCCCCGACCGCAAGCTCGCCCGCCCGGTGACGAAGATCGGCGTCGTGGGCGCCGGGCTGATGGCGAGCCAGCTGGCCCTGCTCTTCGCCCGCCAACTCAAGCTTCCGGTGGTGCTGACGGACATTGACCAGGCCCGCGTAGACAAGGGCGTGGCCTACGTCCACGCCGAGGTGGACAAGCTCCTGGCCAAGGGGCGGATCAGCCCCGACGCCGCCAACCGCACCCGCGCGCTCGTCACGGGATCTGTTGACAAGGAGGCCTTCGCCGACGCCGACTTCGTCATCGAGGCCGTCTTCGAGGAACTCAACGTCAAGAAGCAGGTCTTCAAGGAAGTCGAGGCCATTGTCTCGGCAGAGTGCATCCTCGCGACCAACACCTCTTCGCTGTCCGTCACCGCGATGGCGGAGGACCTGGAGCACCCTGAGCGCCTGGTCGGCTTCCACTTCTTCAACCCGGTGGCCGTGATGCCGCTGCTGGAGATCGTGCGCGCGCCGAAGACCGACGACGCCGTGCTGGCCACCGCGTTCGAGCTCGCCAAGGGGCTCAAGAAGTCCGCAGTGCTGGTCAAGGACGCCCCGGCGTTCGTGGTCAACCGCGTCTTGCTGCGCCTCATGGGCGAAGTCACCGCGGCCTTCGACGAGGGCACGCCCGCCGACGTGGCGGATAACGCACTGCGGCCGATGGGCCTGCCCATGACTCCCTTCGTGCTCGGTGCCATGGTGGGACTGCCGGTGGCCCAGCACGTCCAGGAATCGCTGCACACGGCGTTCGGGGACCGCTTCAGGGTCTCGAAGAACCTGCAGTCCCTGATCGACAACGGCGTGACGTCCATTTGGGCCGCGCAGAGTGGGACGCCGGTGCCAGGCCCGGACGGCAAGCCATTCGTCCCGGCCGAAACCCTGGCGCTGATGTCCTTCGGCAGCAAACCGTCCACCGGCGGGGAGGTGCTGCGCCGGACGCAGGACGCGCTGGCGCAGGAAATCGGGCTCATGCTCGAGGAGGGCGTCGTCGCCGGCCCCGAGGAGATCGACCTCTGCATGATCCTCGGTGCGGGCTGGCCGATGTTCCTGGGCGGCATTACCCCGTACCTGGACCGGGTAGGCGCATCGGAGCGGGTCAACGGGAAGAAATTCCTGGCGGCAGGCGTGGCGTCCGAGCCGGCTTAAAGCTGGCCTGCGCGGCCTCCCGCCGACCTGCCCCGGCGGGAGGCCGCCTACTGCCCTGTGGCGCCGCGCGTGTTCAGGCGGCGCGTGCCGGTGCCGCGCGTCCGGAGTTAGATCCTGCTCAGCCGGCCGTCCCTGAGTTCCAGGACCCGGTGCGCGTTCAGCCGGGCGTAGGCCAGGTCATGGGTGACCATGACGACGGCGGTGCCCGTTTCGGCGGCGCGGGCGACGGCGGACTGCAGCGCCGCGAGTCCGTGCCGGTCCAGGCCCACGCTGGGCTCGTCCAGGGCCAACACCGCCGGTTCGCGGGCCAGGACCGTGGCCAGGGCGAGGAGGCGCTGCCGGGAGGCAGAGAGTTCGGCCGGGTGGGCGGCCTCCGTGCCGGAGAGTCCCACCGCGGCCAGCGCCGCCCGGGCCTTGCCCTCGGCATCGGCTTTCCCGAACAGCTGCCGGAGTCCGAACGCTGCCTCCCGCAGGACAGTCCGTTCGAACAGCTGGTCCCGGGGGTGCTGGAACAACAGGCCCATGGAGGCCGCGACGGTTCCCACCGGCACGCCGGTAATGCTGCGCCCGCAGACCCGCACATCCCCCTCCGAGGGCCGCAGAAGTCCGTTGAAGTGGCGCAGCAGTGTCGATTTGCCCGCGCCGTTGGGCCCGGTCACGGCAATGATCTCGCCCGGATTCACGGCCAAGTCCACGTCCCGGAGGATCCGGGCCCGCGCGGGGTCGGGGGCGCCTCGACGCCGCGGGTCCGCGCCGTAGCCGAACCCTACCCCGCGCAATTCCAGCGATGCCGGCCCGGGGCCGGGCGCCGGGACAGGAACCCGACCGGGACCACGGGCTCCGGCAGCGAGGCTGAGCAGAATAGCGCCGGGGGCAGTTGCAGCAGGGCCACCAACGCTCGGCCCAGCAGCGCCGGGACCAGTTGCAGAAGAGCCACCAACGCTCGGCCCAGCAGCGCCGGGGCAGCTAACACCAATCACCCCGGCCCGCTGCAGCTCGGCCGAGCCGGCCAGCTGCGCCGACGTTCCCGCAGCGGTGACCGTCCCGCCGTCGAGCACTATCCAGTGCGTCGCTTCGGCGGCGAGGCGGTCCGCCGCCTGGCTCAGCAGGACGACGCCGGTCCCGGCGCCGCTGAGGCTGCGGATCAGCTCCTCAACCTGCGCGGCTCCGGCCGCGTCCAGCGATGCCAGCGGCTCGTCCAGGATGAGTATGTCCGGTTCCGTGATGACGGCGCAGCCCATGGCGAGCCTTCGCAGCTCTCCTCCGGAGAGCGTGGCCGGATCCCGGTCCAGCAGGTCCGAGAGTCCCGTGCGCGCGGCGGTGCGTTCCACCGCGCGGAGCATGTCATCGCGCTGCGTCGCACGGTTTTCCAAGCCGAAGGCGAGTTCTTCGGCGACCGTGGCGCGCACGGAGGAGAGCATCGCGGCCGCGTCCTGCGGGACGAACGCCACGCGCCGGGACCATTCGGCGGGGTTGATCCGGGGATCGTCGGGCGTGCCGTGGAATTCCAGCAGAGTGTCGCCGAGCTCCAGGCTGCCGCGGAATTCTCCGGCGTGACCGGCGCGGAGCCAGCCGGCCATGAGTTTGCCCAGTGTGGATTTTCCGCTCCCTGAGCCGCCCAGGACGGCGGTCAGGGAGCCCGGCGCGACCGAGACCGCCATTCCGCTGAGCACCGGGGTGTTCTCGCCGTGGAACGTGAACGCCTCGATCCGGATCTGCAGCGCGGTCCGGGTGGTCGCCGTCATGACGGCACTCCGGCAGGCCAGGAGGCCACAATCCGCGCCGCGACGGCGGCTGCCGCGAACAGCAGGGCGGCAGCCCGGAAGCGGCGCTGGGCGGGCGGGTCGCCGACTTCGCGGTAACTGGTGCGGGGTCCCGGAGTGCCGAAGCCGCGGGCGTCGAGCGCCTGGGCGCGGCTGCCGGCGTCGTCGATCAGGGCCAGGACCAGCGGCACCATCTGCAGGCGGAGGGCACCGAGCCGCGACAACAAGCCGCGCCGGACCACCATCCCGCGCGTTTCCTGCGCCTGCCGGATCCGGTCCAGGCGGACCGCGACGGCGGGCAGGAGGGTGAGGGTGGAGGCCAGGACGAAGCCGAACTGCGGCGGGATCCTCCGCCCGGCGAGGGCGGAGACGAGGTCGGGAACGCTGACGGTGAAGGAAAAGAGCAGGAAAACCAGGACGCAGGCGGTGGTCCGGGTTCCGAGTTCCAGCGCGAAGCCAAGGCCCTCGGCCGTGACCCTGGCCGGCCCCCACTGGGCGAGCACGGTCTGGCCTTCGGGGAAGAACAAGCCGTGCAGCACCAGCAGGGACAGGCACAGGGGCGTCAGGATCACCGCCGCGGCGGGCAGGACTCGCCCTGCCACTCCACGGCGCACCGCGAGGAGCACCGCGGCGAGGGCCACGGCGACAGACAGCGGCCAGTACGCGGCCGCCGTTGCGACGACGGCGGCGCAGGCGGCAGCGGACAGTGCGGTGAAGGGGTGGAGAGGCGGTTTCATGTCATGGTCGTGGGGTCGGAGTGTCACTACCACACTGTCACAGCAGTCACAGCAGAGGAGTCAGGCGTCCGGCGCTGCCGGGGCCTTGCCGGCGAGCACCCGGTAGCGGCGCACGAAGGGGAACTGGAAGGTGGTGCGGCGGGGCAGGGCGTAGGCGAGCAGCGCTGCGATCGCGAAGACGATCGCTTTGTCCATGGGATCGGAAATCAGTGCCTGTTTGGTAATCGCGGCCAGGAGCGTGTCCCCCATGGCACGGAAGGCGCTGACGATCGCCCCCGTGCCCAGGCCTGATGTGCCGCCGAAGACGAACGCGGCGATCGGGGCGGAGACGACGCCGGCCAGGATGCCGGTGACGAAGCCGGCGATGGGCGCGAAGTAGAAGCGGCGGAACAAGCCGGCGCGGGCGGCCATGCCGGCGAGGAAACCGATGAGGGCTGCGCCGGCGGCGAAGGGCAGGACGGTGGGGTTGAAGAAGGACCAGACGATGCTGCTGAGCGCGCCCGTGGCGGCACCGGCTGCGGGGCCGGCGAGAACAGCGATCAGGACGGTGCCGATCGCGTCGATGTAGAACGGCAGGCCCGTGCTGCCCATCAACTGTCCGAGGACCACGTTCAGAACCAGCGCCACCGGGATGAGGACAACGGTGGAAGTGGGGAGAACGGGCAGGACTGCCACAAGCAGCAGCACCGCGCCGAGCAGGAAGCCGCCCAGGGCCACGAGGGCCGAGAAACTGGCCGGGCCGTTAGCAATGTCCGCGGGCTGGGTCAGCACCAGGAAGATGTACGTGGCGGCGATGGAGGCCGCGCCTGCGATTTCGAGCAGGCGGCGCCTGCGGCCGGCCGCCTGTCCAGGGGCAGTGATGGTGAGGGCTGGCTGTGACATGGGGGTTGTTCCTTTGGCTGGGTGCAACAAGTTCCGCCTCATGTCACCTCGGCGCAGCTACCATTCTAGCGAGCAGCTGCCCTTTCTGGCGATCTGCGGACCCGCCCGGGAACTCCCCGCCGTGACTGAACAAAGATGCCCGGCGTCAGGGCGTCGAGGAACTGGGGCCTACAGCGCGGGCGAGGGCGCCGACCGAGGAAATCAGTTCGTCGAAGCAGTGTTCGGGGTTGTTGTCAGAGACAATCCACGCGTTCGGCGGCATCCCCCACAGCCCGCGGTAGTCGGCCACTGTGGTGCCCATCAGCAGCGGGGAGTCCGTTTCGACGTCGACAGTGGCCAGCCGGGTGGCGAACGGTGTGCGTCCCGCGGCCGCGCAGGCCGCGAAGGCGTCGTGCACGTGCGCCACGTAGCCCTGGTCGTAGAGCCGGTGAAATTCCATATAGAAGCGCAGTGCATCGGAGAGGCACGCGACGAGGGGGTTGCGGGACTGGCTGCGCTGGCCTTCGGGCTGCTCCGGGAGGACGAGTTCCGGCGCCGCACCCGCGGCCTCGCCGAGGCGGCGCAGGTGCTCCGGGTGCATCTCGATGCGCTCGGTCATTTCCAGGGCACACAGCACCGGCAGTTTGTCCTCGGGCATCCCCCGGTAGGCGGCAAACACCTCCTTGGCGGCATGCGGGTCCACCGAGGTGTTCCATTCGGCCGTCGGGGTCGTGTTGCCCTGGTAGTAGAAGCTGCCGCCCATGATGACGAGTCCCTTGAGCAGCCGGGGCAACTCCGGCTCGCGGCGAAGGGCCAGGGCGAAGTTGGTCAGCGGGCCGGTGATCAGCCCGGTGATCTCGCCCGGGTGCGCCCGCACCTCCTCCACCCAGACGTCGACGGCGTGCCGCGCCGAGATCTGCTGGCGCGGCGGCGGCAGCTCAGCGTAGCCAATCCCCTGCGGCCCGTGGGTCTCCTCGGTGGTGACCAGCGGGATCTCCAGTGGGATTTCGGCGCCAGTGGCCACCTCGATGCCCTCGCGGCCGCACAACTGAAGCAGGGCCAGGTTGTTCAGCGCCACCTGGCTGGCCCCGACGTTCCCGGCGGTGCACGTGATTGCCTGGAGGTGGACCTCGGGCCTGGACAGCAGATAGACCAGCGCCAGGGCATCGTCAATCCCGGTGTCGACGTCCATCAGGATCGAGTGCGTGACGGCCGGGCCGGCCGCGGGGGCGCCCACAGCCTGACCGTTCAGGGCCGGACCGTTCAGGGCCCGCTCGTTCAGAACAGTGCCACCTTGGGCGTGCGCGGGAAGAGATCATTCAGCTCGGCCAGGTCGGCCTGGCTGGGGATCCAGGCCACGGCAGCGGCATTCTGGCGCACCTGCTCCGGCGTGGTGGCACCGGCGATGACACTGCTGACGGACGGCTGGGCGGCAAGCCAGGAGAACGCCACCTGGACTTCGTTGAGCCCCCGCGCGGCGGCGAACTCGCCGAAGGCACCCAACTGCTCCCAGTCGGCGTCGTGGACCAGGTTGGTGCGGGTGTGGCTGAGTCGGGATCCCTCAGGGGCCTTGCCTGCCGAGTATTTGCCGGTCAGCAGGCCGTTGGCGAGCGGGAAGTACGGCAGGACGCCCAGGCCGTAAGCCTCGGCCGCGGGTGTTACCTCGAGCTCGGCGCGGCGGTCCAGCAGGTTGTAGTGGTTCTGGCTGGAGATGAAGCGGGCTCCCCCGCGGGCGCGGGCCACGTATTCGGCCTCGGCGATCTGCCAGCCGGCGCGGTTGGAGTGGCCGATGTAGCGGACCTTGCCGCTGGTGACGAGGTCATCGAGGGCCGAGAGCGTCTCCTCGACGGGCGTGAGCGGGTCCGGGGTGTGGAACTGGTAGAGGTCGATCCAGTCCGTGCCGAGCCGGCGCAGCGAGGCTTCCGCTGCCTTGATGATGTAGCGGCGGGATCCGCGCGCCCCAAAGTCCTCGCCATTGGCGCCGCGCATGTCCATGCCGAACTTGGTGCCGATGACCGCGTCGCCGCGGCGGGCGCCCAGGGCTTTGCCGAGCATGGTCTCGCTGAGGCCCGGCTCCCGGCCGTAGGTGTCCGCGACGTCAAAGAAGGTAATCCCGGCGTCGAGGGCCGCATGGACGACGGCGTCGGTGCCTTCCTGCGATTCGGTCACGGTCCCGGAACGGCCCAGGTTGTTGCAGCCAAGTCCCACAACCGAGACGGACAGTCCGGAATTTCCTACGCGGCGGTATTCAGTCATGGATTCAGCCTATATCGCCCCGGCCTGCGGCCCGTCCAAGCCCGCCCGGGCGTCCTGTCCAAGCCTGCCGCCGGGGACTGCAGCTAGCCTGCGGGCAGTTCCAGCCCGTGCTCGTCCATGGCGTCCTGGAGTTGCGCCATGGTGCGCGGGCAGACGCCCGGCATTCCGGCAAGCCGGCGCCGGCCAAGCTGCACGAGGTGTTCGAGGGTTTCGACCCCTGCGTGTGCAAGTGACTTGCGCGCGGGCGCCGCCAGTCCTGCGGGGAGTGGAGTGCTGCCTGGTTGAGAGGATTTTCGCGTCACTGCGTTGCCTTCCAGTCGGATTCCCCCAAACTGATGTGAGCCGTCCCCCGGCTCCTTACCGGTGTTGCCTAGAGCGTGAAGCTGTTGGCCGGTTTCGGTGAGTGCTTGAGCTTAAAAGTGTCCTCGCCAAACGGCGCGGCGCCAATGCTCAGCTTGGTAAAGTCCAGGTCCTCGCCGCGGATACAGACCTTGATGGCGCTGACCGTCTTGTTGACGTCCGGGGTGAGGCAGAAGATATTGAGCCTGGCGTCGGAAAACTCGCTGCGGTCCACAATCCCCAGGCCACGCCAGGCGAGGTGGCTGATCAGGGCGTCCTTGGCCTTTTCCTCGAGGTACCGGTCCCGGCTGGTCCCGTCCTTGGTCTTCAGCGCGTATTGGGCCACCACCCAGAACTGTTCCTGCTCGGGGATTTCGGCGTACCCGTCCTCGGCGCACTGCACGGCGAACGCGTCCATGAGGCGCTCGGCGGCTTCGGCGTTTTCGACGTCGGTCTCGTCTGTGCTGCTCTGGTGTCCGACGACGCCGTGGTTCATCACGAACTGTCTGTAGTCCTCATCAAACCAGGCTTCCCTGAACTGCAGGGTGCCCTCTTCGTCGCGCTTGTAAACCCGGATAATTCCACTCATATGCCAGTTCCTTCCTGGGCCGTCCGGTGCCCAAAGAGCGGCGGAGGACGGGGTATTGCTCAAAGATGTGCTGGCTACAGCAGCGGCAGGCTGCCGGTGCTGGGGTGTTCCTGGCCGGGCAAGGGGCGCGCAAACGGCACCTTGGTGCCCAGGACCTGGGCGACGACGTCGTGGGTGATCTGCTGTGCGGTCAGCCCGACGCGTTCGAGCACCTGGTTGCGGGTGCCGTGATCGAGGAACTCCACCGGGAGCCCGACCTCGTTGAGGGCGGTGTCCACACCCGCGGCCCGCATCTCCTGGCGGATCCGGGAGCCGACGCCGCCGGCCCGCACACCGTCCTCGATGCAGATGACGAGGCGGTGGCGTGCGGCGAGATCGATGATGGACCGCCGCACCGGGAGGAGCCAGCGGGGATCCACCACCGTGGAACTGATGCCCTGGGCCCCGAGCCGGTTGGAGACGTCCAGCGCGAGCTCGGACATGGCGCCCACGCTGACGATCAGGACGTCGTTCTCGCTGGATCCCGCGGGCCGGCGGGCCAGCACGTCCACGCCGTCGTCCAGGCGTTCGACCGCCTCGACTTCGGCGCCGACGCTGCCCTTGGAGTAGCGGAGCACGCTGGGGGCGTTTTCGATGGCCACGGCCTCGCGAAGTTCCTCCCGCAGCCGGGTGGCGTCGCGCGGTGCCGCGAGGTGAAGCCCCGGGACGATTTGGACCATGGCCATGTCCCACATGCCGTGGTGGCTCGCGCCGTCGGGTCCGGTGACGCCGGCCCGGTCCAGCACGATCGTGACGCCGGCTTTGTGCAGGGCCACATCCATCAGCAACTGGTCGAAGGCACGGTTCAGGAACGTCGCGTAGACCGCGACCACCGGATGCAGTCCCCCGAACGCCATGCCGGCAGCTGAGGTGAGGGCGTGCTGCTCGGCGATGCCGACGTCGAACACGCGCTCCGGGTGCCGGGCGGCGAACTTGTGCAGCCCAACCGGAATCAGCATGGCCCCGGTAATACCAACGATGTCCTTGCGCTCGTCGGCGATGTCGGCGATCTCGTCGGCGAACACGGCGGTCCAGGATTTGGCGCCGCCAGCCTCGGTGGGTGCGCCGGTCTCCGGATCGATGATCCCCACGGCGTGGAACTGGTCCGCCTCATGGGCGCGGGCCGGCGCGTAGCCGTGGCCCTTTTCCGTCATGGCGTGCACGATCACGGGGCCGGCGTAGTTTTTAGCCGTGGAGAGCGCGTTTTCCATGGCCTGGAGGTCATGGCCATCGACGGGACCGATGTACTTCATGCCGAGGTCCTCGAACATGCCCTGCGGGGCCCACCAGTCCTTGAGGCCCTTCTTCATGGCGTGCAGGCTCTTGTAGGTGAACTGGCCCGCGGGGCCGCCGTTCTGCAGTTTGCGCTTCCACCACTCCAGCGTGCCCTCGTAGGAGGGGGCGGCGCGGAGGGAATCGATGGTGGGGCGCAGGGAGGCGAGGTAGTCAGCGAAACCGCCCACTGTCGCGGCGTAGGAGCGGCCGTTGTCGTTGACCACAATCACGACGCGACGTTTCTTGTCCGCGGCGATGTTGTTGATGGCCTCCCAGGCCATGCCGCCAGTCAGGGCGCCGTCGCCCACCACCGCGACGACGAAGCGGTCGCCGTCGCCGGTCAGTTGCCGGGCGCGCGAGATGCCGTCGGCCCAGGACAGGGACGAGGACGCGTGCGAGCTTTCGACGATGTCGTGCTCGGATTCGGCGCGGTCGGGGTAGCCGGAGAGGCCGCCCTGCTGGCGGAGCGTGCTGAAATCCTGCCGCCCGGTGAGGAGCTTGTGCACGTAGGACTGGTGACCGGTGTCGAAGACGATGCTGTCGCGGGGGGAATCGAAGATCCGGTGCACCGCGATGGTGAGCTCGACGACGCCGAGGTTGGGGCCCAGGTGCCCTCCCGTCTGGGAGACGTTGCCGATCAGGAAATCCCTGACCTCGGCTGCCAGCTGATCCAGCTGCGCCCCGGACAACTTATTCAGGTCCTGCGGATTCCGGATGGTGTCCAAGATTCCCAACGGCCCCTCCTTCGGGTGGTAGACATCCTTTTAACTCTAACGCCTCCGGGCGGGCCGCCGCGCCGGAGCCCTGCCCCACCCGTCCCGGTGTCCCGGAACCGGTCCGTGAACCGGGAACGCGAAGGCCCCGGCCGGTCAGTGACCGGCCGGGGCCTTCGCATGCGTTGCCGGACCTTGCCGGCGGCTCCGCCTAGTGCGCGGAGATCTGGCGCAGGACGTACTGCAGGATGCCACCGTTGCGGTAGTAGTCCGCCTCGCCCGGGGTATCGATGCGCAGCACGGCGTCGAAGGACGTGACGGTGCCGTCCTCGGCCGTGGCTGTGACCTTGAGGGTCTTCGGCGTGGTGCCGTCGTTCAGGGCGGTGACGCCCTCAACTGCGTAGGTTTCCGTGCCGGTCAGGCCCAGGCTGGCAGCGTTCTGGCCGGCCGGGTACTGCAGCGGCAGGACGCCCATGCCAATCAGGTTGGAGCGGTGGATACGCTCGTAGCTCTCTGCCACCACAGCCTTGACGCCCAGGAGCGCCGTGCCCTTGGCAGCCCAGTCACGGGACGAACCGGAGCCGTACTCCTTGCCTGCCAGGACCACCAGCGGGGTGCCGGCGGCCTGATAGTTCTGGGCGGCGTCGTAGACGTAGGCCTGCGGGCCGTCAGCCTGGCTGAAGTCGCGGGTGAAGCCGCCCTCCACGCCGTCCAGGAGCTGGTTCTTGATGCGGATGTTCGCGAACGTGCCGCGGATCATGACCTCGTGGTTGCCACGGCGTGAGCCGTAGGAGTTGAAGTCCTTGCGCTCCACACCATTGGCCAGCAGGTACTGGCCGGCGGGGGTATCCGACTTGAAGGAACCGGCCGGGGAGATGTGGTCCGTGGTGACGGAGTCGCCGAGCTTGAGCAGCACGCGCGCACCGGTGATGTCCTGGACCGGCTCCGGCTGGGCCTTCATACCCTCGAAGTACGGGGGCTTACGGACGTACGTGGACTTCTCGTCCCAGGCGAAAGTGTCGCCGGCGGGGGTGTCGAGCGCCTTCCAGCGATCGTCACCCTCAAAGACGCCTTCGTAGCCGCGGGCGAACATTTCCTTGTCGATCGAGGAATCGATGACCTGCTGGACCTCGACGGGGTTCGGCCAGATGTCCTTCAGGAAGACGTCGTTGCCGGCCTCGTCCTGGCCCAGGGCGTCGTTGTCGAAGTCGAAGTCCATGGAGCCGGCCAGGGCGTAGGCGATGACCAGCGGCGGGGAGGCCAGGTAGTTCATCTTCACGTCCGGGTTGATCCGGCCTTCGAAGTTGCGGTTACCCGAGAGCACGGCGGTGACGGAGAGATCGTTGGCCTGGATGGCCTCGGAGATCTCGGCGTCGAGCGGACCGGAGTTGCCGATGCAGGTGGCGCACCCGTAGCCCACGATGTAGAAGCCGAGCTTCTCCAGGTACGGGGTCAGGCCCGACTTGTTGTAGTAGTCGGTGACTACCTTGGAACCGGGAGCCACCGAGGTCTTGACCCACGGCTTGGACGTCAGGCCCTTGTCGACGGCGTTGCGGGCCAGCAGTGCGGCGGCCAGCATCACGGACGGGTTGGAAGTGTTGGTGCAGGAGGTGATCGAGGCGATCGACACTGCGCCGTGGTCCAGCTCGAACTCGCGTCCGTCCGCGGTCTTGACGCTGACCGTGTTGGACGGGCGGCCGTTGGACTTCGGGCCATGCGCGTGCGGGGCCACGTCACTGAGGTGCGACGCCGAGGCGGTGAACGAGGGCGAGTCCGAAGCAGGGAAGCTCTCGTCGATCGCTTCGTCGAGGGTTCCGTCGGCCAGGTCTTCCTTCACGTAGTTGCGCAGGTCCTCGCGGAACTGGGCCTTGGACTCGGTGAGGATGATGCGGTCCTGCGGGCGCTTCGGGCCGGAGATCGACGGAACAACCGTGGACAGGTCCAGCTCGAGGTACTCGGAGAACTTGATCTCGTGGGAGGGATCGTGCCAGAGGCCCTGTTCCTTCGCGTAGGACTCCACGAGGGCGACGTTCTCGTCGGACCGGCCGGTGAGGCGCAGGTAGTCGAGGGTGACGTCGTCGATCGGGAACATCGCGGCAGTGGAGCCGAACTCCGGGCTCATGTTGCCGATCGTTGCACGGTTGGCCAGCGGCACAGCCGCAACGCCTTCACCGTAGAACTCGACGAACTTGCCGACCACACCGTGCTTGCGCAGCTGCTCGGTGATGGTCAGGACGACGTCCGTGGCGGTGGCGCCGGCCGGGATGGAGCCGGTGAGCTTGAAGCCCACGACGCGCGGGATGAGCATGGAGACGGGCTGGCCGAGCATGGCAGCCTCGGCCTCGATGCCGCCGACGCCCCAGCCCAGCACGCCCAGGCCGTTGACCATGGTGGTGTGCGAGTCGGTGCCGACGCAGGTGTCCGGGTAAGCGCGGAGAACGCCGTCAATTTCGCGGGTCATGACGGTGCGGGCCAAGTACTCAATGTTGACCTGGTGCACGATGCCGGTGCCCGGCGGGACGACCTTGAAGTCATCGAATGCCGTCTGGCCCCAGCGCAGGAACTGGTAACGCTCACCGTTGCGCTGGTATTCGATCTCCATGTTGCGCTCCAGTGCGCCGGAGTTTCCGAAGGCGTCAATCTGGACCGAGTGGTCAATGACCATTTCGGCCGGTGCCAGCGGGTTGACCCGCTTGGGGTCTCCGCCGAGCACCTTGACGGCCTCACGCATGGTGGCGAGGTCGACGATGCAGGGCACGCCGGTGAAGTCCTGCATGATCACACGCGCCGGCGTGAACTGGATCTCAGTGTCGGGCTCGGCGCTGGGATCCCAGCCTGCCAGCGCACGGACGTGGTCGGCCGTGATGTTGGCACCGTCCTCGGTCCTCAACAGGTTTTCAAGCAATACCTTGAGGCTGAACGGAAGGTTTTCTGCACCTTCGACGGAGTTCAACCGGAAAATTTCATATTCGGTTCCGGCTACATTAAGTTTGCCTTTTGAACCGAAACTGTCCACAATGCTCATTCGCAGGACTCCTCTCGCAACAGTTTCATCTTTGTCGCGCCGCAGGACCCTTGCTAGTTAGGTCGGCCTAACTAATACAGGCATCAGTACATCGTGGTACGCAATGCAGGTACGAAACGCAGGGAACGGCCGCTAATACGCCAGTGGAGATGGAGCGCGACGACGGACTACTAGGCCCATCCTAGTGGCATCACGGTTGGGGAGTCAGTAACGCCACAGTCTCCATGTGATGGGTGTGCGGGTACAGGTCGAAGGCACGCAGCCCGGCCATCCCCCAGCCGCCCTGCCGGAAGTAGCCGAGGTCGCGGGCGAACGACGCCGGATCGCAGGAGACATACGCGACGGCCCGCGGGCCGGCGTCGATCAGCTGTTTGACTACCGCCTTGCCGGCTCCGGCGCGCGGCGGGTCCAGGATCAGGGCGTCGAAGTTGCGCGGTTTCTGCCGCAGCACCCGTTCCACGCGACCCTGCACGATCTCCACCTGGGCGGCGTCGTGCAGGTTCTTGCGTGCGTCGCGGCTGGTACCGGGCGCCCCCTCCACCGAGAGCACGGACCCGGTCACGCCCACGGCATCGGCCAGCGGTGCCGTGAACAGCCCGGCACCGGCGTACAGGTCGGCCACCACCGAGCCCGGGGCGAGGAAGCCGCCGTCGTGCAGGAAACTGGTGACGGCCCCGACCAGCGTCTCCGGGCCATCCCGGTGGATCTGCCAGAAGCCGTCGCCGGTAATCCGGTAGTCGTGGCCCACCGCGGTCTCCTGGACGTAGGTGCGGCCGCGCAGCTGCAGCACCTCGCCGGTGGCCGGGTCCAAGCTGGCCACCGAGACGTCGTCCGGCAACTGGGCCAGGATCCCGCTTAGCCGCTTGGACCGGGTGCCCGGGGCGGGGACCAGCAGCACCAGCGGCCTGGACCCGTTCGCCGGGGCGGCCACCTCAACGCGGTCGATGCCCTGCAAGTCGATTTCCCAGAGCCGGAGCGCGTTGATGCCCGCCACGGCCAGCGGCATTTCGCGCACGGGCAGGATGGCATCGGAACGGTGGGCGTGCATGCCCAGCTTGCCGGCCGGTGTCACGGCGAAGCCGGCACGTGTCCGCCAGCCCAGGCCGGACACGGCAGCGCCGCTCTCGGGCGCGTCGTCAGTGGTGCCGTCGTGGGCGGCCAGGCCGACAGCTTCCACGTCGGGGCGAAGTTCGACGCCGGCCAGCCGCTTGAGCTGTTCGGCCAGGACGTCGGCCTTGAGGCTGCGCTGCCGGGCCAGTGAAATGTGACCGAGTTCGGCGCCGCCGACGGGTGGATGCCGGTGCGACCAGGAGCGCGCGGAATCGGCGATGTCCCAGAAGTGCGGCACGCGGTCCGGTGAGGGCTCCAGGACCTCCACCACATCGGCCCGCCAGAACTTGGCGGCGGGACCGTCGTCGGTGAGCCTGACCCGGACCTTTTCGCCGGGAATGCCGTGCCGGACGAACACGACGCGTCCTTCATGCCGGGCCACGCAGTGCCCGCCGTGGGCGACGGGCCCGACGTCGACGACGAGATCGGTGTGGGTGGGCGTCCGGGTGTCGGGGGTCATTGGATATCCTGCAGTTTCTGGGCTTCTTCGGACGATTTCAGCTGCCACGGCACACTGCACACCATGACGCCAGGCTCGAAGTGCAGCCGGGTCTTGATGCGCAGCGCGGTCTGGTTGTGGACCAGTTGCTCCCACCATTTGCCCACGACGTACTCCGGGATGTAAACCACGATCAGGTCGCGGGGCGAATCCCGGCGCATGTTCTTGATGTACTCCATGATCGGTGTCACCGTTTCGCGGAACGGGCTGGCAAGCACGGTCAGGGGTACCGGGATTTCAAGTTTTTCCCAGTCCGCCACAGTCGCCTCGGTCTCCTCGGAGCTGATGTCCACGGTGATGGCGTCCAGCCGCGACGGGCGGGAGGCGCGGGCGTAGGCGAGGGCACGCAGGACCGGTTTGCGCACGTGCGAGACAAGCAGCACGGCGTGCACGCGGGTGGGCAGGGCGCGCGGCGAGGAGTCCTCGTCCACGGCGAGTTCCTTGGCCACGTTGTCATAGTGTGCCCGGATGCTCCACATGATCAGGAACAGCACGAACATGGCCAGCAGCGCGATCCAGGCGCCCTGGGAGAACTTGGTGATCAAGACAATGACCAGAACCAGGGCGGTCATGCAGAAGCCCAGGGTGTTGATAGTCCGGGACTTGATGATGCGCAGCCGCACGGCAGGTTCCTTGGACAGTTTCAGTTCCCGGCCCCAGTGCCGGATCATGCCCAGCTGGCTCATCGTGAAGGAGATGAAGACGCCCACGATGTAGAGCTGGATGAGCTTCGTCACGTCGGCGTTGAACGCGATGATCAGGACGAGGGCGCCTGCGGCCAGGGCCAGGACGCCGTTGCTGAAGGCCAGCCGGTCGCCACGGGTGCGCAGCTGGCGCGGCAGGTAGCCGTCCTGGGCCAGAATGGAGCCGAGCACCGGGAAGCCATTGAACGCCGTGTTGGAGGCGAACACCAGGATGACGCCGGTGGCGGCGACCACGATATAGAAAGGGATGGAGCCCGCACCGAAGACGGTCTGCGCGATCTGGCTGATGGCCGGGTTCTGGATATAGCCCTCTGGCAGCGGATTGCCGTTCAGGAGGAACTCCGTGGCCGGATCCAGCACGATGTGCACCTTGGTGGCGTTGGCCAGGTAGATGATGCCGGCGAGCATGGCGGAAGCAATCACGCCGAGCAGCAGCAGCGTGGTGGCGGCGTTCTTGCTCTTGGGCTTCTGGAAGTTGGGCACACCGTTGCTGATGGCCTCGACGCCCGTCAGGGCCGCGGCGCCGGAGGAGAAAGCGCGCAGCAACAGGAACGCGCCGGCCAGCCCGACGAGGCCTTCGTCGAAGCCGGGCTCAGGCACGATCTCGAACGCTGCCGACGGCGCCTGCCCCAGCTGGCCGGTGACGGCCTGGAAGACACCGACGGCGGTCATGCCGAGGATCGAGGCCATGAAGATGTAGGTCGGGACGGCGAAGACGCTGCCGGCCTCCCTGATGCCGCGCAGGTTCACGAGGGCCAGGATCACGACGCCGATCGTGGCAATCGCTGCCTGCTTCCCGTGCAGGGAGGGCACGGCGGTGGTCAGGTACGTCGCGGCCGACGACATGGACACGGCCACGGTCAGCACATAGTCAACCAGCAGCGCCGAGGCTACGGTGAGGCCTGCATACTTGCCGAGGTTGACGTTGGCGATCTCGTAGTCGCCGCCGCCGGAGGGGTAGGCGTGGACGTTCTGGCGGTAGGAGGCCACAACGGTCAGGAGCACCACTATGACGGCGAGGCCCACCCACGGCGCGATGGCCACCGCGCTCACGCCGGCCAAGGCCAGGGTCAGGAGGATTTCATCCGGGGCATAAGCCACCGAAGACAGGGCGTCCGAGGCGAAAATGGGCAACGCGATGCGCTTCGGCAAGAGCGTGTGGGCCAGACGGTCGTTCCGGAAGGGCTTGCCTACCAGCACCCGCTTCACGGCATTGAAAATTGTCAGCACCAGACAAAACTAGTCTGATTCGGACGCGATGTCATGACGGCGATGTTGGCGTCCGCAAGCACGCTGCCCGGCGCCCCGTGGCCTTGGCCTCCCGACGCCGTCTGGCCGGTAGAGTTTTACCCAGTATCAGACGCAGAACCAAGAGGAGGCCCATGTGGCGCACTTCGTGATCATGGGTTGTGGCCGAGTTGGGTCAACCCTGGCACACACGCTCGAGGACGCCGGCCATTCGGTGGCCATCATCGACCAGGATGACCGCGCCTTCCGGCGGCTCCGCACAGGGTTTTCCGGACGGAAGGTCACCGGGGTCGGGTTTGACCGCGAGACGATGAAGCGGGCCGGCGTCGAGGAAGCTTATGCCTTCGCCGCCGTTTCCAGCGGCGACAACTCAAACATCCTCGCCACCCGGGTGGCGCGGGAGACCTTCCACGTTCCTCATGTGGTGGCCAGGATCTATGACCCGGGCCGCGCCGAAATCTACCAGCGTCTCGGCATTCCCACGGTCGCCGCGGTCCGCTGGAGCGCCGACCAGGTGCTGCGCCGCATCCTGCCCGAACAGCACATCGCCGGCGACTACCGGGAGCCCTCGGGCCGGCTGGTCCTCGCCGAGGTTGACCTCAACCCCGACTGGATCGGGCACCCGATCTCCTCGATCGAAAAGGCGGCCGGCATCCGGATCGCGTATCTGACCCGGTTCGGCGAGGGCATGCTGCCCGCTGCCGGCACGTCCTATCAGGACGGCGACACCGTCCACGCCATGCTGAACGTGGACCGCAGCTCCGAGATCGGCCATGTTCTCGCCAAATCCCCCGCCAAGGAGTCCTGAGTGAAAGTCGTCATCGTCGGTGCCGGAAGCGTCGGTTCCTCGATCGCCCGCGAGCTGCTGGCCCACAAGCACGAAATCCTGCTGATCGACGAGAAGCCGGAAGTAATCGGCCGCAGCGGCCTGCGCGGCGCGCACTGGCTGGTCGGTGATGCCTGCGAGCTGAGCACCCTGCAGGACGCCAAACTCGAGGACGCCGACGTCGTGGTCTCCGCCACCGGTGACGACAAGGTCAACCTGGTGGTCTCGCTGCTGGCCAAGACGGAATTCGGCGTCGGGCGCACCGTCGGCCGGGTCAACAACCCCAAGAACGACTGGATGTTCGACGACTCCTGGGGCGTCGACGTCGCGGTTAACACCCCGCAGCTCATGACCGCGCTGGTGGAGGAAGCGGTGGAAATCGGTGACCTTGTCCGGCTCCTGACGCTCCAGACCGGGGTGTCCTCATTGGTGGAGTTCACGGTCCCGCACGACTCCCACGTGATCGGCCTGACCGTGGGCGACGTCGAGTGGCCCGAGGACTCCACGCTCGTGGCGATCCTACGGGACCAGGCGCCCATCACGCCGAGCCGCGATGACGTGATCGACGGCGGCGACGAACTGTTCTTCGTCACCACGATCGCGGCCGAGGACGAACTCCGCGCTTTGCTGGCACCCGAATCCCCGCTCGAGGATCAGCACCCGGTGACCTCGGACCAGCACGGCCACGGCACCCAGCCGGCCGGGGACGACGGCTTCGACGGCTAGGGCCGTCCGCTCCACAGTTGCACTATCAGATATGGCCGTTCCCAGAGCTGGGGACGGCCATATCTGATAGAGCATAGGGTCAGTTGGGCTCTTTTGCGCCGGCGGGCACCGGGGCCGGCCGGGTGAGCAGCCAGGCAATCCAGATCCCCAGGATGTAGAGCGGTGCGCCCATGATGAGCCGGGTGGTGGCGAGGGCGGCCAGGCCCTGCTCCCCCATGAAGTACAGTGGCACCTGCACCACGAGCCGCAGGACCAGCACGGCAACTATCACCCAAGTGCCGACGCTGTAGGCCCTGACCCGCTTCGGGTCCTTGCGCCATTCCACGCCCTCGTTGCGGATGAAGCCGAAGAGCAGTCCGGCGATCGGCCAGCGCACGGCCACGGAGATGGACATGGCCAGGATGTAGCCGACATTTGTGAAGAACCCCAGCACGTAGAAGTTCTCTGCCTTGCCGGTCGAGGTGGCAAGCCATGCGGAGAGTCCGACGCCGATGAACCCCGCCAGCGCCTGTGTCAGCGGCTTGCGCTGCACCAGCCGTGCCACGGTGAAGACGGCGGCCACCGTCAGGGAAGCAATGACGGCCAGGGTCAGGTTTTCCCTGTCGATGGTGAAGGCAATCAGGAAGACGAGGCCCGGCAGGATGCTCTCGGCGATGCCCTGGATGCCGCCGGCGCTCTTGAGCACGTCGATGTTGCCGTTGCTTGAGCGGTGCAGACCGGCCTTGGCCGCATAGTCTTCGGCAAGTTGGGCGACGCTTGGCTGCGAGACTGTGGGCCGGGCGACCGTGGGCTGGGAGGGCTGGGAAGCAACAGGTGGGGACATGTCCCGGTTACCGCCTGTGGTTTCCCGCGGTTCCTGCTGGCCTGGGTTCTGTTGTGTCCCGTCCTGTTGTGTCCGGTTCTCTCCTGTCCCGTCCTGGTGTGTCCCGTCCGGTTGTGTCCAGTCCGGGCGGGCCCGCTCGGGGTGTTCGGGCAAGGTCATTGCTCCTCCTGGCGGGACAGTATTTCGTAACGGGGATTGAAGATCGTGGGCAGCCCGTCGCGCATGGTGACCATGCCCTCGAGCCTGAGCTCCGTGCCGGCGTCGACACCGGGGATCCGGCGCCGGCCCAGCCAAACAACGCGCAGCCGCTCTTTGGGGCCAGTGGGCCGCTGGCGCTGCGCGCCCGGACGCACCCGGTGGGTGGACACGCCGTTCGCGGGCACGCTGCTGGCCGCTGCGGCTCCGGCCTTGGCACCAAGACCCGGGAAGCGGGTGACGGGAGCAGGGGTATCGCGATCGATCAGGATCGCGATGAAGGATGCCACCTGGGTGGCGGGCACGTATGTGACGGACTCGATGAAGCCGTGGCACAGCACCCGCCCACGGTCCGGCAGGTCCCGGACCGACATAGCGGCGGCGGCTTTCCTGCCGGCGGCATCAGCCAATCTGGGTTATCTCCGGTCCGCGTTCCGGCTGTTCGAATTCGGGCGCCGCCTGCGGCGACGGGGCGGGCGAGGTGTCCTTGGGCAGGCGAAGCTGCAGCAGATCACGCGGCGGCATCGGATTCTCGCCGCGGACCACGACGATCTGCCGGAAAAGCCCTTCCAGCCCGGCCGCGGCGTCGCGGTCCAGTGCCGCCTCGCCGCCGAAGACGCCACGGAGGAACCAGCGCGGGCCGTCGACGCCGATGAAGCGGGCCACGCGGTACCCCTGGCTGCCGTCGCCGCCGCCGGCGGGGAGCTTCGCCACGAGCTCGGTGCCGAAGCTGCCCTCGACCTCCTCGACCTGGCCTCCCTGGCTGCCGACCGACTGGCCGATCTGCTCACGGATTTCATCCCACAGGCCCTCGGAACGGGGTGCGGCGAAGGCCTGCAGCTGCAGGCTCGAGCCTTCCAGGTCCATGGTGACGGCGACGACGCGCTGGCTCGCCTCTTCAACTTCCAGGCGGAGCTGGAGGCCCTCACGGGGTGCGATCAGCAACGCACCGAGGTCCACGTACCCGTCCTGGTCATCGATTTCCGAGACGTCGAAGGGACCAGTCGCGGCCCGGCCGGCGCTTTTGGCTGCGTTCCCGGCCGGCGTCGCGGCGGCGTCAACGGCAGCTTCCGTGGCCTCGCCCGGCTCCGTCGGCTGCTCCTGCTTGGCTTTCTTGCCGCGCCCAAAAACCATGGGGTGTCTCCTTCAGTTGTGATCCTGTGCCGCCGCCCGGCGCCATCCTGGCGCCTGTCCGCGTGACCGCCCGCTACCCTGCGGCCGCCTGCTCATTTTTCCTGCACCGCTGATCTTGCTTCAGCGCCTGTCTTGCTTCAGTGCCCATCTTGCTTCAGTGCCCGTGTTGCTTCAGTGCCCGTGCGGCGCTGAAAATCCCGAATGGCTCCCGTGGCCAGGCCGGGGCCTGCGCTCAGGCCGGTCCGCCGAAACCGCCGGTAGAGCCGAAGCCTCCCCCGCCGCGAACCGAGCCGTCGAGCTGATCGACCGGGAGGAACCTGGCATACTCCACACGCTGAATGACCATTTGTGCAATTCTATCGCCGCGACGGAGCTCGATCGCCTCGTCCCGGTCCGTATTGAGCAGTGTCACCGCGATTTCTCCGCGGTAGCCGGCGTCCACCGTGCCGGGAGCATTCACAACCGTCAGTCCGTGCTTGGTGGCGAGGCCGGACCGGGGGTGAATCAGCGCTACGAAGCCATCCGGGAGCGCAATCGATACACCGGTGGGAACGAGGCGGCGCTCCCCCGGTGCGAGGACCACGTCCTCACGGGCGCGAAGGTCGGCTCCGGCGTCGCCCGGGTGCGCGTACGACGGCGGCTCGAGCCCGTCGTCGAGCATTTTCAGCTGTACCGTCAAGGTGGGCGTTCCGTAGGCTGCGTCGCTGGCCGTCAAGGCGGCACTGGCGACGGCGGTGTTTTCTTCAGTCACAGTCCCTCACTCTAACGCCCGCACGGAACTTCGTCCTAGCCGCCGCCGGCCTTCCCGCGCCCGCCGCCCGCGCGATTGCAGCGGGCTCTGATGCGGGATGGTGGGGCGTGGGCGCCGGACAGGCGCCGAGGTGAAATAGCCAGGGAAAGATGAAAAGCTGTGCTTATGCCCGAATCCAGCGCAGCTGCGCCTGCCCCGAAGAGCGCCCCGAGCGACTCCACCGTCCTTTACGCCGAGAAGCTCTGGCCGAACTTCTGGATCTGGCTGGTGTCGGCGTTGTTCGCCAGCGCAGGGATCCTCATGCTGGCGCCCATCAGCATCTGGGCCGGCATTACCGCGGCCATCGTGATCTTCATCGTCATCGCCGTACTGCTGGTGCTGTCCACACCGTCAATCACTGTCACCAGGACCACCCTGAAGGTGGGCAGGGCCTCGATTGAACGCGGGTTCCTGGGCAAAGTCACGGCGTTCCGCGGCAAGGAAGCGACGGCGGAACGGGGCACGCGGCTCAACGGGCTGGCGTTCCTGTGTATCCGCGGCTGGGTGGATCCGGTGGTCCGGATCGAGATCGAGGACCCCTCGGATCGCACCCCGTACTGGCTCACGTCCACCCGGCACCCGGAGCAACTGATCGCCGCGCTCAACTCCTAGTTCCTGCCCGTTTCCTCACCGCCCTTAAACCGTCGCGTTTCACAACCAGGGCTGCCGCCTGCCTAGCCCTCGCAATCCTTGCAGTACTTAAGGCCATCTCTTTCGCGGGCAATCTGCGAACGGTGGCGAACGAGGAAGCAGGAGGCACAGGTGAATTCATCTGCCTGGGCGGGCAGGACCCGGACCAGCAGTTCCTCCCCAGACAAATCAGCGCCGGGGAGCTCGTAGCCTTCGGCAAGGTCGGACTCATCTTCATCCACCACGGCGGAAGGCTTCTCCGTACGCCGCGCCTTCAGGGCCTCAATCGAATCCTCACTGAGGTCCTCTTCGGTCTTGCGCGGCGCATCGTAATCAGTCGCCATTATTTGTTGCTCACACTCCGCATTCGTTCGGTTGATTCGCCGTTTCAGGATGGCCCGCCGGGATGGTAACCCTGGGCTCCGGGAGCGGTTCACCGTTGACAACACCGGACATGCGGTTTTTGTGCCCGGTGTCGGGTCATTTTTGCTTAAGCGCCTCCCGAATGCCAGAGCCCGCCGGTGTCCCTTCCACGATCTCTTCCGCAGACGGGAAAAATTCGGCGAAAAGTCGCGGAAAGTCGCGGAAAATCACGGCGCGCCTGCTGTCCTAACCCGAAATGTGTCCCGCTGGTGGCAGAGTTTCGATTGTTAGTAATGCCAGGGTGGAGGATTTGTATGCAGGATCTACGGCTTGTAGGCGTCCACGACGACGGAGAGCATCTCCTGTTGAGTGGCACCGGCGGCGAGATGTTCCAGCTGCCGATCGATGAAGCACTTAGGGTGGCAGCCAGCCGGATGTCGGCGAAGACCGCGTCCAGCGCGGCCGCGCCTCCTATTGCCATGTCTCCGCGCGACATCCAGACCAGGATTCGCAACGGAGCCACCGCCGCCGAGGTGGCGGAGCTGTCCGGAATTCCATTGGAGAAAGTCCAGCGCTATGAGGGCCCGGTCCTGGCTGAGCGCGAGTACATCGCCCAGCAGGCCCGCAAGGTGGAGGTGGCATCCCCCGCCCCTGGCCAAGACGTCTACCGGTCCGTGTTCGGCGAAAACCCGGCATCCCTCAGCGACATGGTGGAGCACCGCCTCAGGGCTTACGGCGTGGAACCCTCAACACTGGAGTGGGATTCCTGGCGACGTCCCGACGGCAGCTGGAACGTTGTGGCTCGCTTCGAGCCCAAGCCTGGCGGCCCCGCCGGGATCGGCGAGGAGCCGCCGGCAATGTGGACCTTCCATCCCGCCCGGAAGTCCCTGCAGAACGCCAACCGCTGGGCGCAGCAGCTGAGCGAACTCGAGCCGCTTGAAGGCCCCGTGCCGACGCGGCGCCTCACGGCCGTCTCCGACCGGCCCTTCGACTTTGAAACTGATGCTGAGGCCGCGGCCCGCACGGCGACCGGCCAGCACAGCATTATTCACCAGATGCTGCTTCAGCAGGACCGGATCCACCAGGAGCAGGACGCCGACGGGCTGCTGGATATGCTGCGGTCCCGCCGCGGACAGCGGATCGGAGTGGACGAGGACGCGGACGACGCCCTGGCCACGCTCCTGACCACCGGCGTTCCCGCGGCCCACCCCCGTCCGTCTGAGGTGCCCGAGGTTCCACAAGCGTCGGAACCGGAGTCCTTCCCCGAAGCCGCTACGGCTGACGATCTCGACTCCGCCGAAGCCGTCCCCGCCGAATCCGACTCCGCCACATCAGATGCAGGGCAGCGGGAGGTTCCGGCTCTCGAGGCCGCAGCCCCGGAAACCGATGCCTTCACGCGACGCCGCGATGGCAGGCCGTCAATGCTTTCCCGGCTAACCCTCGCACCGCGCCTCCAGGAGGAGGACGATGCACTGAAACTGCACGACGGCGTCAGCACTGAGACACGGGAAGTCACCATCGCGGCCTCGCAACTGCGCCCTGTGGCCAAATCCCCCACGCCCAGTCCCGGCCTGGATGAATTGATCGGCGGCGGATCGTCCCGACGGCAGCACCGCGAGTCACACGGCGCCAGCCGGAACGACGCCGGCCGGATCGACGCCAGCACAGAGCAGCCGGAGCGCCAGCCCACCAAGCCGAAGCGGTCGAGCGTTCCGAGCTGGGACGAAATCGTCTTCGGAACCCGCAACGACCAGTAAGAGCAATAGTTAGGGCGCCAGCCGCGAACCGTTGCAGGGTTTGAGCCGCCCGTGTTAGGCCAGAATTTACGGCATGAATTTCGGGCCCGGTACGTCAGCGGCGCGGCGCTCTCTTACCGTCTGCCTGGAAGTAGAGCAGCGGGACTTCCCGCTCGGCTTTCGTCAGGGACCCGTGTTGGCCCACCACCTCCAAGGCAGTGGGCCGGACCCTGCGCGTATCGTAGAGCGCCAGCGAGTCCCGGGCGGCGATCATGATGTCACCGATCCGCAAGGCGGCCTCGGCCCGCACGTCGCCGAAAAGCCCGCCCGCGATCGCTTCCTCACGGGTGAAAGCCCATATCCTGTCCCCGAATCGGGCCCGCCAGTTCGCCAGCAGGCCGGCGCGGGCGGCGTCGTCCCTTCTATCCTCGAGGTACAGATGGACCATCCGCGGCTCGCCCGCGGTGTGCCGGACGCCCACGAGGAGTGCCGGCTCCGCGGAGTAATCGATCCGCTGCGACTCGGGCACATCCACCATTCCGTGGTCCGCCGTGAGCAGCACAGTGGTGCCGGCGGGCAGTGTGGCGCTGAGCCGCCGCACCGTGGCATCGAGTTCTTCGAGCTGGTACTCCCATTGAGGTGACTGGCAGCCATGGCGGTGCCCGGCCTTGTCGAGCTCATTGACATAGAAGTACATCAGCGAGGGCCCGGCGCCGGCCATGGCCTCGGCGGCCGCTTCGGTCCGGGCATGCGAGGTGGTTCCGGTGATGAAACGGCCTCCGCGGAGCGCCGCCTCCGTCATGGCCGACGTGCTGAACTGCGGGAGGCTGACGGTGGTGACATCGACGTGCTCAGCGGC
Source organism: Arthrobacter sp. 05L421 (assembly GCF_056397785.1). Lineage (NCBI taxonomy): Bacteria > Bacillati > Actinomycetota > Actinomycetes > Micrococcales > Micrococcaceae > Arthrobacter > Arthrobacter sp. 05L421. The sequence goes on from NZ_JBFTOC010000016.1 coordinate 88,730, forward strand.
TCTTTCGAACACGGTGGGGAACGGCTGCCACGTCCGCGGGTCCACGCCGGCGTCCCAGTTGCTCAGCATGTTCACTACGCGGTCCTGATCCGGGTCCAGGACGTCGTAGCCCACCATGCCGTGCTGGCCCGCCGACAGTCCGGTGCCAAAGCTGGCGAGGGAAGCCGCGGTGGTGGACGGGAATGCGGAGTCCAGCGAGACGGGCACCTGGCCTTGGCCGGCTTGCAGGACAGTCCGCAGGAACGGGGTGTGGGCGATCTTCTGCTTCAACAGGTTCCGACCCAGTCCGTCGGCCAGCACCACGCACACGCGTTTGGCGGGCGGAAGATTCAGCTTGTTCTCGAATCCGGGGACGCCCAGGCTTGCCGCGGCGCTGGTCATTACCTCGGCGATGGACCGCTGTCCGAACGCCGGGGCCGCAGGGAGCGGGGAGGGGCCGGCGCCAGCGGCCACCGGGACGGGCAAGGCGGCACCGGTGCCGGCAAGGGAGGGCCTTAGCACCGGATCTGGCAGCTGATCTTGGGCGGCTTCAGGCTGGCGGACGCGAGCCATGTCAGCGTTGGTGGCCGCGGCTGAGGCGGTTTCCAAACACACCCATCCGCGGTCGGGGCGGCAAACCGGGCCCGTTGTGCGGGACCGGGGCCGCGGAGCCGGTGTTCACTGCACGCAAGGCGCGGGCGAACAGCTTGGCGTCCTGCACGGCCTGCAGACCGTCCGCTTCGGCGCTGATCCGCAGGACGATGTCTTCCTGCGCAATGGTGCCGCTGTAGCCGTGATCGGCCTCGCACTGCGGGTCCCCGCAGCTGGCCGGGCCCATGTCCAGGCGCTGGCCGCCGGACCATGCGATGGACAGAGTCAGCTCCCGGACAGGGTCGGAGGGCTTATAGTCCTGCGGCTGGGCATAGACATAGCTCAGGACCACCGAGCGGATCTGGGTCACGGGGACGGACTCGGTGGACACCTGGGCGACGGTCTGCTCACCGGCGTCGTCGAGCTGCTGGTCATCGACATGGGTGATGACCAGCATGTCATCGGTCAACACCAGGACAGTGATGTGGCGACGGACCTCGGCGCGATCAAAGTGGGTCTCAAGATGGACCAGGTGGGCCACGCAGTCGCGGCCGTCCAGGGCATCGGCGACGACGTCAGCCACGAGCCGGGGGTAGAAACCGGCCTGCTGGAGGGCCCCTTCCAGGCTCTGGCCCTGCGCACTGTGGTCATGGAGGCCGTGGTGGTGCGCGGTCTGGCGTGCGGGCGCGGTCGCCAGGGGCTTGGGTGTTGGAGGCTGGGAGCTCATAGTCTCCATTTTCACAGATCGGTAGGGGACTTGCTAACTGCCGGCCCGGAAACGGACGCCGGCTGCGGCGGCCTGCGGTACACCGCAAGCAGGGAGCCTAGCTGCGCATCGCCCGGCGCGCACTGTCCGTCCGCTGGGCGGCGTTCGCGATCCTGACGTCGGCGGCAAGGATCGAGGCGCCGTCGGGCCCGGCGAGGACTGGATTGAAGTGCACCAGCGCGATCTCCGGATGGTTGTCCTTCAGCCTCGTGAGGCGGGCGGCGAGATCCTCCAGGGCCGCGACATCTACGGCGGGCAGGCCCTGATACCCAAAGAGTTTCCGCGAGGCCCGGGGCGCTCGGATAAAGTCCTGGACGTCGGAACCGGAGAGCGGCGGCACGCGGTGGGCCCAGTCATCGAGCAGGTTCACGGCGTCGCCGGCCAGGCCGAAGGAGATCACCGGGCCCAGCAGCGGGTCTTCGATGGCACGGAATGTGCAGGCCTGCCCCACGGGCACCATTGTTTGCACTTCGAGGGACGGGGAGCCGTACCTCTCCAGCGACTTGCGCATCTCCAGCACGTTGCGCCGCAGCGAATCAGCGTCCTGGATGTCCAGCCGCACACCGCCCAGGTCCAGCCGGTGCCGCAGCGCGGGATCCGTGGTCTTCAGAGCCACAGGCCAGCCGAGCTGCTCCGCCGCTGCCACGGCCTCCTCCGCCGTCTCGAACCCGACGGACGGAACCAGCCGGATGCCGTAGTGGCCCAGCAGCCGCGCGGCCGTGTCCTGGTCCAGCCGGACGAGCTGCTCGCCGCCCACATTGTGCAGCAGCTGCTCCAGGTCCGCCCGGGCAGCCTCCGGGTGGCAACCTTCGGGTTCCACAAACAGGCCCTGATCCCGGTCCAGCCACTGGGCGTAACGCACGACGGCGGCCAGGGCCGCCACCGCCGCTCCCGGGTTGGAGTAGCACGGAACAGGCGGAGCAAGCAGGGGCTGGTGTGGCTGATCCGGTTCCGCGCCGACCATGCCTTCCACGTATATGGAGGGATCAAGGATTCCGCTAAAGGCGGCAACGACCGGTTTGCCGGCCGCAGAGGAACATTCCGCCAGCACGCCGGCGATCTTTTCGACGGTGAGGCCGCGTGCCGGAAGCAACGCCACCACCGCCGCATGCACGGTATCCGGGGTGAGCGTTTCTTGCAGGCTGCGTCGCAGGGCTGGCAGCGCCCGGGACATGCCGGTTTCGAGGTCGACGTCGGCAACAATCCGCTCTACCCCGAGCCCCTGACGGGCAGAACTGTCCGCGACCACCTTGCCAAGGGCGCGCGAGTTGCTGAAAACGGCAATCCCGGCGCCCTTGGGCAGCGGCTGGCTCGACACGATCTGGGCGACGTCCATGAGCTCTTCGATCGTCTCAACCCGGATCACCCCGGCCTGCCGCATCATGGCGTCCAGCGCCTCCGGGGGCGCCTGGGTGGTGCGGACGGCGTGTCCGGGCGGAAGGTTCAGGCCCATGGCGTCGGACTTGGCCACGATCACGGGCTTGGTCCGGGCCAGGCGGCGGGCCAGCCGGGAGAACTTGCGCGGATTGCCGATCGATTCCAGGTACAGGCCCACCGCCGTGGTGTCGGCGTCGTCTTCCCAGTACTGCATCATGTCGTTGCCGGAGACGTCTGCCCGGTTGCCGGCGGAAAGGAAGGTCGAGATGCCCACCCTGCGGCGGCTGGAGGCGGCGTAGAGGGAGACGCCGATCGCGGCAGACTGGCTGAACAGCCCCAGGCCGCCGCGGCGGGCCAGGGCGGGCGCCATCGAGGCGTTGAGGGAAACGGTCGGGTTGGTGTTGACGATGCCCAGCGATGCCGGGCCGATCACGCGCATGCCGTTGGCGCGGGCTTGCCGCACCAGTTCGCGCTGGCGGGCCAGACCGCGTTCGCCGTCGTCCGCGTACCCGGCGGTGGCCACCACGATCCCCTTGACGCCGGCGTCGGCGCATTCCTGGACCACTTTAGGGACCTCGTCGTACGGGACCGCGATGATGGCGAGGGTGACCGGGCCGGGGACCTCGGAGAGCCGGGCGAAGGAGAGCATTCCCGCGAGTTCCAGGGCCTCCGGGTTGATTGCATAGACCGGGCCGCTGAAACCGCCTTCGATGACGTGTTCGAGGAGCTGGTAGCCCACGGTGCCCCACTTGCGGCTGGCGCCAATCACCGCCACGGAGGACGGGGCGAGCAGTTCCTGGATGCTGCGGGCCTCGGCGCGGTGCTCGCGGGATTCCATCACGGCGCGGGACTTGTCGGTGGGGTCGATGTTGAACTCAAGGCTGATCACGCCGTCGTCGAAGTGCCGTTTGACGTCGTAGCCGGCATCGGAGAAGACCATGAGCATCTTGCGGTTCTCGGGGAGCACTTCGGCGCTGAATTTGCGGATCCCGTTTTCGCGGGCGGCGGCGGCGAGGTGTTCGAGCAGGATCGAGCCGATGCCGCGGCCCTGGTGGGCGTCGGCAATATTGAAGGCGACTTCTGCCTCTGAGGGTTCGTCGAGCCGGTCATAGCGGCCGATGCCCAGGATTTCGCCGCCGATGGTGATCACCAGGGCCACCCGGTCCTTGAAGTCCACCTCGGTGAAGCGCTTGAGTTCCTTGCTGGAAAGCTTGGATTTGAAGGCGAAGAAACGCATGTAGATGGACTTCTGGGACTGGCCCACGTGGAAAGCCTGGACCGCATCTGCATCGGAGGGGTGGATGGGGCGAACATGCGCTGTGCCGCCGTCGCGCAGGACAACATCGGCTTCCCAATATTCCGGATATACGCCGTCCGCCGGCTGATCCACCATAGGCTTAGCCTAGTCATAAACTTACGAAGTACCCGTTCAGCACCCCTCAGAAGGATCCACCAGCCTTATGGCACGCCGCCAAACCACGCCCCCGGCAGGGGAAACCAGCCCGGATTCCGCAGGAATATTCGTAGAGAACATCGTCGATATCGATGTCACCTCCGAAATGGAAGGCTCGTTCCTCGAGTATGCCTATTCGGTGATCTACTCCCGGGCCCTCCCGGACGCCCGCGACGGACTGAAGCCCGTCCAGCGGCGAATTCTCTACATGATGTCCGACATGGGGCTGCGCCCGGACCGCGGCCACGTCAAGAGCGCCCGCGTGGTGGGCGAGGTCATGGGCAAGCTGCACCCGCACGGCGACGCCGCCATCTACGACGCCATGGTGCGCATGGCCCAGGACTTCTCCCTGCGGCTGCCGCTGATCGACGGGCACGGCAACTTCGGCTCGCTCGATGACGGCCCCGCGGCCCCCCGCTACACGGAGGCCCGGCTGGCAGCCGCGGCCTTGACCCTCACGGACCATCTCGACGAGGACGTCGTCGACTTCGTTCCCAACTACGACAACCAGCTGACCCAGCCGGAGGTGCTGCCGGCCGCGTTCCCCAACCTGCTGGTCAACGGCGCCACGGGCATCGCCGTCGGCATGGCCACCAACATGGCCCCGCACAACCTCGTGGAAGTCATCGCCGCCGCCCGGCACCTGATCGACAACCCGGACGCCACCCTTGAGGACGTCATGAGGTTCGTCCCCGGCCCGGACCTGCCCACCGGCGGCCGGATCGTAGGCCTGGACGGCATCCGCGACGCCTACGCCACCGGCCGCGGCTCCTTCAAGACCCGGGCGAAGGTGGACATCGAGCAGCTCTCGGCCCGCCGCACCGGCCTGGTGGTGACGGAACTGCCCTACATGGTGGGGCCGGAGAAGGTGATCGAGAAAATCAAGGACGCCGTCAACGGCAAGAAGCTCACCGGCATCAGCGACGTCGTGGACCTCACGGACCGCAAACACGGCCTGCGGCTGGTCATTGAGCTCAAGAACGGCTTCAACCCCACCGCCGTGCTCCAGCAGCTCTACCGCTACACCCCGATGGAAGACTCCTTCGGGATCAACAACGTCACGCTTGTCGACGGTCAGCCGCAGACCCTCGGGCTGCTCCAGCTGCTCACGGTCTACGTGGACCACCGGATCAATGTCGTCAGGCGCCGCACCGCCTTCCGGCTGGGCAAGAAGAAAGACCGCCTGCACCTGGTCGAGGGCCTGCTGGTAGCGATCGTGGACATCGACGAGGTCATCCAGATCATCCGGTCCTCCGACGAGGTCGCCGCGGCCCGGACACGGCTGATGTCCATTTACGATCTCACCGAGATCCAGGCCAACTACATCCTGGAACTGCGCCTGCGGCAGCTGACCAAGTATTCCCGGGTCGAGCTGGAGAAGGAGCAGGAGGACCTCCGGCGTGAGATCGCGGAGCTTGAGGCTATCTTGGGCTCTCCCGTGCTGCTCCGCGCCCTGGTGTCGGACGAACTCGGCGAGATCGCGGAAAAGTACGGCACGCCGCGCCGGACCGTGCTGCTGGAATCGGAGGCCGTCTCCCCCACCGTGGCAGCCGCAGGGGGCGCAGCCAACGGCACCAAGGGCAAAGCCGCACCGCTTGCCCTCGAGATCGCGGACGATCCCTGCTGGGCCATCCTCACCGCGTCCGGGCAGATCGCCCGCACCGCCAACCAGGACAGCCTGGCCGAGGCCGGACCGCGGACCCGGCACGATGTCTTCTCCTCCGTGGTCAAGACCACCGCCCGCGGCGAGATCGCAGCCGTGACCTCGCAGGGCCGCATGCTGCGCTTGCAAATCATGGACATGCCCGTACTGCCCCCGACATCGGGTACCCCGAATATGGCCGGCGGCGTCGCGGCCAAGGACTTCATCACGCTGCTAAAGGGCGAGTCTCTGGTGGCCTTCGCGCCGCTTGACCAGGTCCTCGCAATTGGAACCGCCCAAGGCGTGGTCAAGCGGGTCCAGCCGGACTATCCGCTGAACCGCGAGGACTGGGAAGTGATCGCGCTCAAGGACAAGGACACCGTGGTTGGCGTTGCCCCCGCCGGGTCCGACGACGACGACCTCGTCTTCATCACTCGCCAGGCCCAGCTGCTGCGCTTCAGTGCCTCCGCCGTCCGCCCGCAGGGACGGACCGCGGGCGGCATGGCCGGGATCAAGCTGGCCGCCGGGGACCGGGTGATGTTCTTCGGGACCTCCAGCCCTGCTGACGACGCCGCCGTCGTCGTGACCATCGCGGGGACGGACGGCGCCCTGCCGGGCACGGCCCCCGGGGCTGCGAAGGTCACCGCGCTGGCCGAATACCCGATCAAGGGCCGGGCCACTGCCGGGGTACGCGCCCACCGCTTCCTCAAGGGCGAGGACACGCTGCTCCTCGGCTGGGCCGGCCACGGTCCGGCCAAGGCTTCCTCCCTGGCCGGCGTGGCGCGCTCACTCCCCGGCGAGCATGGCCGACGCGACGGCTCCGGAATCCCGCTGTCCCAGGCGATCGACGCGATTGGACCGAGCATGGCGTGGTCAGAAGAACCGGAAGCCCGCACGGACCCGTAGCTTCGCGCACTCACGAAGCCCGGGGCGCACAAAGCCCGGCCGGAGGCGTTTTCGCAATCCGGCCGGGCTTCGTGTTTGTGCCTTCTGTTCGGGCTTGTGTTCGGGCTTTGTGTTTGGGCTCCTTGTCGGGAGTTTTGGTCCGTTCCCCGCCGTGGGCTTGTGGCCTGGCACCGTGTCCGGCAACTCAGTCCCCGGCAAGGCCGTGCCGCCATCCAGCGGTTGGCGCTAGGGCATGTTGACGAGCGTCAGGATGTTGCCCTCCGAGTCCAGGAACCATGCGGCCGAGCTTCCGTCCGGAGTGGTGGCGATGCCGCCCTCGGTTTTTAGACCCGGGAAATCGTATTCCTCGAAGACGACTCCCTTGGCACGGTATTCCGCAACAGCTCCGGGAAGGTCATCGACCAACCAGGCCATCTGCGTGTTCTTGGCTGTTCCGGCATTGGACGTTTGGTAAAGGAGGAACGCGGTTCCTCCGCCGCATTTGTACTGCAGGTTGTCGTCGGCGTCCGGGTTTTCGGGTTCGAGTCCGAGCTTATCCCGGTAGAAATCCCGTGCACGGGCGATGTCCGCTGCCGGTAGCACTGCGCCGACTTGCTTGTCCTTGAGCATGGCTATTCTCTTTCCAGGCCCGCCCCCCGGAAGGAATAATACTCCTCCATATGCCCCACGTACCTGAGAAACTCAAGGAGCGTTTCTCCTGGTGGCCGGCGGCGCGGGCGGGCCGTTTTCCGGGATGCACGGGCTCTGACCGGGGCCGCAGTCGTGTAGCCGTTGTGAAACCACGTTGTGATGCCGCGGGCGCCGCAGTCGCAGCCCTGGCTGCAGACACACGGCCGTCATGAGGCCGTCGGGCCGGAAGCAATGGTTGCGGCGGTCCCGGGGCCGTTCGGCCATCGCCGTCGCCGTCGCCGTCGCCGCGTGATTCGCCGCGCCGGTCCTGCGGCGGTCTGGCTCGCTGCCGTCATGCACCCGCCAACTTGTTTTGCGCCACCTTGCCTTGCGGCACCTGGGCGGCTGCACCCTGACCCGCTGCCGTCATATCCCCCGCCACCGTGTCCCGCGGCATCTTATCTTGCGGCGCCTGTCATGCTGCCGTCATGTTCTGCGGCGCCCTGTCAGGCCGCAGCGACTGGATTTGTGGGTCGGAAGTAGTGGTTGCGTCTGGGGTGTTGGCGGGGGTCGAGGTGGGGTGGCGGGATGAACCAGGGGATCCCGGATTTGAGCCGGATGGTCCAGTGTTCCTTGTGGATCACGTGGTGGTGATGGGAGCAGAGCAGGGTTCCGTTCTCGGTTCCGGTGGTCCCGCCGCGGGACCAGTAATCGATGTGGTGGGCCTCGCACCAGGGCGCGGGGATGGTGCAGCCGGGGAAGGCGCAGCCCCGGTCCCGGGCGGTGAGGGCCTTGCGGATGTGCGGCGG
>NZ_JBFTOC010000017.1:0-82308 GCF_056397785.1 Arthrobacter sp. 05L421
TGGCGGACAGGTCCACCACCTGGCCCTGGCCGTCCGCCAGTGCCGTGATGAGCCCCCGGGGGAGCTCGCCGCCCAGGCTTTCGTGGGATTCCGCGGGGGCCACGAGCAGGAATTCTGCCGGGCCCAGCCACAGCACCGCGGTGTCGCCGGTACCCCGGATGTCTCCTGACTTGGGTGGCAGGCCTCCGGTCACGGAGGAGATTCGCATTCCTGCTTCGGTCTGCGGGTCAACCCTGACACCGACCATCGTCAGGAACGGCACCTCCCGAAGCTCAACGGCGCCGGCCGCCGAGCCGGAGACGAACGCTTCCGACAGGTGCGATGCGGGGCTTTGCCTGGCATTACGGATCTGGTTTGAGTTTTCGAATGCTGGTGTATCAGCCATCTTTGCGTGTCCCTTCTGCGTCGAAAAGTACGGTTCGGCAACAACCACGTCCACACCTCGGCATGGACGCAGGCTAACTGAATAGGGTGAAGTCCAAAAGGACCGGAGACCTCGTGCGGGCAGGGTATCCGCGAATCAGAGTCCGGTGACTGTAGGGATTTAATGTCATCCGCCCGGCGAGAACTCTCTGGGGGCCAGGAGTTGTCGCCGGGCGGATGGTATTTGTGGTGCTGTTCGGACCTGTCAGTCCATCCGGACCTTGCTGGGGTCGACGTTCCGGGCGGCGAAGATCAGCAGTCCGGAGGCCAGGATGGGGATCACTCCCCACCAGAGGGTGGCGTTGATCCAGCCGGCGCCGGCGGCGAGGGTGGCGGTGATCAACAGTCCGCCGATGATCGCCCCGACCTGGCCTGAGGCATTGATAAGGGAGCTGCCCGTTGCCCGGGTATGGACGGGGAAGCTCTCGCCGGTGAAGAACAGTAGGGCGGAGAAGGGGCCGATGAGGAAGAACAGCCCGGCGCTGTAGAGACCGATGATGAGCGGGAAGCTCCCGTTCGGTGCCTGGAGCATGGTGAAGAAGGAGACGGCACACAGGATCCAGCCGATCCCGATCGCGTTGCGGCGCCCGATCCGGTCGCCGAGCCAGCCGTGGCAAAGGTAGCCGGCGAAGGCCGTGGCATTGGAGATGATAAGGACCAGCAACGCGTTGTCGAACTCGATGTTCTTACCGTCCGGTGCGGTAAGCAGCGACGTGCCAAGAATCGCGAATGCAAGGACTCCGAGCCAGTTCAGGAGGAAGGCTCCGCCGATCGTCAGGGTGGACCGCAGCGACTCCCCACGGAAGACCGAGACGAGCGGACTGGCCTTCTCCGTGACGTCGATTCCGTATTTGCTTCCGAGCTGCTGGGCCTCATCGACCCTGCCGTCCTTGATCATCTTGTCGATCTGGTGACGGTGGGCGAATTGGGGGCTCTCCTTGAGCCAGCGTCCGGCGATGACGATGAAGACGGCGGGAAGGGCGGCAACGGCGAAGCAGAGCGCCCACCCGCCGATGGGGAACAGCAGGTAGACGGACCCGGCAGCCAGGACGGAGCCGACCGGCCAGCCTGACTGGACGAGTGAGTAGATGAGACCGCGGCGGCGGGCCTTGGCGGGATCGCTGTTGTGGGCAAACATCTCGTTGAGGTAAGCCGCGTTGATGGCTTGCTCGGCGTAGCCGAGGCCGGCCAGTGAACGCACGAGGACCAGGAAGACGAGTCCCAAGCCGGCAGCGAGGCCCGCAACCCAGCCGACAGTGGCGGTCAGCAGGGAGGCGACGGCGGCACCGACGACGGCGATCAGGATGCCCTTGCGGCGGCCGATCCGGTCGACGATCGGGCCGATCCCGAAGGCCACGAGTGCAGTGCCGGCGGTCACCCAGGTATTGATCCCCGTGGACTGGGCAGCGCTCAAGCCTAGGTCTGAGGCCAGCTTCGGCAGGAGGTTGCCGAACAGGACGAAGTCATAGACGGCGAAGGTCCAGGCGAAGAAGCAAATCCAGGTGGCCAGCCGGACGTCCTTGGGCCTGACATCAGACTCGACAAATTGAAAGGTTGGGGCAGTGGTCATAACGGTTCCTAATTCACGGGGATGGGGGGATGTGATGAGGATGTGATGGGTGCGGAACGAAGGGGGCGGCCTGGAGGCCAGCGTCAATAACTGGCTCCAGGCCGCCCCCTTTTACTGCTGCGCTTGGCTCAGGTTGCCGAACTGAGCTCGGAGACCAGGACCTCGCGGCGTTCGGCGGTGGCCTCCAGGTCGACCGTGAGCTGGGCGTTGACCTCCTTGAGGACCACGCCGTAGTCGCGGGCGGCCGCCTCGGCGGTCGTGAAGCCGTCCAGCACGTCCTCGAGGACCTTCAGCGGGTCCCGCTTGTGCGGATCGCCGAAGCCGCCACCGCTGGGCACGGTGATCTGCAGGGAGTCACCGGCCAGCAGTTGACGTCCGGTGACCTTGGACGGCCAGGACTCCTCGCCCGCCCGGCCGACGTTTTTCACGAGCGAGCCGTTGAGGCCCTCATGGCCGCCGAAGGCGCCCCATGGCACGTCCGACTCGTGGCGTTCACCCTCGCAGGTGATCGCGGTGTCGGTCAGGAAGGTGTTCTCCCGGACGATGCCAATGCCGCCGCGGAACTCTCCGGCCGCTGCGGGCTCCTCGCGCAGTTCGTAGCGGTCGGTGCGCATCGGGAACCGCCACTCGAGCTCCTCGATTGGGTTGTTGCGGGTGTTGGCAATGAGGTTGTCCACGGAGTCCGGACCGTCGCTGGTGGCGCGGCCGCCGTAGGAGCCCTCGTTGACCTCGAGGTAGACCCAGTACTCGCCCTGCTTCTCGTCCCATCCTGAGTAGGAGATGAAGTGGATGTGGGCGGAGTTGCCGGCGGTGACGCGTTCGGGGATAACGGGGGCGAGGGCCCGCAGGGCCAGGTCGACGGCGCGCTGGACCTGGGAGAACCGCGAGAAGGTCGCCGCCGGGTACGTCGGGTTGAAGATGGTGCCTTCCGGGGCGATCACCTTCAGCGGCTTGAGCATGCCCTCGTTCTGGGGCACGAACACGGGGAAGGCGACCTCGTCCAGGAACATCATCCGGGTGATGAACGTGAACGCCGAGACCGTCGTGCCCTCGAAGGCGCAGTTGTAGGCAGTCGGTACCTGTTCGGAGGACCCGGTGAGGTCATAGGTGATCTCGTCACCCTCGACGATCACCTTCACGACGATCGGCAGCTTCTTGCCGTAGTTGCGGCCGTCGTCGTCCAGGTAGCCGACCTCGGTCTCGTAGACGCCGTCGGGGATCTTGGCGATCTCCTGGCGCAGCATCCGCTCCGAGTAGTCGATCCAGCTCTGGCCGGCTTCGCGGACCGCGCCGAAGCCGTACCGCTCGATGAGGGCGATGTAGCGGGTCTTGGCCAGCTCGCAGGCGGCGATCATGGCCTGGAAGTCGCCCTCGTTTGAGGTGGGTGTCCGGGTGTTGTTGAGGATGTGCCGGATCAGCGATTCCTGGCGGACGCCCTTCTCGGAGATCTTCACCGCACGGAAGATGGTGCCCTCGGACTGGATGTCCTGGATGTCCACCATCAGCCCGGAGTACGCGCCGCCGTTGTCGATCAGCTGGCCCGAGGCGCCGGCGAAGCCGACGAGTTCCCCGTCGTGGAAGATCGGTTCGATGATCGCGACGTCGGGAGAGTGCGTGGCGCCCAGATACGGATCGTTGTGCAGGATGACGTCACCGTCGTGGATGTCGTCACCGAGGACCGAGATCACGCCCTTGACGATCTTGGGCATGGAGCCCATGAACATCGGCGTGGAGTCGGACTCGGCCAGCACGTTGCCGTCCTTGTCGAACAGGCCTGCGCCGAGGTCTTCGGACTCGCGGATGATCGAGGAGTAAGCCATGCGGAACAGCACCGAGGCCATTTCCTTCGCCGCGGAGTTCAGGGCGCCGCCGATCACGCGCATCAGGATCGGGGTGGCCAGTTTCTCGGCGCTCTGGGTGGCGGCCGGGCAGTCGATGACGAGGTTGCCAGCTGCGTCCACCGTTCCGGAGAATCCCGGAGGAATAACTGTCGTGGAGTCGTACTGCTCGATGATGGCGGGGCCGGCGAAGGTGATTCCCACGCCCATCCTGTCGCGGTCATAGAAGCCGGTGTCCAGGGTGACCGGCTTGCCATCCTGTTCGAAGGTCACCGGGCGGGTTTCGACCAGGGCGTCCTTGAGGGAACCGGATTTCGTCGCTTCCGGCGTGGGCAGATCATCCATCACCGCGCTGGCCTCAACACGGATGTTGATGACCTCCACGGTGCCGTTCTTGAAGCGGTGGCCGTACTCCTCAAAGTGGGCGTCGTGGAAGGCTGCCTCGGCCTTTTCCAACCAGACCTGAGTGACCGGTCCGGCGGGGGCATTGAAGCGGATCTCGTATCCCTGGCCCTCGTAGCGCGCGTCGGCGAGCCATTCAAGCTTGCGCCGTTCGGCCGGGACGTCCTCGGCATCGAGCTGTGCGTTGGCGTCACGCTCCAACTGCTCGTAGGAGGCCTGGATGGCGGCAGAATCGGCGCTGGCGAAGGTGAACCGCCTGGTGGCGACGAACTCGTATTTCTCGTCAGTGGCCAGCAGACCGGTGGCGGCGATGATGCCGGGGTGGGCCGGGATCAGCACCTTCGGGACCTCCAGTTCAGCGGCGATCTCGCAGGCGAACAGTGCGCCGGCACCGCCGGCGGCGACGAGGGTGAAGTCGCGAGGATCGTAGCCGCGGCGTACGGAGTTCTGTTCAATCGCCTGGGTCATGCCGAACTTCTGGATCTGCAGCGCGCCGAGGGCTGCCTGGTCCACGGACATGTTGAGTTTTTCCGCGAGACCTTCCATGGCCTTTCGGGCGCCATCGAGATCCAGATCCATGCCTGAGCCTGCTAGGACGCGGTCAGGACGCATGCGGCCCAGCAGCATCTGGGCATCGGTCGATGTCGGCTCCGTCCCGCCGCGGCCATAGCAGACCGGGCCCGGGACGGCGCCGGCAGACTGCGGACCGACGCGGAAGACCCCGCCGGCGTCGACGTAAGCGATGGAGCCGCCGCCTGCGCCGATGGTGTCGATGTCCACCATCGGAACCATGGCCTGGTGATCGCCGATCTTGGTGTCCAGCAGGTGGCGCATGCGCAGTTCACCCTGGTAGGCCACACCGATGTCCGCTGAGGTCCCCCCAATGTCCAGAGTGACCACGTTCTCGAAGCCGGACTGACGACCGGCCCACATGCCGCCAATCAGGCCGCCGACCGGCCCGGACATCATCAGTGTGACGGGCCGCTTGGCGGCCTCCTTGATCGGGACCATACCGCCGGAGGACTGCATCAGCAGGATCTCCCGCTTGTAACCCAATCCTTCTGCCTGCTCCTGCAGGCGGTAGAGGTAACGGGAGACCCGGGGCCCGACATAGGCATTCAGCGCCGTGGTGGAAAACCGCTCATACTCCCGGTACAGGGGCACGATCTCGCTGGACAGGGACAGGTAAGCCTCGGGGAACTCCTCCGAGACGATCTGCCCGATCCGCTGCTCGTGGGCGGGGTTCAGGTAGGAGTGCAGCAGGCAGACGGCAATTGCCTCGACACCGGCCGCCTTCAGCTCGCGTACGCGCTCACGGACCTCATCTTCGTCCAGGGGAACCAGGACCTCGCCGTTGGGTGCCGTGATGCGCTCCTTGACCGTGAGCCGATGGCGGCGTTTGATCAGGGGCTTGGTCTGCCACGGCAGCTCCTGCTGCAGTGAGAAGTTGTACGGCTTCTTGTGACGGGCGATGTGCAGGATGTCCCGGAAACCCTCGGTAGTGATCATCCCGACCTCCGCACCGGTGTGCGTCAGTGCGGTGTTCGTAGCCACCGTGGTCCCGTGCACCAGCTGGTCGATCTCCGCAAGCGAGACACCGGCCTTCTCACAGAGCTTCTTGATGCCGGAGATAACGGCTTCGGACGGATCGTGCGGGGTGGACGGGACTTTCTCCACAACGGCGATGTGCTGGGCGTCGTCTGAAAAATACAAGTCGGTGAAGGTGCCGCCGACGTCTACTCCGATGCGCTTCATACTGGGGTCCTTTCGGAAGTGAGGCTCAGGACTGCGTTGAAGGGGAAAGCCTGCGTGGGCCTCTCGGCCATTAGCCAGCCCCGGGTTGGAGTCCACTGGGGTTAGACCGCAAATCTATGTGTTATGGGTCACAAAGTTGCTTACTAAGCAATGTAGTTCCCGTGGGAGCAACATGCAATGGCTGGCGGCTATTAATTTTTTCGGGCGCCCCCTTCGCCTGCAGGCCGGATGCTGCGAGTGGTCAACGGTTGACCCCCACTCGCTTTTGGATAAATCGCCTTGCTCCGAGTTCATGCTTTTCGGAAGACGTCAGCCCTGGATCCCTTGGCCGGCGCGCGTCTGGAAGCGAATTCCGGCGAATCTCAGAAGGGGGGTTGTGCGTTGCGCAAACAGCAACTACTGTGATGGCACAGCAACAAACTGCGGACAGGCAAAGCCCGGTCCCCGAGAGAGTGGAGACACCCATGACAACAGAGACGTTCAACGACATCGAAGCCCGTCTTGCAGCAGTGCTGGCGGAGGCGTTCGAAGCAGGCACGGACATCTACAACGAGCGAGGCTTCAAGCGTCGGATCGGCTACGGCAACCGCCCCGCCGTCATCCACATCGACCTCGCGAACGCTTGGACCCGTCCGGGCCACCCATTCAGCTGCCCGGGCATGGAGACGATCATCCCGAACGTCCAGCGGATCAACGAGGCCGCTCGCGCCAAGGGTGTCCCGGTCTTCTACACCACGAACGTGTATCGCAACCGCGACGCCACCTCCGGGACGAACGACATGGGTCTGTGGTACTCGAAGATCCCCACGGAGACCCTTCCGGCGGATTCCTACTGGGCGCAGATCGACGACCGCATTGCGCCCGCGGAGGGCGAGGTCGTGATCGAGAAGAAACGCGCCTCGGCGTTCCCTGGGACGAACCTCGAGCTCTTCCTGACCTCCAACCGCATCGACACCCTGATCGTGACCGGTGCGACCGCGGCCGGGTGCGTGCGCCACACCGTCGAGGACGCGATCGCGAAAGGCTTCCGCCCAATCATCCCCCGGGAGACCATCGGCGACCGCGTCCCGGGCGTCGTGCAGTGGAACCTCTATGACATCGACAACAAGTTCGGCGACGTGGAGTCCACGGATTCGGTGGTGGCGTACCTGAACGCCCTCCCGAATTTCGCGGACACGGTCCCGAAGACCCTCTCGGATCCCCAGCCCGAGGTGGCGACCCCCGCAGATCCGGCCTGAGCCGCACCGAACTCTCGGAGCCCCGCGGCCCGGCATCCCCAGGCCGACCCGACGACAGCCGGCACCCGTCAGCGGGTGCCGGCTGTCGTCGGGTCGGGCTGCGCTGCGGTGATGAGTGCGTTTCTGGAACACCGCAGTCGCCAAGGATCCCGCTATGCCGATCCACCACCCAAAGCCGTGAGGAGCAGATACGAGACCAGATCGTCCATCAGAGGGGCTCCTCCGCCGTGGACGTCGAGCAGCTGGAGAACCTGCCCGACTTCGCCGACACCGTTCCGACCTCGGCGATCCCGGTCAAGACCCCCGTGGGCTAAGCGGATCCTTTCACCACGGCGCGGTCCCGGATCTCCTGGGCCGCGCCGCGGCGTGCCCGCAGCCGGTGGTGGCCCGGCCTCCGGCCAGAGGTGGAATGGGCATCGTACGATAACTGCTACGGGTGACTGCACTAGCGCCCGAAGAGGGAGAATCATGCTGGACCCACAAACCACCACCACCGACAAACCGCAAGGGGCGGCAGCATCGCTGCTCAACGGTCTTACGGTCCTCGAAGCCTTCTCCGTCGCCAAGCGATCCCTCCTGGGCGTCACGGAGATCTCCGAACTCGTCGGCCTGCACAAAAGCACAGTCTCCCGGATGCTCGCCGGCCTGGACGAAGCCGGATACGTGCAGCGCGACGAAGACACCGGGCGATACCGCCTCGGACTCGGGATGATCAGCCTGGCCGGACCGCTGCTCGCCGAACTCGGCGTCCGCCGTGTAGCCCTGCCCCACCTCGAAGAACTCACCGAAGCCACCGGCGAGACGGCCGCGATCGCCGTCTGGAATGGCACCAACGCGATCGTCGTGGAACAGACGGCCAGCCCCCACCAGGTCAAGCACACCGCGGCGATCGGCACGCGCTATAACAAGTTCGCCAGCTCCTCAGTCCGCGTGTTCCTCGCCGAACTCCCGCCCGAGGAGACGGATCGCCTCCTGGCCGGCCGGATAGTGCTGCAAGATGGCTACCGGGGACTCTCGGACCCTGCCCACGAACAACTGGCCGAGGTCCGGCACCTCGGCTTTGCCGTCAACGACGGCGAAACCACTTACGAGGAATACGGTGTCTCCGCACCCGTGCGGGACTACCGGGGCGCAGTCGTCGGCTGCATCACAGCCAGCGCGCCCCGGGCCCGGGTTCAGCACCAGCAGAGTCAGTCCATCCTGCGCGAAGCCGTGCAACAGGCCGCCGAACGCGTATCGACACGGCTGGGCAGCCGAGCGGGGGAAACAGCTCCAGTGCGCTGACCGCCACCATCGCGCCCCCCGCGGGAAAGCAAACCCCGCCATTGACTCCAGCAGCTCAGGTCGCAGCCGCCCAGCCCAAGCGGGTGGATACTTCCGCGGCAGCCTGTTGTACGGCTTGAACCAGAGCATCCTTGGTGGCGTGCTTGTGCACACGGGAACGGGGCGCGGATGCAGTGATGCACCCGACCACCTTGCCCCGGTAATCCCGGACCGGAGCGGAGACCCCAAACTCCTCCTCCGTAGTCGAACCGTCGTTAACGGCGTATGCCTGACGGGCGACTTCCTGCAGGTGGGCGGTGTGGTCCAACGGCAACCCATCTCCTGCCGTGCGTAGTATCTGCCCGGATCCGATCAGTTCGGTCGCGAGAGCCGGCGCCAGCTCCGCCAGGAAAACCCGCACCGAAGAGCTCTCGAATTTGTTGTACCGGGTTCCGATGGTGGCGGTGTGTTTGACCTGATACGGGCTGGCAACCTGCTCCACGACGATGGCCTCATGACCATTCCAGACCGAGATTGCGCTGGTCTCTTGGGTGCTTTCGGTCAACTGCTCCAAATACGGAAGCGCAGCACGGCGGACATCCAGGTCCGCCAGCAAGGGGCCGGACAACGCAAGGAGACCCAGTCCAAGCCGATACCGTCCCGTCTCCTCATCCCGCTGGACATATCCAGCTTCCGCCAGACCGCCAAGAATGCGTGAAACCGTACTCTTGTGGAGGCCAACGCGCTGAGCAACCTCAGTCACACCAAGAACCGGATTTTGAACGGTAAAGGCTTCCAGTACAGCAAGACCGTTCAACAGCGAGGCCGCAGCTCCTTGGACCTGCCCGTTGTCCTGCCTCGGTCTGCCTGCCATCTGCATCCTTCCCCGTAGCGTGACCACCCCCCGCTCTTTGGGCCATCATATGCCGCGGTCCGGGATGTTGCGGCCAGTACTGCGCCGCCGGCGTCGTGGCCCAGGAGCCCGACCCGCTGGACACCGGCCGGGAAACACATGTGCCGAAAAATTCGCCGCTGGCCCTACCTCACCCTGCTAATCCTAAGGTTTGATCACCACGGGCAGCCAGAGCGAACTGCCGAGCGGTACAGGGCAGTTGTTCTCCGCGACCATAGTCCGGCCAGAACTCCAGTCGCATCATGATTGGAGTATCCCCCGATGACGAGTCGAGACGGCCAGTTGAACAGGCGGAAGGCGAAGGGCTTTTCCCGGGCCGGGCCGGGCTGGGCACCGCGGCGCCGGTGACTTTCCGTGGAGTATCCGGTGTGCTGCTGTTTCATACCGGCGGTGCTGGTTCGTCGGGCTGGCCGGGCCAGACGCGTTCCGCAAGCGAGAGGACCGGTAATAGGGCCGGATTGTCCGAGGCCCCACGCCAAGCCATCCGCAGATAGATCGGCAGGGTCTCGTCGAGCACGCGCAGGAAGTGCACATGCGGGTCAGCGAGTTGGAAATCGGCGAAAGGTCGATTGCCCGCGAAACCAACGCTACCCGCCATGTGCCCGGGGCCGGCGGCATCCTCGGCCAGATAGAGACTATCGGATGGACCCTTGAGCACGTCGGGTACGTGTTTGTTCGGACAGGCTCAAACGGTAAGGACATGGGTGGCGCGTCCATGTTTACGGTCCCGAAGGGCGAGGTGGCCTGGATCTACTTGTTTCGCAGGGCCGTGGCATAACAGCGGCGTGCCTTGGTCATGCTCCCTACAATCAAACCCCTTTTAATAAGCCTGCTCGGCGCGTTAATAAGCCTGCTCGGCGCGCCCGGGAGATCAGGTGTCCCGGCGCTTCACGGTCACGAGCGCGCCGGCCAGGAACACAGCCGCCCAGGCGAGGACGACGAGGCCGCCCTGGGCCTGGGTCAGATGGTCCTGCGCGGTGCGGCTTGCGACCATGTCGGTACCGGCGGACGTCGGCAGGTAGAGCCCGAGATCCCTGAAGGATTCGTTCACGCCGGAAAGAATCGCCACGATGATCGGAAGGACGATGAGCACTCCCAGCGTGGTTACGATGCCGCCGGCGCTATTGCGCAGCAGTGTCCCGATAGCCAGACCGAGGACGGCGACCAAGGCAAGGTAGGCGCCGGTGCAGACAATGCCCCGGATCACCCCGTCAGCAATGAGCGGGTAGCTCAGCCCATGGGGCTCCAGGAGCGGCTGGGCGATGGCGTACGAGACGAGTGCCGCGGCGACGCCAACGACAAAGGAGGTTCCGGCGACTACGAGCGTCTTGGCCAGAACCGCGGTGATCCGGCGAGGCACCGCGGTGAAGGTCGTGGTGATCATGCGGGTGCCGTATTCGGATCCGATCTGCATGACGGCAAGGGAGGCAATCAGGAACTGGCCGATGACAATGCCGTTGAACGCCACGCCGCGGGCCATCACGCCGAACTCCTCCACAGTGCCCAGTTGGGCTTCGCTGCCCGCAGGGTCGGTGCCGTAGGCGATGTAACCAGCGGCCATGTCGACCACGGACAGGGTGCTGAGCAGGCTGATTCCGACCATGCCCAGGAACGCGATGGTGAGGATGATGTAGCTGGAGCGCAGGGAGGTCAGTTTGAGCCATTCGGCGTGCACGGACCGAAGGAAGGTCAGCCCTATCCCGTTGTCCTGGCGGACGGCGGCCGCAGCGCGGCGACTGGTGAATGCGGTGGTCATCGGGTTACCTCTCCTGCCCCGGCCAGTGCACCGGAGCGGTATTCAACATCATCTCGGGTCAATTCCATGTACGCCTCTTCGAGCGAGGCCCGGACCGGCGTCAGCTCGTGAATCAAGGCGGCGTGCTCCCGGGCAATCCAGGCGATCTGGCGTGGCTCGGCGCCGGCGACTTCCAGCAGCCCCGGCTCCAGTTCGCGGAAGGTGATCCCGGCGGCGGCCAGACCGGTTTGGAGCTGGCCCGCCTGGTCGCTGCGGACCAGTGTCCGGTCCTGCCCGTTGGCGAGGATCTGTGCGACAGGAGCATCGGCGATGATCCGGCCGCGGCCGATGACGATCAGGTGGTCGGCGGTCTGAGACATCTCGCTCATCAGGTGCGAGGACAGGAACACGGCCCGGCCTTCGGAGGCGAGGTGACGGGACAGTGTGCGTACCCACTGGACACCCTCGGGGTCGAGTCCGTTCACCGGCTCGTCGAAGATCACGGTTCTTGGGTCGCCCAGCAGAGCAGCGGCGATACCGAGCCGTTGGCCCATGCCGAGGGAGAAGCCCTTGACGCGCTTCCGGGCGGTATCGGTGATTCCGGTCATCGCCATGACCTCATCGACCCGGCTGCGGCGGATGCCGTGCGTGGCGGCCAGGACCGACAGGTGCTTGACAGCGCTGCGGGCCGGGTGGAGCGCCTTGGCGTCCAGGAGTGCGCCGACCTCTTTCAACGGTGCCGCGTGCTCTGCGTACGGGCGGCCGTTGACGAGGACCCGGCCCGAGGTTGGTCGGTCCAATCCCAGGATCAGGCGCATGGTCGTGGACTTGCCTGCGCCGTTAGGGCCCAGGAAGCCGGTGACCTGCCCGGGCTGGACGGTGAACGTCACGCCATCAACAGCGGTGCGCTTTCCGTAGGTCTTGGTCAGGCCGTATGCCTCGATCATGGTCCAGCTTTCTTCTCGGAGAGTGTGGTGCCGTCAATGCATGAGGACCAGCCCACAACTCACCGCCCCCACCCCAGTATTCATGCGTAGGTGCAGGTCAGGAAGGAATCCGCCCCTCGCAGCGTGTCGGCGTGGACTGCCGTCGGAGACAGAACGATCCACGGCTGGCCGGAGAGAGATTTCCTGCTCTGCACATATGAAGCTCAGAGCGTTCGTTTAAGTCACCGTCCTGCCTTCACACTGGGCCGGAAGTCACGGATCGAAGATTGCACCGGGCTTCAAACTCCGGCCTGTTATGGGGCATTCTGCGCACGCTGTGGAGCAGAGACCTCGCCCAGAAAGAGAACACCGGGTTGCCACACGGCGGCCCGGTATTCGGCAGCCCACAGAACCTGCTGGTGAACCGGCTATGGGATCAGCCGTCACCTCGCCGCGGCTGATCCCCTCGCTACCCCTTTGGTWCGGCCAGYGTYGCTGCCCAGCGCTGTCCCACAGCCGAGTCGATSGCYACCGAATAGGAYTTCAGRTGRCTGACCTCGAATTGRTTTTCSGAAGGAACAATRTCGCTTTGATTGCAGGGCAGCGGGAACTTGCCTACGCCATCGACGTTTATGAGTACTTCCCCCGGGCCGAAGCACGTCAAATAAACCTTGATGAACTTCGATTCCACGCTGAATTGACCAAGGCTCATCGTTGCAATCTGGTTGTCCAGCGAAGCGATCACTTTTTCGCCACTGGGAACGTGATGGCTCACGATCGCAGGAGACGTTACGGACTCCGCCGGGGTGCTCACCGGATCTGCCGTAGCAGTGGCAGTACCGGGAGGCAGCGGCGGCACCGCGTCGCAGCCCACAAGGGCAACGCACACTGCAGCAAGCGCGGTACCGGCCAGCCTCATCCCGGACGACATGTCAGCCATTCCACGTCTTCCATCCGATGCTCGTGGGAGCATCCAGCGTCCCCGTCCCAATGGTCGAACTAACGCAGTTGGTGTTGTACTTCCAGGTGCGGATGTTCACCTTCCACTTGCTCGTTCCGATTTGCGCGTAGCCGGTCACCCTGGCCGGCACAGTGTATTGGACCGACATTTGGGTCGTATAGGAAACGCTGGCCGTGATGCTGCCAGACACTTGCGCCTTAGCGGTAGCGATTCCACCGCTCACGCCGCCTTCAACGTAGCCGCCCACTGTCGCTCCTATTGAGCCAGACACGGTGTTCATAAACGTGACCGTGTTCGCATAGCTCGTTCCGTTAATGGAGTGGTAAACCGGGCCGATGGGCTGATAGTAGTTTTGCTTGGACGTGACCGACTTGTAGACCGTCGAGCTGTCACACAGCCCCTGGGGACTAACCACGCCGCCGGTGTCCGGCGCAGCCTGAGCTGGCGAGGCAAGTGTCAACAGCCCGGTTACGAGAATGCCTGCTAGTGATGCACCAAGAATCTTCTTCATTTGAATCCCCCAATTCAGTACTTCGCTAGCTGACATCAGGGCGCACAGCGAAGTGAAGTGAATTAGTCCCCCAATGACCGCTGGGCTGAAGCGTTGCTGCCCCGACCAGCCAGTGGCCCGACTCTATGGGATCGCGGGTTCCAGGGGCAATATGTATAACAAATTGAATTACAACATTCTGGTAAAGACATTCAGGCTTGCACCCACGTCAGAAAAGGATTCTGTCCTGCACGGTTCCCCTTCGGCATCCTCGGCGCGTGGCAGGACAGACCGGCCGTGGCATGCGTGGTGTACCGCCGAACCATCGACCCCACGATGCCCCTTGGGTACCGCATTCACGGGCGACAACGCGCCAGTCCGGCTGCGCCTCAGAACGGGCGCGCGTGTCACTCCAGGAGAACGGGCGCGCGTGTCACTCCAGATCGGAACCACCCGGGAACCGCAGTCCGAACACGGCGGCTCAACGTGAGCGGGAATCTGCGCTTTATTCATATTTCCCCCAACGAATCTCAATGCTTAGAGGCTAAGTCAAAACCGTGGTGGATTCCGGATTCCTGCCCTTTGCTTTGTTGTGGCACTTCACCGGCGCAGTACAGTCCCGGCTGATCGGCGCGTGGCAATGATGGAAGTCGCCGTCGACGCGTCTGGATAGGGCAGGCTACATGGGCGGAACGAGCCTGAAAGCGTAGCGGGTCTCCGCCCCATCGCCGGGCTTCATCGTGAAATCTACTCTGTCAGTGCCCGCTTCCAGGTGTACTGTCCTTCTGAAGATGTCCCCATTGCAACGGACCTGCACCGGGGCGACGACTTCGGCACCGGACCAGCTGGCCACCGACAGTTCGGTCCCGGACGGTCCTTCACACAAGAACTGCAATTCGTAAGTGCCGGATTTGGCGGACATCCCGTAGCTGGTAGGCGAATTCGCAGCAGCGAAGCCGGCATTCTCACCCGGCACTGCGGGTTTCAGCTGCTTTGATGACCACTCGCCCATGTCCTCTTGCGCTGAAGCCAAGGGGTCAGTGTTGAGCCCTACGGCAACCCCGGCGGCTGAGGACCTGCCGGTCGACGGGATCGCGCTGATCGTGATGGGACCGCCCGCGTGCCTCAGGAACCGCTGGAATGTGGCGTCGCAGGCAACGTCTGTTGACTCCGGAAGGCCATCGCCCTCAATGATCGTCAGCTTGGCGAAGTAGCCGCCGGCACACGCGGCCCTGACGACATAGTCCCCGGGAGCAAGTACAGTGGCCAGTTTCCCGGCAGGCTCTGCTTCCGTTGGCATACCAGCGTCCGTTACGGATGCACCAAGCAAACGGGCCACGTCACCAACGTTTTCCTCAACTGACCTAGGCGGCACCGTTGCCCCTTCGGACGATGAACTAACTGGCTGCTCAGGCGGATCACTGTACGCACAACCCGCCAGCGCAAGCACGAGTCCGGCCAAAACAAGCAGTACTCGTCCGCGCTGAGTCTTCATCCCCCAATGAGCTGACATGCTTTGAGCCTACAACCCCGCAACTGGGTGACTGCAGGACGGGCCCATCGGAAGCTGCCGCGAGCATACTCGTCGTCGGCAACTAGCGACAGAGACGGATCCCAGAACGCCGCCACAAAGCGCGGAAGTCCACAACGTGACCGACAAACGGCATTCCGAGCCCCAACTACAAGCGCCAACGGCCTGTTTGCGAAGCCGCCCCGGAATGGCCCCGGAGCACGTCAGTATGCGTCGTTTTTGACACAAGTTTTGGACAGACATAGCGGCGTTTTTGGTCGCTCCGTGTCGCAACAGTGCCCGTAAGGCGAGCACCTATTCCCAATACATCGCAGCCGCACGTGAGCAGAGGCGCATCTCATGACCGCCGACACGAAACGCCGAGGCTAGTCGACGCACCGGATCGCGTCGCAGACGTTCACGGCTGGGCGTGACGCTCCAACGCCTCCAGAGTCGTCTCGGGTGATGTGTTGAAGCAGAAGGTGATTCCGGGCGATTCCGCATTGCACACGTTGATGATCCGTTCGAAGAGCTCGGTGTACTCCGGGATCATCCTGATGCCGCCCCCAATCATCACGAGGCCGAAACGATCACGACCGAACGCCGAGCGAATCTCTGCTTCGGCCTCGTCCGGGGAGGTGCCGATCAGGCAGTTGACGGCGTCGAAGCCGGCGGCCGTAGTGGCCCCGAACCCCGCTTCGATCCGTTCGGTCATCGTGGCCTCGTCGAGGCCAGGAGGCAGCTTGCTATAGTCGAGGGCTCGCGCGTGGATGCCGATCATGAGGATTCGAGTCATGGGCCTCATTGTGGCATGCACGCCTCACCAACGAATTAGCCAAACCGCACCACCAATCAGGCGGGCCCGCTGGATCCTTGCTCGACCCGCCCCGCCCCGCCCCAGATGAGCTGTTCCTGTAGTGCAGAGGACTCCTGACGTTCCGTGCAGACGACTTCGGAAAATGACATCGGTGGGCCGGCCCCAGGTTGCGACCGCCCGTTAGACGGTCCCCCACCGCGACGCCATCCGCACTCACTGGCGCTGCGAGAAATCCGAAACAGATACAGGAAACCTGGATTCGCGTGCACCCCGCCCGCAAAACTGTCCCGCTCAGGGTGGACAATCGCAACAGTTGAACCCCTGTCCGCGAAGATCATTGGGCTACAACCGGGTCTCCAGGAACGAAAGGACCCTACAGCGCAGCGCAATGCGCTTATCGGCTGGGTGTCCCCCGAGGGCCCGATCTATTTCGACAATGGCCGACCGACAGGAAAAGAAACGGCCAGGACCAAGCGAAAGCCGTGGCGGCTGTCCGAGCCGGAGACGCGCCTTGTCGACACCAAACCCGATCGGTTCGCCAAGTCCCTGCCCGATGCTCGCGAACATCGCCGAGGTCACGACGAAAATTTCCCAGGAGTTCCGGCTCCCGACCGGGATGACCATCAGGAATTGATCCCCAGTCTCAGCAGGTCATGCAGTTCCAAGCGCACCCGGCCATGAAGGAATACACAGCAACACCGCTGTCCAAGCCAAGAGAAGGAGCCGCCAGACCAGCCGCCACCAACAAAAATGGGCCCCCGCAGGGGCCCATAAAAGGAGACTTGTACACACTCAGCGGCCCACAAGCCCCTGAACAGGGAAAACACGTGCCCGAGGTGGGACTCGAACTGCATTCCAAACCCTGCAAACACTGGGAACTCCCGGAAACATGCGGAATCCGGCCCAGTCCGGCCCCAGCACGACCCGATCCGAAGCCCCAAGTGTGCACTTTGTACACACCCCCAAAGTGGCCATTCTGAGCTCGCCAAAAGACCGCGTTCCCCGCTGAGGGAACGCGGTTCTTCTTCGTCCTGGGACTACGGACGGGTCCGCCCCTTCCTATGTTTTGGGTTGCGCCGTCTGCAAGAGACGAAGCGCACATTCGCCGGGAATCCCAAACAACAAAAAACACCTTCATGATGGCGAAACCTCCTTCGCCCATCTCATGAACTGTTCGGCAAACACACGCATGAACGGATAACAGAGCCGTTTCAAGCTTCCCCGCCGTCATTGTGAGCGGCCGGCCACCCCGCCGGCCGCGGGCCCACGCCGCGGCCAGTCCGGCCTTTGTCCTTTCGGACAACCTGGAACGTTCGTACTCTGCCAAGGAAGCGAACATGTCAAAGATGATGAGCTTGCCGTGCGCTGGAGGTATCCACGGCTCGGCCAGGGACCGGAACCCTGTCCCCCGGCTGCCCCAGCACCGTCACAATATTCGCCAGATCCGCCGTACTCCGGCCCAGCCTGGTGAGGTCGGCGACCAGGAGGACATTGCCTGGCTGCAGATAGTCCAGGCACTCCATCCACCTTGCCCGGGCCTGCGTCGCCCTCGGAAGCGTATTCCCGGAACACGCGGACCGCGCCGGCCGACGCCAGCGCATCAAAATTGGGAATCCAAAGACTGCCTCCAAGTGCTGACCCTCGCATAGCCGATCACGTTGCCCGACACGTCAAAAACCCTCCAGGTAACGTTTTGACCTGTTTTCTTTTCGGAAACCTGTGACTTTCGGCGGTAAGTGGCGGCGGTCTCACAGCGTTATTTGGCGCATGGTGCGGTCCGCAAGGGGATCCCTTACGGCCGCCGCCACGATGCTCGCTGGGGTTCGGCTTGCGGGAATGATGAAGAACGGGACAGGCAACTTACTCTGCGCTCAAATGCAAAACTAGGGATATGAGCATCAGCAGTGATATTCCGCCCTGGCCGTCGGCGGACCCGGAACATGGCCGTATCCGGCTGCGCACGTTCGCGGACCTGGACGCGGGGATGGCGATGGACCTTTCCCAAGATCCGTATGTACCCACGGTGGGAAGCCTTCAGGCGCATGCCACTCACGACCAGGCCGTGGCGTGGATTGAGCGACAGCGACGGCGCCACATCGAAGGGACCGGATTTTCCTTCTCGATAGCCGACCTCGAAACTGACCGCTCCATGGGAAACATCGGACTCTGGATCAGGGAATTGGACACGGGCCGCGCTCAGGTTGGGTATGCCGTTGCCCCGAACGAGAGGGGCCACGGCATTGCATCCGATGCCCTTTGTGCCCTCACCACCTTTGCCTGGACGATCGCGCATCTGCACCGTCTGGAGTTGTATATCGAGCCGTGGAACACAGCTTCTATCCGCACCGCCGAACGTGCCGGCTACGAACGTGAGGGACTGCTTCGCAGTCACCAAGAGATCGCCGGAAAGCGCTGTGACATGTTCCTCTACGCCGCAATCCGCGAGAGCCCTCTCCGGTAGGGATCCGCTAGGGAACACTGGCCGGACGGACCACGATCCGGCCTTCCGCATCGATGAACCGGTCATTGAGCTTGAACAACTCAGTCGGCTCTCTGAAAACCGTGGAGACATCGGCCTTCGAATATTCCTCTTCACTCGCCACCAGTTTGAGGGCGTTCAGGCGAACAACACCCATCGATATCTGCGCCAAGGTGCGGGTGTGGAAGGCATCCGGGAAGTCCTGATTTCCGGGATGTTTGATGGAGTTATAGTTCTTCGCGATAGCTCTGGCTAGGCCAATCTCAGACGCCGCAATGCTGTCCCAGTTGAGGCCAAGGGCTTTGATGCCACGATAGATGTAAGTCGCAGTGACTGGCCGGTTCCTCTGGTACGTAGCTGCTTCGCCTTCAGCTGACGTGACAATGCCTTTCGCGAAGGCTTCAAGACTCATGGCGGCATTGATTGCTACGTTCTCCACAACCAGGTTGCGTACTCGGAGTACCCCTACCACCGGCAAGAGAAACCTTGCCCAACTGTCGTAGCTTTCCCCCCATTTGGTGAGCGTTGCCGGGCTCAAGGTCGGCATTGAAATCAAGGGGAATCGAAGGTCTTCCTTCGAAGGCCTTTCCACGGCGTACTCACGAACTGTCTGGCGGCTGATCAACTCAACGTATTGATTGCCGAGCACCGTTCCCTCAATCGTTTGGAGGCTGAAGCGGGAGTCCTGGATCTGATGGTTGCGGAAGGAGATGGGTGCCCCGAATATCACTGACAGGAACGCGACGAATTTCCGCTGTTCAGATAGATGATCTCTGAAAGGACGAGGTTTGCTGAACTTGCTCGTGAGCACTCCTCGATCATCCACACGGATGCCCCGCTCGCTGTCACCATCCCATGATGTGGAAATGGTCAAAGTGGCGTCGCCCTGGGTCCAACTGAGCCCGTCGACGCTCTTCACGGTGTACGTGAGCGTGTTCCGAAGATCCATCCCTTGCCCGGTGGAGCTATAGGTGTAAGCGACGGAGCTTAACCGAGACCATTCGATCAGCCCATCGATCTCCGACTTAACCCGGTCAATAAGGAGTGGGTCCTGTAGTTTGCCGCCCCGCGGCTTCATTACCGCCTCTTCAACGTCGATGAGGCCCAGAGCTGTTCCGCTCCCAAGACTTTGTGTATGACCGCTGTAGCGGAGTCCAAACAGGGACATCCGTAGGTCTTTCGATTCGACCAACAGGTTCGTTGGCGGGGTTTCCCCATCGATCCACTCACTGACGGTCTCAAACTGATCGAGTTGAGTTACATAGGGCAGAGCTACACGGACACCGGTGTCCGTGAGAGTTAGCGTTCCGACCACCCAAGGTGTTGCTTCAACGCCATCTACAAAAAGAGCAGGGACGACTGCCCCAAGTTCAAGGTGCTCACTCACTTCTGCCAGCTCTCTCCTCAACGTCGGCCCAGCTCCGATAACATGAAATTGAATGAGCCTCGTGCATCCTGATGGATGCAACGTGTTTATTGGTGGAATAGTATGCGACCGAGGACCCAGGCCAGATCCATTCCAACCTCGGCAAGGTAACAGGTAAAACTCTCTCCCTGCGGACGAAACGCGCCTTTGTTCCTGCCCACAAGCCGTTCCTCCACCGGCCGGTCCTGCGCGGCCCTCAGGTTCAGCGGATCGTCGTCAACTTCCTGCACTGGCAGATTCCCGTATGACCCGCCCGAGAAACTGCCCTAAACGGACGCCACGCAGGCTGCACCGGTTCCAGGGATGTCTTGGAAAACAACAGTTTTTCGAGACACGGCCGTCGTGTCGATGAAGATCGAAGGAAGCGGCGTCCTGCCGGGCCGGCCCGTGTCTTGGAAAGATGTCTCACCGTGGATCGTCTTAGGTGGGTGCTTGATGGGGGTTTCTGAGGCACAATGACCGGGTGAGACAACTTGGGTATACGCGTGTGAGTACGTCGGGCCAGGACGCGAAGCTGCAGCTCGACGCGCTTGTCGATGCCGGGGTGCAGAAGCGTGATGTCTTCGCTGACGTCACGTCCGGGAGCAAGGCAGCCGTTGAGCGTCCGGGGATGAAGAAACTCCTCGCGTATGTGGAGCCGGGTGACACGGTCGTCGTGTGGCGGGTGGACCGGCTTGGCCGGTCCTTGATCGATGTGTTGAACACGGTAAACCTGCTGCGGGAACGTGGTGTGTACCTGAGATCCATTTCGGACGGTATTGACCCCGCAACAACGTCGGGCCGCCTGATGCTGAACATGCTTGCGACTTTGGCCGAGTACGAGCGGGAGCTGATCGTCGAACGCGTGAACGCGGGCATTGCCGCGGCGCGGCAGGGCGGAACCCGGTTCGGCCGGCCGCTCTCCGATCCGGTCGTGATCGCGGACAAGCTTCGGATCGTGAGCGATGCCCGGGCCAAGGGCCGCACCGCCGAAGAAGCCGCCCGGCTCGTCGGGTGGAGCCGGGCAACGCTTTACCGTCACCAGCAGGCCCTCGCCACCCGCGAGAGCACCAAGATGTAGCTGCGGCATGGACGGCGCGGAGCGGTGGCGGATTCTTCGACTGCACGTCGAAGATGAGATCCCACTCGCGGAGCTGGCCCGGGAAACGAAGGTCAGCCTGCGCACTCTTGAGCGCTGGCACCGGTTGTTCCAGGAAGGTGGCATCGCAGCGCTGGACCCGCGGCCCCGCGTCGATTCCGGCACGCGCCGCACGGCAGCAGAGACCGTGGCGTTCATCGAACGGCTCGCTCTGTCCAGGCCGCGCCCGAGCCTTGCGACACTGCACCGGCTCGCCGTGGCCGACGCCCGACTAAGGAACGCCCCGGCGCCCGGCTATTCAACCGTCCGGGACATCGTTACGGCCCTGGACCCCGGACTCGTCACCCTCGCCCTGGAAGGGCCGGCCTCATACCGTGATCGGCACGAACTCGTGTACCGTCGGCGGGCGGAACGGCCGAACCAGATATGGCAGGCAGACCACACTGAGCTCGACATCCTCATCATCGGCGCCAACGGCAAACCGGACCGCCCCTGGCTGACCGCCGTGATGGACGACTACTCCCGGGCGATCTGCGGATACACCGTCTTTACCGGCGCACCCTCAGCCCTAAACACAGCACTCGCACTGCGGCAGGCGATCTGGCGCAAACAGAATCCGTCCTGGGTGATGTGCGGACTGCCCGACATCCTGCACGTCGACCACGGATCCGACTTCACCAGCCACCACCTTGAACGCACCGCCGTCGCCCTGCACATCCGAACCATCCACTCCACCGTCGGCCGGCCTCAAGGCCGTGGCAAGATCGAGCGTTTCTTCGGAACGATCAACACTGAAGTTCTCACCGCGCTGCCAGGACGCCTGGGACCCGGAACCCGCACGCCGCAGCCCGCGCTCGACCTGCCCGCACTCGACCGCGAGATCGGGACGTTCATCACCACGTACAACGACCGCACGCACAGCGAACTCGGCGCATCACCCCGGGACGCCTGGGTCGCTGACGGCTGGCTTCCACGCATGCCCGACACCCTCGAAGAACTCGACGGGCTCCTCCTCACCGTCCCGAAAAACCGCGTCGTGCAACGCGACGGCATCCACTTCCAAGGTCAGCGCTACCTCTCGCCCACCCTGGCACCATTCGTCGGGCGCACCATCACCATCCGCTACGACCCCCGCGACATCTCCGAGATCCGCGTCTACGACCACGACACCTTCATCTGCACCGCCATCGACGAGGACCACCCGAATCTCCGGCTGAGCTTGCGGGACGTCGAAGCCGCACGCCGCGCACGCCGGCGCGAACTGCGCCGCACCATCAACGACCACATCCCGACCATCGCTGCCCGCGAACAACCCCGAACCGCTGAACCACCGCGCCGCCGGCCGCGGCTTCGCACCTACGAAGAGGACGAATGATGGACCAGCCATTCATCGTGACCAAAGAACACCGGCGTTTCACCGAGTTCGCCAACGCCGTGCGAAAAGAGCGCACCATCGGCATCTGCCATGGCGACGCCGGCGTCGGTAAAACCTACTCAGCCCGCCGCTACGCAAACTGGGATGCCCTGGAACCTTACATAACGGAGTGGCGGTCCCGCGACGCCGACGAGGACGCCAAGCACTACTCACTCGCCAATAGATCCCGCGCTGTCTTCTACACACCCGAAGTACTCTGCCGCCCCAGAGAACTCATGGCAGAAATCCAGCGCTCACAGGTCCGGATCGCCTCCTGCATCGATGGCCACATCCACCGGAACGACCCAACAACCCCTCGCATCATGAACGGCATCACCAAACTAGTCGAGCTGCTCATCATCGACGAAGCCGAACGCCTCACCCCAACCGCACTGGAACTGCTCCGCGACGACCACGTCCGCACCCATCTCGGGATGATCCTCATCGGCATGCCCGGCATTGACCAACGGTTCCGCCACTACCCTCAGCTCTACAGCCGTCTTGGCTTTTCTCACCGCTACCGGCCACTCGGTCGCGACGAGCTCTTGTTCGTCCTGGATCGGCACTGGAAGCGGCTCGGCCGGTCCCTCGACCCGGACGACTTCACCGACGCCCAGGCAATCGCCGCGATCGAACGGATCACCCGCGGCAACTTCCGGCTCCTCGAGCGGCTCTTCCCCCAGATCACCCGTGTACTGAAGATCAACCAACTCGAAACCATCACCGACGACGTCATCGAAGCAGCCGCCAGCACCCTCGTCATCGGCAACTAGCGGCACAGAGCGCCACCAGAAGACCGCCAAGAGCTCCGAAGCTCACAGGCAGTCCGCAAAGACATTCTTGGCTCGGATTCTGCAGCTAACCCGGCCGGATCGCCCGCTGCTCGCTCCCTGACCGTGCGGTTCTAGTTCGCTGCCGGATCGTGGAGTGATCCGGCCTCAAGCCGGCTCGAGAAGTTAGAAAGTGCGTGGCGTTGTAGCTGGCGGTCGGACCCCAACGCTGCGGCCGCCGCTACCTGGAGCGGCAGAGACGCTCGGTAGACCTTCGCCCGTGCAAGCACGTCCGCATCCACAATTTCGCCGACTTTGGCAGCGCCGTAAAACCCGATGAGGGGGGCGACATCGATAGCAGGATCTGCCACGCTTGCGTTGTCGAAGTCGATAAGGCCAGGTGTGCCGGCCTCATCCCACAAAATGTTGTGTGGACCGAAGTCACCATGGACGAGGTACGGGTTAGCCGCCCCGTCGAGAGCCAGAACCTCCCGCACGACAATACGGGCAGCGTTCCGCACAGGAGCACTGGCACCTGCCGTGATGCGTTCAACGACGTCAAGCCAGAACTCCCCGCCACACCACGAGCGTGCTGCAGCCAACTCCGTCGGGAGCTGCGCACCGTGGAGATCATCCAATATGCCCGCGAAGTCGTCCCGGACCTCATACCACGGCCGGTCCGTCTGATGGGCTCCCTTGACCGCGGTGCAGGCCATCGCTGACCAATCGTCCCCGGTATAGGTTCGTAAGAGCTTTGGGATGCGGGTCCTCAACCCGGCACCCCCGACGGCAAGAAGCGCAGCGCTCTGACGGGCGATCTGCGCCTCGTGGTCAGGGGCATAGGACACGCGAACGACGCCGGTTGAGCCCAGAACCGCGACATGGTGGAAAGCCCCACGACTGTAGACAGGGCTCTTCCACCCCATATCTGACCAAACACTCCGGAGAGCAGACCAAGCCGGGGAGGCGTCCCGCTCAAGAGTGCTCATACCCAGCAGTCTGCCATTACACCGGCCGTCCCGGTGGAGGATCCCCGCCGGTGGGCTGACCCCATACGCCAAAGAGCGCCGTGAAAACGCCGCCATTTATCGCCGAAAGTCACATCGGAAACCAGTTCTGACCGACACTATTGGGGGCATTCGGGTCGCTTTCAGAGGCTTGCCACGGGCGCTTCAAAAACGGTCGTTTTTGACCATGCTGTGAACTTGATTAGTTGCTGCTGGCTGGGGCCGCTCTTGAATACTCGCTGCTGTTGACGTATGGGACCGTGAAGGCTGCGATGTCCGCCCGCGCGGCACAGCTGTTTCGATCTGTCGAGAACGGGCATTCCCCCGGTGGCGGATCAGGATGGTGCACTTCGTCTAATGTAGGTAGACTGGGCTACCTACTTAAGGGTGTGATGGTGTGGGCGATGGTGTGGGCCGGGAGCGGCCGGCGCGTGATCGGTTGATGACGGCCGCCGCTGAGTTGTTCTATGCGCATGGGATGGCCGCTACCGGGATTGATGCGATCACCGAGAGGGCGGGTGTGGCGCGGAAGAGCCTGTACAACAACTTCGCGTCCAAGGACGATCTGGTGCTCGCTTATATCCGGGAACGCCACCAGGAGTGGCTGGGGCTGTACGAGCTGCGCGTCATTAATGCACAGACTTCGCGCGATCGGGTGTTGGCGGTGTTCGATGCCTACATCGATCATGCCGGCGCCGCCTACGTCCACGGGTTTCGCGGGTGCGGGCTGCTCAACGCAGCCGCCGAGCTGCCCGCGGGCGCGCCCGGGCGGGTGGCGGTCCGCGAGCACAAGGAACAGGTCGAGGCGATTCTGGCCGCTGGTCTGGCCGGGATCGTCGACGCCGACCGGGCAGCAGAGCTCGCCGAGCAGTTGGCGTTCGTGCTCGAAGGTGCGGTAGCCCGCGCCGGCCTGGAGGGCTCTGTGGAGCGATTGGTCCATGCCCGCGCGATCGCCGCCGCGCTGGTGGATGCGCCGTGAGGCGCGAGAGGTTGATCGCCATCGCGGCGATCACCATCACCTCAATTCTGTGGGGCACCACGGGCACCGCCGCAACATTTGCACCCGACGCTGGCCCGCTGGCGATCGGAGCCGCCGCCCTGGGGATCGGCGGCCTCTTGCAGGCTCTTATCGCGATCCCTGCGCTACGCGCCGGCCGCGGGCAACTACGCGCCAACCTCCCATTGACGGGACTGGGCGCGGTGGCGGTAGCGATCTACCCATTGGCGTTCTACAGCTCGATGCACCTAGCCGGGGTGGCGCTCGGCACCGTCGTGTCCCTGGCCTCGGCACCGCTGGCTTCCGGTGTGCTGGAATGGTTCGTCCAACGCACCCCGCTCAGCCGGTGGTGGATGTTGGCCGCCGGGCTAGGCGTAACTGGCAGCACCTTGCTGTGTCTTTCCAAGATGGCCCACGACCCCGGGGATGTCGGTTCGACGCTTGCCGGCATCGGGCTCGGTCTGGTCGCTGGCGCCACGTACGCCACATATTCGTGGTGCGCCCAACGCCTCATGAGCCGCGGCATTAGTCGCGCCGCCTCGATGGGGGCAGTGTTCGGGGCCGGCGGCCTTCTGCTTGTGCCGGTCCTGCTTCTGACAGGCGCGCCGCTGATCGCGAGCTCTCAGGCGTTCGCCGTCGCAGCCTACATGGCTCTGATCCCGATGTTTCTGGGCTACTTGCTCTTCGGATATGGTCTGGAGCGCGTCACTGCCAGCACCGCAACCACGATCACCCTGAGTGAGCCGGCCATTGCCGCGGTCCTGGCCGTGGCCATCGTCGGTGAACGCCTCAGCCCTGTCGGCTGGGTAGGGCTTGGTATCATTGCCGTTGCTCTCGCGGTCCTGGCGATCGCGCCAACCAACACTGTTAGTGCACTTCCGAAATCCGACCCCAGGCGCGCGAGCCCTCAGATGGCCGCCCGGTAATGGTCGGGCCCGAGGAGCCCCGCACCATGCAATGTTCGATTGGGGAAACATGCTCCCGGCCACAAGGGCCGGCCCTAAGACACGCCGACCTGGGGCTGGACGATCCGCTGATCAGCTATTAGTGTTTTGCAATATCGAATTCTGACAGGGGGCACAACGCCCCGGGAGGTGGCGCGCATCACCGCTGACCAAGACCGTCAACCTACTGTCAAATTCCTGCAAAGCCCCTCACCTGAGGGGCTTTCGCATTTCCGGTACCGGGGACCCTTCACCGCCGCGGAAGCGGGATGTCGACGGACCGGTAACCGACACCGATGGCGACCCGCACGGGACGTTCGGTCGCCCGTGGCCGGCGACCATCATCCAAATCATCGGCGAAATCTTCCGTCTCGGCGACAGCTTGGCACCCTCGTCCGCCGCATCCAATCGCTCTACCACCTCGATACCTCCCGCCCCGGATCATCGACGCCGCAGGGAAAACCCTCCTCATCGGCCACAAAGCGCTGCGAATCCACTGCCAAATAGGTCTGCGACTCACACACATGGTCATGCTTCGATGCGGCCTAAAACTCGTCAAGACTCATCTGCGAGCCGATTTGCAACACCCGATATTCGAATACGGTTGTTTTTGATTGCGGCACTGTGATCGCCCTCTCTCGAACGGGATAGAACCCGGCCACATCGACCTGCTGCTGCATCAGCCCGACACCTTATTCGAAGTTGAGCGCACCAGCCACCCCGGACGCCGGGCAGTGGAACGTGGAATGAGTCCACGAATGCCTGTTCCACTGGTGCCACAGTTGTGGCAACTTCGGACGTCACGGCCACGCGCTTCAACACAGTGCTGCCCGCCACCGGTTCCAAGGTACGCCTCCGCGCGAAGGCGATTGCCGTCGGCCAGGACGTAACGATCAGCGTCTCCGTGACCAGGGCCCAGATCAGGCCGGCCACAGTTTCCTGAGGCCCGGTTATCGGCATAAAAACACGTTGACGCCGGCCTTTTCCCGGGTTCATCATATGGCTACGAATTTCGGAAACTCTTGGCCGTTGCCGGCAAATCCAGGGAACGCAGATGAACCTTCTCGAAAAACTTGACCAGGAGGGCATCAGCACAGGTATGCTCCTCGATTCCGCCGCCGCCGCGTTCTTGAGGGCACTCCCGGCGCCTGCAGACCTGGCTGTGCCAAGCACGGTAACGGTGGCGAATCCGCAGGCCATGCCCGCCGTCCTCGGCACGACCTTCGCGGGCCCGGTGACCATTTCAGCGGCCGCATCACCTGACACGTCACAGGCCGCGGTCACACTGAAACTGGAGGGGCTGGCATTGAGCCTGCCGTCCACTGTGCACGCCGCCACCCGAACGGAGACGTCCACAGGCCAGCGCCGGCGGGTCCGCTATTCGGACGCCGGCGGACCTGCCAGCATGACGGCAACCGGAACCATAAGCATCGTTCTGACCCGGGCCCATACCCCTGCCATAGATGTTTCGCAGCTTTCACTGTCCCCAAACCCCCGGACCGTGCTGCTGCCCGGCGGCATCGGCCTGGGCATGCCGGCAACATTCACGGCCGACGGCGGGAAGTTCAGATTGCTGGGAACGGAGTTCGTCCTCCCGGAGTCAGTACCTGTGGCGGGCGGCGTCGCCTGTGAGGCGGACCTGGAATGCGGCAGCGGCCCCCTGAAGCTGGATGTGACCATCAAGCCGGCCGCCGTGGCCGACGGAGCGAATGCCCCTGCCGTCGGTGGCACGCTGTCCTGGGACCTGCCCAACGCGGAATCTTTCGACCAGATTGTCCCCACCGGCGCCTCGGTAACGCTTGATCTTCCCACCGGGGGCGGCCTCCTGGGCGCGGCAGGACCGGCGGTGGACACTCCGTTGCGGGTCCGCGCGGGCATGAGCAGGCCTCCTGAGGATCCCGGCGCGCTGCACGTGACCGTCAGCATGGAATCGGATGCCCCTGCCGGCCTCATGAGCGTCTTCGGTGACAGTCCGGGCGACATCGCGGCCGGCATCACCACGGTCCTCGCCCCCGCCATTGCCGCCGACTCGCCCAACTCTGAAACCGCGGCGCTCTTTGCCACCGCCGCCCTGCTGGACAGCGAACTGGCGGTCAAGGGAGGCTTCACCCTCCATGGAGTGACCCTCGATGCCTCCGTTAAGCAGTCCGGCAAGGTCACGGCACTGCTCGACGTCGAAGGCCAGGTGACGGCCGACCTTTGGCGCTGCGGTCCGCTGGCGATAGGCATGCGCCCGGATGCCCGCCCCCTGCGGGTGCGGTGGCGGGACGTTATGGCCGCAGTCGATCCCGCCCAGGAACCGGGTGAGATGCTGACGCTGGACTTCTCACGGTCCCGGGCGGAGGTGGTTGACCCGGGTGAATGGACTGTCGATACGCCGGGATCGCTCCTGGACATCGTGGGCACGCGTTCCGGGCACGGCTCCACGTGGTTTGAGGTGGACCTGCGCTTCGTCGTGGACCTTGGGCCCGTCAGGGTCAGCGGTGCCACGGTCCGCGCCACCTTCGAGAACGGCGACGTCTCCCTGGGATTGCGGGGCCTGATCGCCGGCGTCGATGTTCCCGGCCTCCTCAGCGGCGAGGGCCAGGTCTCCTTCACGCAGGGTGGATTCTCGGTGGTCCTGGGCGTCGAGGTCCCGCCCATAGGCCTTGCCGCCCTCGGCTTCCTGCGCTACACGGACCTCCCCCAGGGCCGCGAGATGGAGATCGGATTCGCCATCGACCTGCCCGGACCCATCCCCCTCGGCCCCACCGGACTCGGCCTTTACGGGGTCCTCGGAACCTTCGGACACAACGCACGCATGCCCGCCCTGGATCCGGCCAACCCGTTCTGCTCGCTCCGGCAATGGCAGCCCTGGACGCCGCTGGACTTCGGACCGGGCAACATGACCGTCGGCATCGGCGTCAGCATCGGCACCGCGCCGGACAATGGCTTCTTCTTCAGTTCCCTGGGCGTCCTCGGCATCACCGCCCCTGCCTTCGACCTTCGCGTTGGGGTGGACGGGAACCTGCTGGCCGAGCGCAAAATGCTGACCCGCACGATTCTGGACACGTTGAAAGACCGGGCGGCGGCAGCGGACTGCACGCCACCTGGAGGCCCCGAGATCACCGTCTTCGGCGGGGTCGCCGCCACCACTGACGCACTGGACATCGGGGTCGCCGGAAAGTTCACGATTCCCTACCTGGTCACGGTGGACGTGCCGCTGGCGGCGCATTTCCCCTTCCGCGGCGCCAACTGGTGGATCCGGACCGGCAGCGACGACGGAATCCTGGCGCCCACAAACCGTCCGCCCGGCCCCATCAGCGCCCGGGTCCTGCCGGGTACACCGTTCGAGTGCAGCGGCTGGGCGTTCCTCATGGTGCACGGCGCCGGCATCAACACGCCGAGCCTGATGGGGGATCCCGCGTTTCCGGCGACGACAGGGTTCACTGTGGGCGCCGGCGCCGGGATAGAGGTGGTCATCGGAACCAAGGGCATCCTCTGGGCAGAGATCACGTCCCGATTCACCGCCCTCATCAGCACCAGGCCGCAACTGGTCCGCGTCACCGGCCAGGTAACCGGAACGCTGGGCATCGGCCCCTTCCACATCGGCCTCTCCGCGGAAGTGACCCTGCAGATTTGGACCAGCCCGGAGGGCAACGTCCTGTACGCGTACAAGCTGCAGGTGTGCGGCGAAGTGGACCTGTTCTTTGACACCATCCGCAAATGCATCACGGTCAACACCCTGGATGCCGCACCTGCACCGCTGGCACCTGCCCCCGGCCCCGATGACTGGCCTTGGCCAGATGTGTTCCTCGCCGACGGACTGGGCCGTTCCCTCCCCGCCACCGACGTTGCCGCCAGCGGCCCCGCAGCCAACGGCGCAACAGCCGGTTCCCCGCAGCGGCCGGCCACCGGCAACGGACCCATCCCCGACGGCGGCTGGATCAAGGCACCCACCGTTTGGCCCGACGTCGTACCCATCCTGGCGTTCCCGATCGCACCGGTCGTCGGGACCACCGGCATCACTTCGCCGGCACCATCGGTCAACCTTGGCCTGGTCAGTTCCGGGGGAGCCACCATCACGTGGACCCTGCAGGACGTCGTGCTCGCGGACATCACGAACCCCCTGGTAATGCCCACCATTCCGCTCTACGACACCTCGCGCTGGCAGCCGCCGGCGGACACCGGGACGTGGCCGGCCGGAACGTCGAACGCCCGCGAACTGGTTCTGCTGCGGCGCACGCTCATGGCGTGGGCGGCCCATATCGCCGGTGGCGGGAGCCATCTGAAACCGATGATGGACCCGGGCCAGCTCATCGGCGGCGCTTGCCTCTGGACCGCGGAGGAAGGGCCGGGATGGGCCGTCGGCGGCGATGCCACTCCCCTGTATTCGGCGGACTGGCACGTCCCGGCCGAACGCTCCGAGTGGGATGCCCGCTCCCTGTCGACGTTCGCCAACGGCACCGGCTTCACCGTCAATACCGTGCCTGTGACCGCCATGGGTGCCCCGCCCGCACTTCCCGCCGCCACCATTCCAGCCGGCCCGGCCGCCCTGACTTCTGAGGCGGCAGCGGACGGCCGGCGGTTCGGACGCGCCCTGCACCTCACCGGCTCCGTCTTCGTCCAGACCGAGCAGCCGCCGTGGATGCGGACCACCATCACGCTTGATGAGCCGGTGGTGGACGGCAGGCTGCACCTCCTGCTTGCCATGAACGACGGCGAAAGTCCCGACGGCGTCTACGCCGGCACCGCGTCGGCCCGGACGCAGGGTGGCGCCACGGTGGCAGCGTCGGTTGTTCCTGGCGACCAGACGGACGACGGTTCGGGCGTCGTCGTCACCATCATCCTGCCGCCGTCGTCCGACGATCCAATCGCCGTGATCAGCTTTGAACTCCACTGGGGGCGGCCGGCCTACATCCTGGGGCTGCTGGCCACCACCGGCAAGGATCGCGACGCCGCCAAACACGGCCGCGACGCGCAGAAGGCCTCCAATGATGCAGATGCGGCTGCCACGGCCGGCACCGGAAAGCTGAGCAGGCTGCTGACCCCGGGCCACCGGTACCGCATCAGCGTGACCCTGGGCTGGGAGAGCACCCTCAACGTCGCCGGGGTCACCGCTGCCCCGGCCAGTTCAGGACCGGGCCCGTTCACCCGGTCCTGGTACTTCGCCACGGCAGGCAAGGACCCGAACCCGCCACCCAAACCCGCCACAGCGCAGCAGGCCTCGGATCTGGTGAAGTCCGGCAGCGCCTCGGGATACTCCTCGAAATGGAAACTCGTGGAGTCCGCGGCCCCGGCCTTCACCGCCACCGGCGCCCAGATCGAGGCCCACCTTGCCGCCGCCGTCCTGCTCGATACCTTCAAGCCCGCCTACCTGGGCCGCTACGTCAAAGGCTTCACCCCGGCGGACCACACCGAATTCATGTTCCCCGCCGACCGCCCCGGAATCGAGTTCCTAGCCACGCACATCGTGGAACTCGCCGGGCTCTATGACCACGACGTCGGCCTGCTCCTGCGCCGCGTCGACAAACCTGCACCCGACATCTACTCTGTCCCGTTCCCCCAGCCGGCAAAGACGAAGCCGAAGCTGCCCCTGGCGGCGGCCGTCGCACTGGCAGGCAGCAACGCCGGGTGCCCGGTCCCGCCAACAGAGTCAACCCTGACGGTCCAGCAGGACCTGGAAAAGGGCGCCAGCTACGAGCTCTCCTGCGTCCTGCCGGAAGCGGGGAACACGCACCCGGACAAGTGGACTCCCTCGCTGGGCGGGATCACCTTTACGACGTCGAACTACACCGGCCCGGCGAACCTGCTGCACTCCTTCGGCTTCGCCTCGGGTTCGTATGGGACGGCGGTGGCGCACGGCGATCTGCAGGTGGTTCCCGTGACGACGGCGGCCGGTCAGTTCCAGGACAACGCCGAACTCGAGCGGATGGTTGATGCGCTCGGGCTGCCCCCGCTCCGGCCCGTCCGGTCCAACCGCTCCAGCCTGCTCTGGGCGCCGGCCGTCGGCGGGTCATGGGCCCTGGCCGGACTGCTGCTCGAATCGACAGAGCCGCTGATCCGGGATGAGTCGCGGCGGATGGGGCTGAAGAGCGCCACCCTCGCCGGAACGGAGCTGCCGGTGCGCGTCCTGAACCGGGCCGGCACCACGGCACTCTGGCTTGCCACCACACCGTTGACTGTCAGCACGCCGGTGAGCCTTGAAGTCCGGGCCACCGACCGCCTCGCCGACTTCGCCTGCGGGGTGACCGTGACGGCTCCGCCGCGCTTCACCAGTGCGATCCTGACAGCAGGAGACCAACCATGAGCATCATTTTCTGCGAGCGCGCCACCGCCTTCGGTGACATCGCCTGGCTTGCCGGGCCCGGATCTGATCCCCGGATTCCGGACGGCATCCACTGGCACGTCACCATGGGCCGGGACGGAGGCCTGCCCGCAGGGCCCACGGTGATCGTGGACCTGGAGACCAACTCGGACAGTTTCCGCAACGGCAGTCCGAACTTTGCCGTCGGAACCGGAGGACCCGGCGGCTGGCAAATCGACGCCGGCCAGGGCCACGCGCTCACGCTGATCTATGACAAACCCGGGCCGGGACCGGAGGTGCTGGGCTGGGCCCAGATACAGGGCGACGGCGAGCTCACCGTGGCGGCGGCCGACCCCCGGCTCACCCGGCAAGGCCTGTGGTCGGCGAATGCGGTCCGGCGGAAGCCGGTTCCCTCCGGCATCTGGCAGTTGGCCTCCGCCGAGTGCCAGGTGGTGCGCGTCACCGGACTTGGGACGGTCTCGGAACCAACCGCGTGGGTTTGCACCAACCGTTTCGCCCTGGACCATGGCCGCGTTCTGGGCCGGGCATCATTGGCAAAGGAGGCGGCACAAGACCTTCCGTATTACCTCCCCGCCCGCGACGGCAGCGATGACTGGGAAACCCGCGCCGTCATCTCCGCGCCCGTCTACCGGCTCCCCGCCGACGCGGAGCGCCCGGGGGAATATGAACCCGACCCCGGCCGCGAACTCGCCAGGATCCGTTCGATCGTCGACCCTCCAACGGGTACGGGGATCCAGGGTGTCGCAACATGGTGCCGGACGGCCTACGGAGCCCTCGACGGCGGCACACGGGGAAGTATCGACGGCGGATCCGGCGGCACCACCGTGTCCCAGGCCGCTGACGAGGCGTACCTGCAGGCGTCCGTGGACCCCGGCGTCGCACGCTGGCAGGGCCTGTCAGGCACGCTCGAAAGGGAACCGGTACCGACCGACGCCGGCCTGCTGGGGCTCGCCGCCGCCTTCATCCCGGTGTTCCGGCTGCTTCGCCCCAGGCAGTCCATTCTCCCGCAGGACGCCGAGGCGGAAAGGTTCTATGAGGACGAGATCGGCGGATTTTTCGACCTGAAACAGACCGCCGGCGACTTCCCGCCGCTCTGGGACGGCAGCCGCTGGGTGCTCGCCCTGCTGGTGGTTCCCCTCCCTTACCTGCGCGAATGCCCGCAGGACGGGCCCGGGACGCCTGAACTTCTGGACCTCGGTTCCTCCTGGAACGCCGTCACCACCGATCAGTGGTCTGCCACGGTTGGCATCGACACGGTGGTGCCCCGCGGCGAGGTTTCGCTAGTTCAAACGGCTCCAACAGCCAGAACCCTGCATCCAGGGGAGGCCGGCGCACCCGAGCCAATGATCGCAGGGTACTCCAAGCCGCACGGCCGGCACATTCTCACCGCAGCTGGGATGCCCGGCGAGTACCCGTCCGTCACGGTGGGTGTGAGCCTCCAAGACTGGCTCGGTCGGTGGGGCGAGAGGGGCGAACTAACCGTCGACCGGCCTGCGCGGCCGCCCGTTCCTCCGCCGCAGGGCACCACGATCGTCATTCCCGGCGCCGTCCCCGGCGGCGACGCCCCCGCCTCGTCCGCCACGGTCCGTGCCGACATCAGGGTGTCGTGGCCGGCCGGCCCCGGAGCTGTTCCGCTGACCCTGTTAAGCGTCACCGTTCCCCGGGAACCTTCCCCGCGGTTCTTCAACCTCAGCTTCGGCGATGTCCACGGCGGCATGATCACGCAAACCGTCGAGTTCGCGGCGCCGGAAACGGTGCCGGGCGAGGTAGCCACCGATTCCCTCACGCTGCAGAGCATCAACGACGACGGCGGGACCTCCTCCGCTGTCATCCTCACCGCCCGGATCGTTGACCCGCGCCCTGTCCGGGCACCGATCGCCAACCCCCGGCTCACCGCAACCACCCGGCGCGGCAACAGCCCCTTCGTGACGTTGACACTGGCAATCACCGCAGCCACCAACGCCCGCGCCTACCGCGTTCTCATCGCCGGTGAATCAACACTCCGAAGGGCCTTCGGGCTGCCTGCCCCGGACCCTGCCGAACCGCGCGCGGAACGGGCGGCAACCGTCCGGCGTGCGATGGCCGGCCAGGACCGGCGAAACCTGTACTCCTGGGCCTCAACGCAAAGCTGCCCTGTGGTGGACGGCACTGCCCAGGCCACCATCGAGCTGCCCGCCGGAACCGACGGCGTGGTGTTTGCCCGCGCCGTCGCCGTCACCACCATCCCCGGGAACCCGCCGACGGAGTCGGTGTCCACACCGTTCGAGCGCACGGAACCGGTCGCCGTCGTCGTTCCCCTGAGCGAATTCCCGCCCGTTCCGGACATCCGGACATCCGTGGGCGAGGACGGCCGTGCTTCAGTCACCGTCCGCGTTACGCGGCCACCTGCAGCCATGCTTTCCAGCCTCCGTATCGACGGCGAACCCGAGGCGCGCATCCAGGCGCGCCTTGTGGAGTACCTGGCCGACGCCGACCCCGTCTTCTGGCCGCAGATCACCACCCTCACACTGGACCCACAGCCAGGCAGCCCGGGCGTGTTTGAGGGCACAGCTGAGATCCGGGGACGGCCCTGGCAACGCACCGCGGTGGCCGCCTGCGTCCGGTACCCGCCGGAGCCCACCCTCGCGGCAGGAGACACCGCCATTGCCGGCGAGATCCGTCCCACCGGGCTGCAGTACGAAAGGATCCCGTCACCATGGGGGCCTTATTCCACTCCTACTTGGATCGACGTCCGCGGAGCGGTGCCCACCCTCGACTTTTCACACGCCATGGACTCTGTATCCATCAAGGCCAGCGGCCTGCCTGTCCTGCCACCCGGGGCTCCGGTATGGAGAATGCAGCTCTTGCGCGGAACCTCGAGCCTAGCGCCGGACCCCGGCCCTGCGGGAGAGCCTGTTCCGGCGTCCACGGGCCTCAGCGTGCTGCCCTGGCTCCCCTTCAGGTACGCGGTGCTGCTCATCGATCCGTTTGGAGGGCGGCACGGACCGCTTGGTGTTCCCATCCTGTGAAACGGAAGGCCGGACGGTAAGGGGCGTCCGACCGGCAGGTCAGCGAACCCCGGCCTTGTTGCTGCGGGGCCGCTTGAGGTACTCGACGCCCCACGGCAGCACGGAGACCAGCACCATGATGACGGCGATGACGTCAATGTTCTTGGCCACGATCTCAAAATGCCCAGCCACGTGCCAAGCAGGGTCACGGAAGCGGCCCACGCCACGGCGCCCACGATGTTCCAGAGCGTGAAGGACTTGTACTCGTATCGGGCGATGCCGGCGGTCAGCGGCGCGTAGGTCCTGATGATGGGGACGAAGCGGGCCAGCACGATCGCCGCACCGCCGTGGCGCCGGTAAAAGTCATCGGTCTTGGTCAGGTGGGAGGTTTTCAGGATCTTGGCGTCGTCCTTGAACCACCGGCGGCCGAATTTCCGTCCCAGCATGTAGCCCACCTGGTCCCCGGCCACGGCGGCCGCGGCGATGACGCCGATGAGCACCGGGAGCGCCAGGTTCAGCTGCTGGTGCAGGAGCTCGGCGGTGAAGAGCAGGGAGTCGCCGGGCCCGGCCCCCTATCGCCGGAATCGTCGCGGAGGAGTACAAAACACTGGATGCCGGCCGCATCCGGACCTTCATCCCGACCCTGGTAGAAAACAAAGCCCGGACCCGGCTCCGCGGCTTCGTCACACAAAACGAAAACGCCTAGAATCCTCGGTCGCCACGGTCAGCCGGAACCTGTGGGCCGGGGCCCCCCTTTGTTGATAGCTCGGGAGGGCCCCACTGACGGCTCGACACTCGGATCACCGGCCCGGCCAGATGCCCGGAGTCTCCACCCCGGCAGGAGCGCGTGGAGCCCCTGCCGGGGAGAACACCACATAAGTGCGAACGCAGATAGCCGTCGAGACAACAATTTTCGGCCGCAGGGCTGCGGGAGCGTGCACATAGCGACCTATTCGCAGGGCCCAGCCGGGCGATACCTGCAGCCTCGGCAGGCATGGCTGCAAACAACGCGCCCGAACGCGTGGGCTCGCTGGCGACGGCCACGGCGGATGCCCAAGAAAGCTCCGCCCAACACGGACGCACTCGCGCCCGTCCGGCCGGCGACATGATGACCAAGAAGTAGATTTGATCCCCCGAGCCGCAGCAAGTCATGCCGTTCCAAGCGCTCCCGGCCATGAAGGAGTACGCAGCAACACCGCTGTCCACGCCAAGAGAAGGAGCCGCCAAACCGTAACGGCCACCAACAAATATGGGCCCCGTTGGGGGCCCATAAGGGAGATTTGTACACATTCAGAGGCCAACAAGCCCCTGAACAGGGAAAACACATGCCCGAGGTGGGACTCGAACCGGCCTCCAGCCCCTGCGAACA
The DNA here is from genome assembly GCF_056397785.1 of Arthrobacter sp. 05L421. NCBI lineage: Bacteria > Bacillati > Actinomycetota > Actinomycetes > Micrococcales > Micrococcaceae > Arthrobacter > Arthrobacter sp. 05L421. Next base: position 36,620 of record NZ_JBFTOC010000017.1, read on the forward strand.
CTGGGAACCCCCGACAACATGCGGGATTCCAGCGAGTCTGAGGGCTGTACGACGGAGTCCGAGACGGAAAGTGTGGACAATGTCCACACTCCCCTAATTCATTTCAGGACACTTCGAACGGTAGTTGCCAGGCGTTCGGCAGTGTCCGCACCTACGGACCTTGGCGTCCTTTGCTGCTGGCACTTCCGTACTTTGATCGGCGGCCGGGTACGACTGTGTTGTACTTGGCTGCAGGTCGTCGAAGTAGCCCGGCACAGCCAAAGAATCTGCTGCACGTTTCAGCTCCGCCAGCTCTCCGGCGGTCAAGACCTGGTCTGCGAACGCCGCTTCGCGCATCATCTCCAGAAACCGCTCGTTGAGCCCGCGAACTTGTTCTGCGCCCATGCCACCCCTACCGGCGGCCCTTGCCGGAGCCTTGGCTTCGTCGCCGATAATCTTGCCGTCTTCCAGTACGACAGCCAGCAGCTCCAGGTACTCGGCAGCCGCCGCGTCGCTTACATCTCCTGTGCTGATGGGTAGTCGGGACGTAAGTGACGACATCGATCCCTCTGTGCCTTTCCTCAGGGCAACTACACGGGTTACCGGGCTGACGGCTCCCGATCGGTCCGGGTCGAATAGGCCATGGGCCGGGTCGTGTCCGAATTCAATGGCCGACTGATAGCGATCAAGCATCAAGGGAAGCAAGACAGCCGACGTCCCGAGAGCAGCGTAGGCGCCCACAAGCGGTATCCAGGCGTGCTGGGCGACCTCTTCGGCTAGGAAAAACCACCACGCCTACTGCACCGACTGTGAGGGCTTAGCAGTCCCCACATCCAGGGTCCGGAACTCTGGCACGCCCGTCCAAGACAGTGTGACCCGCCCGCCAGCGGGCGGCGACCGCCCTGGGTCGGGACTACGCGGCGCCACGTTCCCTGCCGACCGACGTTCTCCCTACCTTTGGCCTCTCGGCTTCATCACGGTCCGGTGGTGAAGGTCCAACGAGTGGTCTGGAGGGGGTTGCCGGCGGCGTCGCGGATGCCGCCGTACGTGCTGCTGGTCAGCGTGACGGTGTACTTGGTGTTTGCCGTCAGTGTTCCCCTCGGGTTCAGTGTGGCTACCCGGGTGGCGACGTCGTAAGAGTACAGCTCCACAGGAACCATTGCGCCGGTCGTGGCGTTCGTCAACATGAAGTAGTTTCCGCTGGTGCCCGTGACGGGTTCGCTGAAGGTTGCCGTGATATCCGCTGTCCGGCTTACCGCGGTGGCATTCACGGCGGGGCTGCGGGAAATCACGGTGGGAACAGGACCGGTGGTGAAGTACCAGCTTATCGTGGCACTGGGTACCTTCTCCGAGGGGTTGTCCGCCAGCGGGTTGCCCGCGACGTCCCGTATGGCGGTGGCACTGCCGGTTAGGGTCGCGGTGTAACGGGTGTCCGCGGCAAGGGTTGTCGTTGGGTTCAGCGTGGCCACCCTGCTGGTGGGGTCGTAGGTTATCGTCGCGGGAACCGCCGCTCCGGCCGGGTTCTTTAGGGTGAACGTCGTGGCGCTGACGCCAATGACGGGCTCGCTGAACGTCGCTGTCACATCTGCTGTCTGGCTCACGCCGGTGGCGAACCAAGCAGTCCGGTTCGTCACCGTCGGCCCGGGGCCTGTAGTGAAGCTCCATTGGGTCGTGGCCAGCGGGTTGTTGGAAGCATCCCGAATGGCGGTCGCCGAGCCGGTAAGGGTGACGGTGTACTTCGTGTCCGGGGCGAGGGTGGCTGTGGGGTTCAGTGTGGCGACGCGGATGGTCTCGTTGTAGGTGACCGTTGCCGGAATCACGGTTCCGGCGGGGTTCTTGAGGGTGAACGTGGACCCGCTGACGCCGGAAACGACTTCATTGAACGCCGCCGTGATGTCTGCGTTTTGGCTCACATTCGTAGCGGATGCTTCGGGTGTCCGGCCCGTCACGGTCGGTGCTACGGTGTCGGCCGCTCCGGGAACGTAGGTCTGGACACCGCATCCCGTAGGGACAAAGACGCGGTGCTGGGCGATGGCGAGGTTGCCGCCGAACGGGGGCGGACACGCAACCTCGGTGCCGCTCCGGACCCTGCCTGTGATCTCATCCAAGGCGAGAAGTTGTCCCGGGGTGAGGGTGTTGACGCCGGCAAGGATCCAGACCAGGCCGTTGGCGATGATTGGGGCGGAGGATACGACCTCGTAGCCGTAGTTTTGGTCCTTCATGCCCAGCCGGTGGGTCCACTGAACCGCCCCGGTCTCCAGGTCTACTGCGGTTATAAGGGAGGGCTCATTGTAGCCGGACGTAGTGAAGATTCCGGTGCGGCCGTCGAAGGCGACGGCCTTCGTGCTGTTGGGCAGGGTACGGATGTACCTGCCTGTTGCGGCGTCCAGCACCAGCGTCTGCGCCGGGTAAAAGTTGCTGCGGATGTAGAGCCTGCCGTTATGCACTGATGCTGCGACGGTCCCCGCGCCAGGCCCGTACGGGCCGGAGTTGCCTCCAGGTTTCACATACTTCCAGATCGACTTTCCCGTGGTGGCGGAGAAAGCCTCTACCAAACCTTCTCCGTTATAAATGACCCGACCCGCTTCGATAAGCGAGGGTTCAGTGGTTGCGCTAGGGCCTGCTACGAACCGATTAAGGCCCGTGGTTGCATCCACAGCGTAGTAACCGCCCATCACCACTCCGGAGCCGAACACGGTTCGATATTCGCTCACGTAAGGACTCGTCCACAACAATACGCCGGTGTTCAAGTTGAATGCGTCCAGGACCATCTGACTGGTTTCAGGGTTATCGTGGGCGAGATAGACCCTCGATCCGTCGATCTTCGCCATGTGGGCGAAATGGTATTGATGGCGCCACAACAGCTTTCCGGTGGCCGTTTCATAGGCTGATAACCACGAGCACTGATACTGCCTGTCCACCACAACTGTCCGGTTTCCCGACACACTGATCGACATGGCATCACTGCCGCCGGAGGACGGGCAGAGCGGCGGCTCGGCACGCCAGGACTTGTTGATCTGCGCCGGAACGGTCTCCGCCAGCTGCGCATTCCGGTTCCCCGCGTCAACACCGTCTCCCAGTACAGATGTTCCGCCGGCCGGATAAGGCAAATGGCCCGGAACGATCGGCCCCGCCGCCGAGGATGCAGGACCCGCAACAAGAGACCCGCACAGCACAAGCGCAACTGTGATGCCCCAACCCCAATGGCGTATTTTCATTTGCTGCGCGCTCCGATCGGTGCCGGGGATATTTAGATAGAGCACACTCTCATATAGGGGGAAATAATTGTCAAGAATAGCGGCTCCCGGCAATTGTTCACGGCCTATCTTTTCGGAAGCATCTTTCGAAGCTCTTTACATGAAGGATGCCATTTCGGCCTTAGCGTGGCTCGGGTTGACTTGCCGATGTCGGCAAGGAAGTACTCGGATTGGCGGTAATACTACTTGGTCCTGAGTCATTTACTACGTGGGAATTCAACGGCAAATACTGTTGCCGGCTATTTGGGAAGTATCACCCTTGACCAATCGGCCAAAGCCCAAAAAGAAACGAAACTACGGACGGAAGTTCAGCCCTTTTTGGGTGTCCCGGACGAGGAGCACCGGTTTGAGGAGTCTGGTGCCCAAAACGCAGGGGAAACGTAGGGTGGATGACGCCCGCGGACGGGCGGGCCGATCGGTCGCCAAACTGCCTGGCGCGGACTTCCTCTCCGGCGAGGAACTGTTCATCCAGGTGATCCCGCGGGCGGCGGACGAGTTCAACTGCGGGTCATCTTCCCGTAGGCGCCAGACGTTGCGGCCGCCAAACTACGCGGCGCGAAGTTCCCCGCTTTTCCAGCCTCGGTTCCGCGGGTGGCTTGACAGCGCCTGGCGGATGTTGATCAGCACTTCGTCGACGTCATGCAGAAGGTCCCGTTGCTTGCCGATGAAAGTTGCGGTCCTGACGTTGGTCCGGAGCGCGTGGGCGGGCTTCTGCCGCGCCGCACGGACTTCGCGAAGCGGTTTCAGCGCCCACTTCGCGCTGTTCGCCTTCACATGGTTCATTGTGAATAACAGTTCCAGCCGGCTGAGGGTGCCCAGACGGTCCCCTCTCTCGTTTACCTTCGGAACTTTGGCATTGTCGAGCGCCGCTCCTTCGATGTTGTCCGAAAGGAGCTTGTCGAACGAGTGAATGAAGTGGTTCCACTCCCGTTGGTCCGCCCGGAGGATCCACCCGAAGTCTTCGGGTAGCTCGTGCGACCGGAAGAGACGCGCGCCCATACGTTCTCGAACAGGTCGCCGATGGCTTCTAGCTCCTGGGCGAGCCGAGCGAACGGTCCCAGGCCGTCGGGCCAGTGGCCAATCGGCGAGCCATACCAGACTGGGTGAGGGGTTATGTCCTCGTCATCGACCTGAAAGCTCGCCCAGCGCTGCTGGTGCTCTGGGGTCAGGTCGTCCAAGTCGCCGTAGAAGGCCGCGACGCGTCGGACAATCGGGGACTCTGGAACTTCCGGATCGTATTGGCGCAAGTCGTAGGCAAAGCCGAGGTGCAAGAGCCCGACTCTGTCCTTCCTTGGCTGGTCTTTATCGTCGTACGCCTCGTCCGACAGTCCAAAATTGATGCCGAAGTCGCTCATGCGAACCTGTAGCGGGCGTCGTTACGGTAGCCTTCAAGGACGTCTGAGCTGAAGAACCCGAGCTCCAGCTGGATCGACCGCGGGCCATTGCTCTGGCGAAGGGGGCGTCTTCAAACTTCTTGGGCAGCTTCATCCGCTTCAGTGCCTTTGCCTTGGGATAAAGGCAGACCCCGTAGTCGTCGTCGGAGAGTTCGCGAAGCTCGTCGATCTGCTCGGCGGCGGTCCTCCGTGAAGGCCAGGGGCGGATGTGGATGTTCAAGTTGTCGCTCGGGCTCACGACTTCGATCAGGCCAGCATTTAGCAGTTCGACGCCGCCTCGATCTCGTTGTGTGAGTTCCGGGTCGTGCTGATATGCAGTCCGTTGAAGTCCCGTGACTCCATGTAGCGTCGCTTCACCTTCTTCAGCATCTCCCGCGCGGACAGGGAGAGATCGTCTTTTGCAGCCATTCCGGTCTAGCCGTTATCCCTAGTCATAGCCTGACTGGGTTCGTCTGCAGGCTCTGGAAATACCTGCTCGGCCCCAGGGGCAGTCCTGTTGTCGACGGACTCAACCACACAGCCGTCCACGAACTTGGCTAGGACGCTCAGGGTCGCGAGCTGTTCGAGTCCGTCTTGCTCGGTGAAGTCCTCTGCGACGTGCGTCGCTGGGTTCCGGATCTCCATGCTGACTCCGGGGGCGAAGCTCAACAGCCCTGCCTGCATCGTTTTGACGTCCTGGTCGTCCGAGTCGCCAGGCCAGCGCAGTCGGGGCTTGCCCTCCTGAGGGGCAGTCATCGCGAATGCCTGCTGCCACAGGGAGGTGTCGCTCGCGTTGTTCCGGCCGGTGAGCTGCTTCATTTGGCCGCTGACGACGGCCGCCCTGTCGGCGCTCTCATAGTCCCTTTACCCGTACGGCAGCACCGCATTCGGAAGCATCCAGCAGCTGGGCGGCGCGGTTGGACTGCGGTGCTCATCTCCGCATACTCCCTGGGCGCAGGATCCAACGACACCAGCTCGCTGACTCTGGAGCAGTCGGTTTCAGCAGCACAAGCTGCGTTCACTGCCGGGCTCGTCATCGCATGCCTCAACGTCCTCGTGGTCCTGTTCGTCCGCCGCGGCAACGAGGGAACTCAGCGGTGACCGGAACGTAGCGTAGGCATCTCCACGGATCACTCGACCTTCTTCGAAAGGACTTTTTCATGACCATCCACGTCAGGGGCGCAAGTGGCCGCCTTGGGCGCCTCGTCCTCGAGCGCCTTACCGCTCGCGGCGTCCCTGCCTCGGAGCTCGTCGCCGGTGCACGCTCACCGGGGAAGGTGGACGCCCTGCGCGCGCGGGGCATTCGGACCGTCGCGGCCCCTTCGGGAGACAGGGGCGATGGATGAGGTCGAATGCGCTTTCAGGACGTTATGCACTGGCTTCGGCAGCCAAGCTGAGGAGGTCCACTCCGTGGATGGCATCGGCGGCCCGGACGAGCGCCAGATGCGAGAAGGCCTGGGGAAAATTGCCGGCCATACGCATCTCCTTGGCGGCGTATTCTTCGCTGAGTAGACCGAGCTCATTACCGAACCCCACGAGTTTGTCCATGAGGTTCTTCGCCTCGTACATTCGGCCTGTTCGCGCGTACTGTTCAACAAGCCAAAAAGAACATGCAAGGAAGGGCTGCTCTCCCGGGTCCAGCCCATCCACACCGGTCTCGGTGCGGTATCGCAGCAACAGACCGTCGTCGGTGAGGAGTTCCTTCTCCACCCGCGCAACGGTTCCCAGCATGCGGTCGTCGTCGTAGGGCAGAAACCCAACCTGCGGCATTACGAGCAGCGCCGCGTCCGTCTGCCCTCCCCCGTAAGTCTGCGTGAAGGAATTGAGCGCCGGATCAAACCCTTCGCGCAGAATCTCGGCCCTTAGCCACTCGCGAAGCTGTTTCCAGTGATCGGCAGGTCCGTCCAGGCCATGGTTCCGGACCGCCCGCATTCCGCAGTCGAAGGCAGCCCACATCATCACCCGTGAGTGTGTAAAGAATTGTGGGTCACCCCGCATTTCCCACAGGCCAAAGTCTTTATCCTCCATGTGCTTCTCAACAAAACCGAGGAGGATTTGCTGCAGCGCCCAGGAGAAGTGATCTTCCTTTCCTCCGGCCATGCGGAGTCTTTCAAGGGCGATCATCACCTCACCTACGACGTCGGCTTGAAACTGGGCGACCGCAGCGTTTCCAATGCGCACCGGCCGTGAGTCCTGGTATCCGGGCAGGTGGTCCAGGACGCTCTCCGGTAAGTCCCGTTCTCCGCCGATGCCGTACATGATCTGCAAATCTTCGGGCTCGCCGGCGAGGGCCCGAAGCAGCCAGTTGCGCCATTCAAGGGCTTCGGTCTCATAGCCGTGGGTAAGCATGGACTCCAGCGTCAAGGCAGCGTCGCGCAGCCAGCAGAACCGGTAGTCCCAGTTCCGGGGCCCGCCGAACTCCTCCGGGAGGGACGTCGTTGGCGCGGCAACGATGCCGCCGGTGTCATAATTTGTCAGCGCCCGCAGCACCAACAGGGACCGCTTCACCGCACTCCCGTAAGGACCGTCGGAACGGCAGTGGCCTCCCCACCGGGTCCAGTAATCGATGGCCTCGTCGAGTGCGGCGTCGACGTCGACCGCCGGAGGGACCGGCCGGTGTGAAGGGAACCACGTCAATTCAAAGTCGGCAACCTCCCCCTCCACGACTTCGAATGCACCCGAGTGCCCGTGCGCGTGTGCATCAGGCAGGTGCGGCGCCCGAAACGCAACGGCATCAGGGCCCGCCATGGCCAAAAGCACCATTCCGCCGGGTTCCGCGTCGTCCTGGATTCTTCTGGACCAAGGCACCACCGTGCCGTACCGCGGACGGATGATGAGTTCCTGACACATCTCGACCCGCCCCTCCAGCCCCGTGACCCGGCGCAGAATTGACGACCCCGTGTGCCCCACCGGCATGAAGTCCGTGACCTGGGCCAGGCCGGTGGGCGTTTTCCAGACGGTTTCCAACACAAATGTTGAATCGACATAAAGGCGCTTCAGTACTACTGCTTCGGACTGGTGAGGAGAGAGGAGCCAGCGGCCATGGCTCTCGGTTCCGAGCAAGGAACTGAACAAGGACGGGGAATCGAACCGCGGGAAGCAAAGCCAGTCAATGCTCCCGTTCCGGGAGATCAGGGGCCCGGTCTGGAGATCCGAGAGCAGAGCGTAGTCCTCAATGGGAGCAGCCATGGCCTTACTAAAGCACAACTGTCATGTCTACGTCAGCGGCTCGAGGAAAAATGGCCCCACCGAAAACGCCTCTATGCCGGCAAGGAACCGGCCAGATCGACGAGATCTACCTCGTCCAGTTCAAACCCCGGCAGAATGCCGCTCGCGTTCCCGTTTTACCGTTGCCCTGCAGATATCGGATCAGCTCGCGAATACCGTCACTTCGTCTCGCGGTTGTTCTCAAGGAGGTAGCCTGACGTGGATAGTCACCGCCCCCCGGCCGTACTTCCAGTGCATCTCAATGACGAACGCCGAGAGACCGGACCTTATGTCAGTTGCCTATGTGGATTTTTGAACTGCGCTGTGTCGAATTGGAATACACCCCAACCTGACGCGAGTGTCTGCATGTATGGATGTCCAACTAGGATTCCCAGCCGCTTTTCGGATACACCCCGGGGAAGGTCTTGGATTTGAATCTGACAGGTGCGCGAATGCGCTAACCGCGCCGGTGCGGTTCTTGGCCTTGGCTGGATTCTTGGTCAAGCGGGCCGCGCCGGGTGCATGCTCTCGCTACGTTGCGCTGGAGCACATTTCTCGTCCGGCAAGGCCCTTGCGTTGGCCGCACTGTTTACGATTCATGCGCCCGGGCGTAACTTCGTTCCATGGCCAGTTGAGCAGTGGAGGTGCTGCTGGGATCCAAGCTTAGGTTTTCGTTCGTGCGGCAGACCAAGCCCCCGGGACAGCCAATGGCAGACCGCCGTCGACGGCGACTCCTTTTAACTGCCTTTCGGTTCGCCGGTTCGGTAGCCCTTTACTTTTGGGATTGTCGTGGTCGGAGGCCCCAGGGGAAGCAAGGAGAAGCAGCCCTAGCGATGCCGCCCCGAAACATCATGGATGTTTTTTACTTGGAGGACAGAGCTCGTGAAGGACCTTATTGTCTTTAGGATTGAGAAGGCCGATTTCTACCTGCTCCAGACTTGGCTGACTCATAAACTGCCGAAGGTGCCAGATGTCTGGACACAGCTCGAAACGATCGGCCTCGAGGAATTACCGCAGTATTTGGCCGTCATCCAAGTGGATCATGAACGTCGCACCGTGTGGTGCGTGGCTTCCTACTCCAGCGGCGGTAATTATCCTCCCAACGCACAACAAAAGTTGCACGACTTCTGGGCATCAGCTGACGCGGGCGTTCCGTATCTAGTTAGTTCAGATGAGGTACGCGGGCTGAGGCCGGGCTCAGGCACGTATACATCTGTTGTAGCGTCACTTCGGGACGATCGGGGTAGCGGGGGCATTCGAGTCATCACATAAGTCATGGCGCGAATGTCCTAACGCTATCCCAAGCGATTGATGCTCTATGCCGAATCGTTGATCCTGCGCAGAGTGTGCCATAGACGGATGCCGCAAGCGTATTACGCGCCTAGGTATCAGTGGCCCACCGTCACGCCGGACGGCCAAGTACTCGCCCGCGCGGCCCTTCGCTCCCAACGGCCACCCTCGCTTCCCGTGAGAGCGAATCATGACCACAGAATCTGGCTAGTAGCCCAACGAAGTTTGGACTATTAGCCAGGCAATCGAACCAGGGTCCCCAAACTGAGACTTCCAAGCAGGGTGGGATGTGGCCCGCCGTGGAAGGTTCGCCAGCAGGGTTGGCCCCGTGGCGAGTCCTGCCAGGCGTCCGTCCTGCCGAAGGCCGATGCCCTTCCCGATGGAGAAATCCGCGAGATGCATGCCAATGAGATTATGGGCGGCGCCCTCCCTGTGACCGGGGTCCGGCTTACAGCTGCAAGTAGGTTCCCGAAGCCTTCGCGGGAACAACAGAAAGGCGAGTCTGTCACTAACGGAGTCTGTGAGGCACCCTCTGAGCAGGCGCGGCTGTACTGTACGCTGCGATTGTTCTTGCAGATGAGGATCCCGAGGGTTTTCGTTGCGGTGGTGCTGCCGGAGCATGTCGGCGACGAGGGCGGCACAGAAGCTGAGTTTTCCGGCCATGTTCTGGCTGGGACTGCCGGTTTTGAGCTTGATGACGACGTAGTGGGTTGACCGCGCTCACGGTTCGCGGTATGGCGGGTGGTTGGCATCACTCCCCTGTCAGAGCTAAGCGGGAGAACTGTAGAAAATGATGACAGTTTTCCAAGCTATCAGGGCTCCTGGACCGTGGAGGTTGTGGACGCATTGCGCCGCGCGTTCGATTCTAGAGAACGCATGTACCCGTATATCCCAGCCGGAATCACTCCACCCCAAAAACCTAGGTCCCCGATCTTAACTGCGAGAACTATGGCAATGGCTATAGGCACGAGGGAGTCCAGGACGTTGCGGAAGTATATTCCTAGCCCTATTCCTCCAAAAGCGAGTCCGATTAGGGCGGCGGTGTTTGGATTAGTCGTGCGTTCCACCGGTGGGACCTTGCTCCATATTACTAAACCGAGTCTTAACATGATGATTCCTCTTTGATTATGGCTTTGACTGCCAACCCGAAGTAATTGATACAACTGCCTCGTAAACTGTCGGCACAGGGGCAGGAGTGAGACGGTCAGAAAGAAACCCAGCAAAGGCCGGATCACATCCCGTTGGAATTAATCTCACCGATCCGCGCGTCTAGCGCTCAACCAGGAACGGAACATATTTGGGCAAAAGCTCATATGGCACATTGCTAGAACCTTTCAGAATTCCATTGCGCCTCTGTCTCGTGCCGCGTCCGGCAAGCGCATCGCTTCCCGCTGTGAAAAGTAGGTTCTAGCGTCCAACCTTGGCTGCCTCATGTCGCCGCCAGCTCGGTCACGAGATCTGGATCTCTTGCCACGGCGCGACTCTTTCTCCAGGGCTTGGCGTCTGCGACTGGACGATGCTTGTCGGATGCGCTGCCGGCATGTCCACTTTGAGCGTGAAGTCGGTGCGGGCGATGAGAGATTGAGCCTGTTCCAAGGTCTTCCCGACCAGGCTAGGTGCCGCGGTCCATGCGTGAGCTGTGGCGACGTTCATCATGTCCCGTCGGGCGTCAGTCGCGTTCGCGGACGCGAAATAAAATCCCGCCGCTGCTGAGGCCAAAGAGACAATCGGACCGATTAGCGTCTTTTGCAGGTCGGCATTGCTTGACATGAGTGAAGCGACAGCGATGGTGACGAGTGTGCCGACCAGTAACACTGCAAGAATAGGTCGCGTCAGGGATGTCGTATTTTCGCGAGTACTATGTTGCCTAAACTTAAAGACCACAATTGAACTCAGGCTGATAACTACAAGAATTATGACAAACCACAGTAAGGCGTTGGGAACAGCATCAGGGAAGCCTGATGAAGCATCCGTTGCCTCTCCGTCGCGGGTCACCATCTGTGTAAACGGAATTTCCGCCATGGAAGCGGAACGATACTTTTCCATGAAGATTCTCTTTCAATATTTTTGTGCAGGGTTGCGCTTCGGTTATCAGGTTTCCTGCGGTTTGGTCTTACTAGATCCTCGTAATGGAGGAAGTGACGTGACCTAATCGGCACAGCTGCGCGGAGCAGCCCGCGTTGGCGCTCCGCCAGAGCGCAGGAGGCAGGCCGGAGTGTTCTGCTCGCTATTGCCAGGCAAGGCCATCCTCGGCCCCCGGCCCAAGAATCGGGTCCGGGGCGGAGGATTTCCACTATGGCGACGCCAAATGTGTTTTACGCCGGCCTTCGACCAGCGACGCGGTTCGCATTAAGACTTCGTTAGCTGGCCGAGGACGTCCTTGATCTCTTGGGCGATATCGCTCGCTGCCTTGATGCCGTCGATCAGTGCGTTCCTTAGTTCCCGGTATGTCGGTGTGTCTGCCTGATACACATCGACTCGGGCTGCATAGCGTCCCACTACCTCCGGGAAGTCGTCGCGGAATGTTTCCTGCCCGTACGAGGCACAACTTGGGTCGGGGACCGAGCATCGTGTCGCCGCCGCGAACTCATTTGAGACCCAGATGGCATGACCGCCCTCGTCTACGACGAGGAGGAGCACTTTCCCACGCAGGCCTCCGGTCCAGTTGTCATTTTTGGTATAGACCGAACTCACAGACTGGCCAGAGCGGTATAGGGTGCCGACGGTACTCATGGTCTTGCCGTAACCGACGTTCTCGTTGAGCTTGCTGATGGGAACTACGGCTCCGGGAACGTATGTCGTGTTTGACGCCCAGACTTCCTTCCCGTCTTGGCGGTAGATAACAAGGTTCCGATCGTCCCCCAGGACGAGCCGGGAACCATCGTTTCCCTCCGTGTGCGTGGCCCACACCGGAACGCCGCCAGGGGTGAGCAAAACCAAGTTGCCGTCGGCCTGCATGACGGCACGGTCCGGCCGATGATCCAAAGGCAACTGCCAGGTCCCGGTGTCCCAAACAGGCTGGTTCCCGAATGCGTATAGGACCAGGTTGCCGTCCCCTTGCATGACAAGGGTGTACTTGCCGTTGTTGGATGCAATGGAAGAATTCACCGACAGGGTAACGCCTGAGTTTAGAGATTCCACTCTCTTCACCTTTCTCGAATATGTGGAGCACCATCTTGGTTGCCCCACACATCGAGTTTGTTTCGCCCCTGCAGTTTCGACATCTGCAATTCGACATATCCGATGCGTTCGAAACCTTTAGACGTCCCCGCGGCACAGGCACACGCCGGGTTCTCGCATCCGTAGGTTCGGGCAGTAAGACGGAACCGCTACGCGGTTCGGCCCCCGCACTGGCCTCGAGGCAGCCCCCCGAATGATACGGCAGCTCCGCGCCAGGCTGAGGGCGGGCGTCGGTCCAGCAAAATTCTGGAAAATCGCACCCAGTCTCTTTATCTCCGTTCTCAACGAATGACCTTCACGGTCACAACGAAAAGAAGCCGTCGGCGCCAGCTGGGGCGGAGTTCCAGCACGACAGTACCTGGCCGGCCGCCGGAGCCACCACCGCGTCGTCAAGGGCGGCCGACTGGCTAAATCTTTTGACCTGGCCGAATACGTCAAATGACAGACGTCAAATCGTGGACCTGCGAACAAACTCGACATATCGGGCATCCAGCAGGGAGCCTTACAAATACACCGAAAGAGGATGAAACAATGTCCAGTGTTACTTACAACGGGCTTTATCTTCGTATAGAACTCGACCACGAAGAGACCGTTAAATTCACAGGCGCCCTCACAAGTGGCGACGTAGGAGTGATCACCACCTTCTTGGCCGCCCTCGGCGTCTCCGCCACGGTCGCCCCCATCGTCGCAGCCGCGGTGGCAGTACATCTCGCGTGGGAAATCCCGGCCACCAAAGCCGCCGATAAAGGCGATGGCGTGTTCTTGACCGCGTACGGCTTTCCTCTCAACCCTGCCGCGTTCATCCCAACGACGAGGTATCCGACTCCGCATAACGACACTTGGTTCTCATCGGATGATGCGGTTATCGGCTCCTCCGATGGCGACATCATCGAGACCCACATCGATCACGGCGTCGTTGCCCCCGACGCCGTGACCTTCCGACTGAACAACCAAAGCCCGGAAGGTTGGGACAAGCGAATGATTCTCCGCGACGGGAACGGTGCCGAATACCGGATCGAGGCCAACGCGTACACATCCGCCGAAAACAGCATCTACGTCAACGAAGCCGCCAACGACGCACCCCTCACATTCTGGAAACCAAAAGAATTCGGAATCTGGAGGGAAATCTTCTCCGTCCAAGGCATCCGTAACGTTTCTGGCGGTTCCCGGGTGACATTCAGATGGGTAAAGGACTGAGCGGTACCCCGTCCCAGATGCAACACGACGAGAGCCCGGGTCATCCAACGGCCCGGGACCTCAAAGAATCTTCAATCAGGCATGGGAATGCCAAGACCCTCCCGCCCTTCCCTACACGCAAAGCGGGAGCAACTGACCGAGCATCACCATCCCGCAAAAGGCGCCGACGTCTGAGTCCGCGCACCACTAGCACACTCAGCATCGAAAGGAATCGATCCATGCAACCCGTACCAGCCACCTTTCCCGTCACTCAGGAATTTGGAGGAGGGGCGACGGCAGGCATCGCACCCAACCCGAACCCGAACAGCGGAATCGCCTACCTCGTCCACCTCTACGGCAATTACCAGCCCCTTGGACACGCCGGACGCGACATAGGCTGCCCAATCGGAACCCCCGTACGCGCAATGGCCGCGGGCACGGTGCTTTGGGCAGACTGGGCAACAAAACTCCCGGGTGACAACTCCTGGAGAGGGTGGGCCTCCCGCTGGTTCCTCTACAAAAGGTTCCCCGGCATCTGCACAGTCATCCAGCACCCGTGGGGTATCGGCGTCTACGCGCACCTGTCCAATAACAACATGGCCCCCGCAGGGACCAGGGTTACGGCGGGGCAGACGATCGGGCTGTCCGGCAATACCAAAGCCATCGGTCCCGCCGAATATGTCGGCGCTCACCTTCACGTTGAGGCACTCGTGGACCTTAGTTATTCCAACAGCAACGGCCTCATCTACGGGCGAACCGACCCGGCCAAATTCTAGGACAGTTTCGCCCTCGCACGATGCCACCGCAACAAGCAAGAAAGGATAGGCAAATGACACGGGAAGAAGCCTTCGCGCGCTGCACCGTGGACTCGTACGTAGAGTTCTATGGCGGCCGATGGCTCATCGTGCCGCTCGCCCAAGTGGAGCAGCCACAGTTCTTCGTCTGCTCACCCCAGACATCCAGCGCTGACTAAACCTGGGCCGGACGACAACTCAGCCGGAAGGCGCTTCCCATCGGCAGGCGCCACATGCAAAGGCTTTACGAGGCTCCGCATAGCGGCCTTGCCCGACGCGGCTAGAACTGTCTGAATAACGGTGAATCCATGGTTCGCCTAACACACCGGGCGCTGCCTGGCCGGGAGGACTGATCATTAGCTGAACCATGGATCCCAGTGACGTCTGAAGTGGATCAGCAAGAGTTAGCGCAGCAGCTCCTGGCCCAGCGGGCGGCACGGTGCGCCTGATAGTCCGGGACGGATTCGGCTGGCCCTGTTCGGCTCGTTGGCCGGCCTGTTCGCCGTTGGGCTTCGATGGCCACAGCGACGAGGTGTCCCAGGATCTGGTGATCGCCGAACAGCGATACGTGGTCACAGCGGCGCGAACCGCAGCGGGCGCCTACTGGTGCCCGCTGCGGTTACTAAATTACTATTGTCGGAACGGGGTTGTTCTGACTCTCGGAGTTGGAGACCTTGCGTTGCAGCACAATGGACCGTGCCACTAGAGGTCGTCCAATTATGATCTTTGGTAGGAGCTCTGAGCTCGCTCAGTTATCCACCCAACTTGACCTCGCTCGCAGCGGCTCAGGCCAGATGGTGATTGTGTCCGGCCCGGCCGGAATTGGTAAGACCAATCTTCTGGAGTGGTTAGGTCTGTCTTGGGAGTCCATGGGTGGCGTCACGCTCGTGGGTCGAAGCCCCGCTCTCGTCGGCCACGAGCTGCCCTATCTGCCGTGGGCGCAGTCGCTTGAGTCCCCAAGAGGCGCCTTGAGCTCCGACGCTCTTGAATACTTGCGTCAGGCCGCCGGCTGTCTGAAAAGCGATGTACCAGGAGGTCCTCGCTCTCAGGCTGCTGCGTTCTGGCAGTCCTTGGTTCGGAGCGCGGACGAAGTCCCCTTGCTAATTATCCTGGACGACCTCCAGTGGACTGATGATTCCTCCCTGGGCCTTCTTGCATCGGGCATTGCGGAACTACCCCGAGCGTCCCTATTTTTGGCCTGCGCGTTTCGCGTCGCCCCGGAAATGAACCAATCCCTCCGTCATCTTTGGCCCGAATGGGAGCGTCTGGAACTCTGCCATCATGCCCGTCTTTCAGCCCTTGAAGACGGGGCTGTAGTCCAGTTGCTGACCACAGCAGGTTATGAGGGCAAGATTGAAGAAGCACTTAGGAGGGCGGCTGGCAACCCCTACTACGCCCTCACACTGGCCCGTACCGCGGATGATGCTCGCGTCGCACTTCCTGTCGGCCTGCTTGACTTCCTTTCGTCCCAGTTACTTCTCGCCGGGGACGACGTTCGGGACCTTGCACGCATAGTGGCCCTGGCCGGAGGCAACATAGAGGCGCGGGTATTGGCCCGAGCCTATGGAAGTGACGTGGTATCGTCCGAAAAACAGATAATCAAAGCTGTCGATCAAAGCATTCTGGGCTTTGACGTTTCGACCGACGCTGTAACGCTCGCCCACGATCTGATTGGTGAAGCCGCCACCCATCTATTGGGGCCAGAGGCACGGACAGGCATCCACCGCGCGCTGGCGGTGGCGTACGAGGCAGCGCCCGTGGGGGTGTCTTTCCGCGTACCCAAGATGGCTAGACACTGGAGAGAAGCGGGCGAGGTAGCGCGCGCCTTCGAAGCCTATCTCACAGCAGCCGAGGAAGCGTTCTCCAGCGGCGCGTACAAGGAACAGTGGCACAATCTCGAGCAAGCAATGTTTCTCAGTGAAAAATCGGCTCCGGAATCAGACGAGCGACACAAGTGGAAGCGTCATTTGCCAGTAGCCGCAGAGGCCGCGTACCGCGCCGGGGATGCTGTGATGGCGGCGCGGTTGGCTCAACTGGCGTTGACCTCGACGAAGCTCGAGATCGCTGACGAGTTGGATCTGGCTGAAAGACTGGTCCAGTACCTCCGCTGGGCAGGCGACGGGAAGGCAGCCGTGGAGTGTGCGCGGCTGACGGCCCGGCGGGCTGGCTCCACCGAGGAAATCGGCCCACTCCGAAAAGCCGAAATAATCGCCACTTATGCGGGGGCACTAGTCGGTTCAGGACAAGCAGAAAAAGCCGCGGAAGCTGCCAGCCAAGCCTTATCCCTGTGCATCGACGAGACCGGGGACCGCTCCGCACTGATCCGGGCAAACGCACTCACAACGACTGGGATAGCCCGTGCCCTGACGGGTCGGATAGATGAGGGCGTTGACATACTTGACGAGGCATTGCAGCTGGCACGGGAACATGATGCAGGCGAAAACTTGCTCCGCACCCTGAATAATCACTCTTTCGTGCTTCAAGAAGCAGGGCGCTACGACGCGGCCGCGGGAAATGCATTGGAGGGCTACCTGCTTGCAGAGGAACTTCATTTGGACCTCGGTGTAAACGGCCTATGCCTTAGCAACCTCGTGAGCTGTCTAGAGTGGCTCGGACGCTGGGACGAAGCGATGATGTGGGTAGACAAGGGACTCAAGGACGCTGTTGGGCCTGAGATCAAAGCCGGCCTTCACGGCACCGCCGCGCTCATACTGGCGTACCGCGCCAAGCCAGGCCAGGCTCAGGCCTCGATGGAAACTGCCTTGAAAGAAATTAGGAACTCCATACTCCCCGGGGTCCAATTTCAGCTCACAGCCATGGCCGCCGATGTCGCCTTGGCATCAGGCCAGTACGTGGCCGCGCTCAACACCACCGTTCAGGCCTTTGAATCCCCCTCTGATCACGAGGAACCGCGCGATGTCCTACATATGGCAACACTGGGCCTTCTTGCATCCTCCAGCGCCAGGGCATTTCTTTCCTCCTCGGCCGTTGACAAAAAGGTCAAGTTGTTAGCGGCCGCCGGATTGGAAGCAACTGCGGACGAATCGGGCGTCGTTCAGCAGGCCTGGGCGACAACCTTCAGCGCCGCATTCGCGCTGGTGTCGGGATCACTTCCCACGCTGCACTGGCTGGACGCAGCGCAACGCTGGGAAGACCTTAGCAACCCGTTGTGGGCTATTAGATGCCTTATGGCCGCAGGGAGTAGCGACCTGCACAGGAACCGTCGACGCGCGACCAAGTCGCTGTCACGGGCAAGATCTCAAGCCATCGCTCTGGGGGCCAGCCCTCTCGTCCGGGACATTGAGGCACAGGCTCTATGCAACAACCTGATTTTGGCGGAACAGGAGGCGCCCAGCAAAAAAACTTCGCTTCCGTGGGGGCTTACGGTACGGGAACAGGAGGTGCTGGAGTTACTCATCCACGGCGCCTCTAACCGCATTATTGGCCGCGAACTCCTAATCACTGAGCGTACAGCCGGCGTGCACGTATCGCACATTCTGACGAAGCTCCAGGTTAGGACACGTTCTGAAGCAGCCGCCATGGCATTCAGGACGCGGATGAATGGATTGGCGGAGTAGCCCACCTGCGTACACTTCTCTAACGATGCGTGATGACCCGGATGCCCCGCCTAGTGTCATCATCTTCCAGCTCCGCTAAAGCGACGGTGTGATTTCCCGAATCAACTGCGGGCCAGCGCTCGTCGGCTATGAGGCTCGAACCACCTGCGCCGACGGGCGCCCAAAATTTGGACAACAACGCCTGAATTTCGTCGGATGAAAGCCCCATTTTTTCATGGGACAGCAGATACCATTTGGTTTCACGTTTAGGATCATGACCAACTTGGATAACGGCTAGATACTGCGGCAATTTGTCTTCCTTGAGGCCGATCTTCTCGAGCTCGTCCCAGATGTGTGGAGCTCTCTGTGCTAGCCAAGTCTGCAGTGAGGAGAAATCATCGTTCTCAATCCTGTAGATGATCAAGTCGTTCGACGACCAAGCCATGAGTTCAGCCTCCTAAACCGAAAATCCGCTAGGCTCTGCCCGTTTTCCGCTATTGGCTCGACAGAGCCGTAAGTACCAAAGACCTAGGTAGGAACGAACTGTCTAGGTCAAAGTTTGGGCAAGTCAATGGGCGCTGTTCACTTTGCGCTTTCTAGACCGAAGTTATGTGATCCTGAGTCTTTTGGTGCCGTGGGCATCACCCGTCGCGAACGAATGGGGCACCTCGATGGCCAATATGTTAGCCACCTCGGTGTTTGATTTCAAGAAAGAAGGTGGATGGCCTGGTTGCGCGCGGTATGGGGCGGAAGACCGCTCCATCCATGATGCCGTGCAGATGGAAGCAGCCGGGTGCATGGTCAACGAGCGGTACAACGGTCTCTCCACTGAGAACGGAAGGGCTGCCGTCGGTCAACTGAGGCCTGGGCAGTGCGAACGGCCGGAACCCAATAGTGGTGCCAGTACAGCTTGTGAATGATCCGCCCGTCCGTGGGTGTCGTAAACACAAGCTCCTTGCCGGGCCTGGTGGCCACCAGGGGAATCAGGAGCTCCACCAGGGCAGGGTTCAGACCGATCGTCCGCTTGCCGGCACCCGTCTTGGTCGCCCAATGTAGAACTGGTTCTGCCCGTCCCGCTTCCACACCTTGTTAATCCTGGCTGTGGGCGGCTTAGAGAGCAGGTCGACGTCGGCCACGGTAAGGGCCGTGGCCTCCCCAAACCGAGTACCCGTCATGACCAGAAAGTTGGTAAATGCGTTGTAGCGCTCCCCATCCCCTCCATGATGAGGCTGAACTCGGCGTGGGTCAGGAACATCGCCTCATCCTCAGCCTTTTCAATACCGGGAAGCTGCACGCCGCGGCACGGGTTGCGGGGAATGTAGCCGAGCATCTCCGCCGTATTCATAGCGGCCGAGATCAGGCCGTGGACGTTATGAATGGTCTTCGGCGCCCTGCCCTTGGCCATCATCGACTTCACCCAATGGGCGATCACGCGATAATCAAGCTTGTCCACGGGGACGTGACCGATGACGTTCCGGATATGCAGTTCGAGCATCGTCTGGTAGGTCTTGGTGGTTCCGCTTGAGGGACGTGTCAGCAGGTCTATGTGTTCCTGGATGACTTCGGCCACCGTGGGCGTCCGCTTCTCATTCGACAGGATGGCGTGCTGGGCAATCTCAAAGGATTGTCCGTTGGCGTCCAGGAGCCTCTTCAGGGTCTCAGCTTCGACGAGAGTGGCAACTGTGAGGCCCTGCTGCTCACGGCTCTTCGGGTCGCGCCACAGCACCATGTAGGACGATGTGCCGTCCTTTTTGGCGCGTTTTCTAACGCTTGCCACAGAAAAAACGGTACGCCGCTGTCAACACTTTGGGCGGTTTTGTCAACACCCAAAGAGGAAACAGGCCTCTGACCTGCGAAAACACTGTGCCCGAGGTGGGACTCGAACTGCATTCCCTCCCCCGCAAACACTGGACTCCCCCGGAAACATGCGGAATACGGGCCGATCCGGCCCACATACGACGGAGTCCGACGCCCAAAGTGTGTACTTTGTACACACCCCCAAATTTGCCAGGTCAAGGCATGCAGCCATCAGCCGCATCTACGTCGCAGAGGTGAGGCTCTTCTGATTCATATATCAGATGCCTTACGGAATGGAGTTTCGGTCAGCCGCAGCGCCAGGCGCCCTCCGCCACGGGAGACAGAACATCCGTTATCGGCTCCTGATTTTGCGCGGAGGAGAGTCTTGACATGATCGGGTACTGGGACACCGCTGGAGGCATATTCGCATGAGGACGTCCGCCGGCCGCCTAGGAAGCGGGGGCCGGAAGATTCAGTCGTCTGGCCCCAATTCGTCCACCGAACATGTCACCTTGCAGCGAGCGGTTCGGAGTGATTGATGGACATACCTGCCAGTGCGGGTGCGGCTGTTGCTGCGGCCAGGCCCAGGGCGCAGGCTGCGGCCCAGAACTGGCGCTTCGTGGTCTTCTTTATGATGATTCCTCCTCAGGCACGGGCGGATTACCGCCCGCTGAGCGGTTCGGAGTGGTTGGACTACAGGCCCGCCAGGGCGGCGCGGCGGTCGTGGCGGCCCTGGCCCACGGCAGCAGCTGCCCAGAACAGGTGTTTCGTAGTCTTCATGACGGTTCCTTCTTTGGTTCGGGCGGCTTACCATCGGCTTAAGGGTACGGAATGGTTTGCGCCCAAGCCTGCCAAGGGACGAAAACCATGTCTAGTGCTGCCAGGGCAGCCCAAAGGATGTCATTGGTGGTCTTCATGGTGAATTCCTTTTTTGGATTTGTCTGTGACCGGTTAGCGAGGTGGCTCTTACCGGCTGATCTTGATGCCTGCCAGGGGCGAACACTGCCAGTTGTGGCCGCCGCGCCCGACTCCGGTGAGGACGAACAGGGCTACCGGCCAACGAGCGGCTCTGAATGGTTTAGCCTCTCGCCGGCGAGGACCGGAGCTGCAGTGACGACAGCAGTGCCCAGTGCTGCCAGGGCAGCCCAAAGGATGTACTTGATGGGCTTCACGGTGGTGCCTCGATTGGTGCGTTTAGCGGTTGGTGAGCGGATCAGAAGGGTTTAGCCTCGAGCCGGCAAGGTCCAGCGAGGCTTCGGCCGCGGCCATGCCAAGTGCCGCGGCCGTGAGTCGGTTCCTAAGAACATGTCTGCAGGTCCTGTCCGGTCAACTCTGCGGTCCATCCTGCTAAAACTCAGAATACGGACGGGTGCCATTTGTCCCAATAAGCAGTTATACGTAGGTCTGGACTGGCAACTGAAGCCGCGCCGCTGGAAAGCATTTTCTTATGTCGCTCGGGCGCGTCCAGATCTAGAATGCAGGCGTGGCCCGTAATGAGGAGCAGTACAGGACGTGGCTGGAGTTCCTGGGAGAAACCTTCCAGCAACCGCTAGGGGTGTCCTCGCGGCACGAGGAGCAACTCCTGGATCTCCTTCGTCAATCGTTCAACGGTGCATGCTCAACGCGAAACCGTGTGAGCCCGCCATGGGAGAACCACATCCTCGGCTGCTGGCCCCGGAATTACATCCCCAATGAACCACCTGGGGGCAACTATGACTTTAGACAACAACCGCTGCTGCGTTGGTATGCGTTTTCCGGAGACACGGGACCTCAGTCCTTCGGGCGAGTTCCTGATGCTGTCGCCAGCAGCAGCCAAAAACGCGCTTGGGAGGAATTGGCCCGGCCCTTTGGCGTGGTCCACCACTTGTCCATACCGCTGGACATAGGCGGCGGCGACCACAACGCCTACCTTATCCACCGACCTGACCGTGACTTCACCGACCAAGAACTTGCTTTGGCCAGTCTGTTGCAACCAATTCTGACCGGGGTTGCCCTCCACTTTGGGATTGCCCAGTCGAACAGTGGGGCGATCCTCGACGGCTCCGCGCACGATTTGACGGCTCGAGAAATGACGATCCTGACCCTCCTGAGCCAGGGGCTAACCGCAGAGGGTCTGGCCAGACGGCTCAGTATCTCGCCGCGCACCGTTGGAAAGCACCTCGAGCACATATACCGAAAGCTGGATGTGTCCGACCGCCTGATGGCAGTGCAAACGGCACGCGAACTGGGCCTATTGACATCGACTTCTGGCAGTTTCAAGCTCGATCACCCGCACACGACAGGTCCGGGCTGGGGCAGAATCCCGGCTGGATCAGTTGGGCGATTCCCGTCCGAGGTTCTTGACCTATAGTTCGTGAGATTCACAAGCGGCGGCGCTGGCCCTCCGTAGAAACGAGTCATGACCAAAGGCACCGGCACCTCTCTGGGCGGCCGCATCATCCACACCCGGAAACCCAAACCCAAGGAGAGGAATCCCTCTCCGTGCCCGACCTGCGGCGCCGGCAAGGGCCAGCCCTGCTTCCGGGTCGTCTCCGGCAACGTCAAGGAACTGCGCCGGCTGCACCACACCCCTGCTCCGGCGAAGAAGCCGAGCACCAGGTCCGAGCACGCCCGCCAGGCATACAAGGACGCACAGGACCTGGGCCCCATCATTCCCTTCCACCCGACCCGGCTGCGGGGGGCGAGAGGAATCCCGGTCGCCGCGAATCTCTATACAGGCGAATAGTGGCGTATCCAGATTCTTGGATACGCCACTATGGCGATTGGCGGCGCTTCAGTCGTGAGGGGTTTTCGCAGTCGGTGCATTCCTTGCGCCGGCCGACTGTGCTTTCGGCGATGAGCACGAGACCGTCGGGGTCGATGTCCCATTTGGTGGCGACGACGATGCACCAGGCCGGGTGGTAGAGCTTGCCGGTGTGCCGGCGTAGACCGGTCACCGCGACTCGCCGCCGCCAGGTCATGCGACGCAGGGTGTTGCCGTGCGCATGAGTGCCTCCTCGATGTGGTGGATCCCCATAGCCTACGGCGCCCAGCGTCGTCGAAACAGGCTCCTCCCGGCCGCAGCAACAAAGAACGCCGGGCTTCCTCGGCGGGGCACCGCTGAAGGTTCAGCTGACACCTGCCTGCAGGAATCCTGTACGCAGGTCAACACTTGAGAGACGCATTTCAACGGCACCCGGAACGGCGGCCGTGACGGACGCTCATGGGAAATCCCTCATGGCCAAGCAGAGCAAGCCTTCGAGCCCAAAAGCCATCGCCAAGCCGAAAGCCACGCCAGTGAGGGTGAAGTGGCTGGATGAACCGCAGCACCATGACTATCCGGCCACTGCCTCCTACCTTTCCCTGCTCGCCGGCCCCACGCCCGTCGTTAGGGCCGTCAAGGCACTCCAGGAAGCGGCAACCGTGACGTTCATGGCCAAGGATCTCCTGCGTGCAGCCGGTCTGCCGCTGCTGGCCGCCGATGACGCGGAGGTCGCCAAGGAACTCGACCGGGTCAGGCCCTGCGCGATCACACCGGCTGCGGGACGATCCGAATGTACGGCTTGGGCTCCTTCCAATTGCCAAAGATCTCCTTCGCCTCGGTGTTGGGGACGGAGCCGGCGATGATGACGTCCTCGCCTTGCTTCCAGTTGACCGGCGTCGCCACCCGGTGCTTCGCAGTGAGCTGAAGCGAGTCAACGACGCGAAGAACTTCGTCAAAGTTGCGTCCGGTCGTCATGGGGTAGATGAGGATCAGCTTTATCTTCTTGTCCGGCCCAATGACGAACACGTTGCGGACGGTCTGGTTGTCCACGGGTGTGCGGCTCTTGGCGTCTCCGGACGTGGAAGCCGGGAGCATGCCGTAAAGCTTCGCCACGGTGTAATCCTCGTCGCCGATCACAGGGTAATTGGGACGAGCCCCCTGCGTTTCTTCGATATCGGCGCCCCACCGCTGGTGATCAGCTGTCGAGTCCACGGACAAGCCGACGATCTTGACTCCCCGCCGGTCGAACTCGGGCTTGATTTTCGCCATGTAACCAAGCTCGGTCGTGCAGACCGGGGTGAAGTCCTTCGGGTGCGAGAACAGCACTCCCCATGAGTCTCCGAGCCAGTCATGGAACTGAATGTCGCCAGCGGTGGTCTTGGCGGAGAAATCGGGTGCGGTCTCACCGAGTTGCAGTCCCATCATGTCCTCCTGGTCGTTGCGATGTGGTGACGGAGCCAATTGACTCGCCGTCACTTCTGACGGTAGGGCGACCCTGTTCCCCGACCGTTCCCCCGAGCTACGATGAGGGCATGCAGACGTGCGCCATCGTCATGCTGGGCGCATTCGGCGTCGTGGTTGACAGCCAAACTGTTCCAGCGGACGCGTGGAAACGGACCAAGGCGGCCGGGCTCGTAAAGATCCTCGCCCTCGCGGAAGGACACCGGCTGCATAGGGACGTCGTCGCCGATCTGCTCTGGCCCGATCTCAGCCCGCAAGCTGCTGCTTCGAACCTACGCAAGGCAATACATTTCGCGCGCGCCGCCCTCGGATCGTCTGGCGCCGTGCAGGCGCGCGGCGACCTGCTGGTGCTGCTGCCTGACGCCGAGGTCTCCATTGACGCAGAGCGGTTCGAAAAGGACGGGCGCACCGCGCTCGCCTCATCGGCAGGCGCGGCCGAGGCGCTCTCCCTGTATCGGGGCGACCTGCTTCCCGATGATCGGTTCGCCGCATGGGCCGAGGACCCCCGAGATCGGCTGCGAACGCTGTACCTGCGTCTGCTCAAGGCCGCAGCTCGGTGGGACGACGTGGTCAAGGCCGAGCCGACGGACGAGGACGCCCATCGCGCGATCATGGTTCCCGCGCTCGAAGGGGACGATCGCCAGGGGGGGCGATCCACCAGTTCGAGCGACTCTGTCGGCTATTGCGGGCCGACTTGGGCGTCGGCCCAGGGGCGGCCACGGTCGCGGTCTACGAGAAGGCCATCGCTGGGGACAGCCGGCGTGCGGAGAATCGAACGCGGGCCACGTTGGCGCGGGCACTCATCGCCCTCAACAGCGGTGACCTCACCGAAGCCACGTCATACGCCCAGCGTGCACGCGAGTTGGCCGTGGAAGCCAACCTGGGCCGCGAGATCGGCGAGGCCAGCGCAGTGCTGGCGATCGCGGCGAACATGCAAGGGCGCTGGCCCGAGGTGTTCGAGGCCGAGTTCGTGGAGTTGACACGACGTGACTCTGCGCGGTCCGGCTACATTCTCGACGCACAGTTGTGCCTCGCTGAGTTCTGCCTTTGCGGGCCCGACGGGCATCGGAACTTTGCGCGGCGAGTAGCGCATCTGCGCACGATCGCCGAGCAAGCGGGCTCGGTGCGTGGCCAGGCCATCGCCGACCTGCTGCTGGGCGAGGCGGCGCTGTTCTCCGGTGAGCTCGGCGACGCACGCAGTCTGCTCCAGTCCGCGCTTGAGCTGCACCGGCGGGCAGGGGCTCGGGCCGGCCAGATCGTGGCACTGCAACGACTTGCTGAGGTTGATCTCGCGCAGGACCGGCCCGAGGAGGCCGCTCGGGCAGCCAGTCGCGCCTTGGCCGCCGCCGCAACCACGTGGCTTGAGCCGCACCTCGTCGTCCGCCTATACGGGGTGCTCGCTGAGGCAGCCAGATCTCCGGCGCAGGCAGTCCGCATCATCGAGCGGGCCGACGCCGCTCTTGCCGGCAGGAGCGTTTGTCCGCCGTGCTCGATGGGTTACCAAGTCGCCGCAGCGACGAGTTATGCACTCGCCGGGAAGCTGAATGCCGCCCGCCGCCGACTCGCCAACGCCGAACAGCTCGCTGGCATGTGGCCTGGCGGGCCATGGCGCGCCGCCCTTTGGGAAGCACGAGCTGTCCTGCGCCGTGCAGAGGGTCACGAGGATCAAGCCATTGCCCTGTTCCGCGAGGCGGCCACTAGTTTTGCCGAGCTCGGCAGGCGCCATGACGAGCAACGCTGCTTAGCCCGAGCAGTTCAAAGATCGCTAACGAGCGGAAAGGCTCGTGCGGGCTAGTCCTCATTCCGTGGAGCGTTTGCAGCTATCAGGCAAGGCCTTCGTCTTCAGCAGGTAGTTCGGGAGGCGGTGCCGGGCGTCCGGCGGCGAATCTCGAGGATCTTCGCCATCCACTACACATGTCGGTTCGGCGGGCCGCTGTTCGCCGGTACGACTGGGATCACCGAGGGGCACCCTGAAACGCGCCGGTCGCCAGGTGCGCGATGGTGTCGCGTTTGAGGCCGGGCTGGTGGTCGGAGCTGAAGTCCTCGAGCGATTTGCGGGCAGGGAAGCCGGCCGCCCGGGCGCAGGCTTCGGCTCCGGAGGCTTTCCGCACGCGAGTGCCGGCATCTGCCGCGATGGGCTCAACGACGTCAGGCCAGGAGTTTCCGCCGCACCACGAGCGTGCAGCAGGCAACCCTGTCAGTAGCTGCGCACAGTGAAGGCCATCGAGGATACCGGCGAAGTCGTGGTGTCACCGGAGCCCAGCACGGCGAGATGCAACGCCCCGGAAATGTCTTCCAAGGCCTCTTCAAAAAGCGCACCTAAAGGGAGAGCCGCCGTCCGGGATCCTGACAGCGCGACCCACCACCCAGCCGATGCCCGGCGCCGGAACCTACAGTTGGGCCAGGAACCTGGCCGGATGGCCCCGTTCGGGTCGTCCTTCCGGATTCCGCAACGTTGCCATATTGTGCCTTTGGCCCAGGAAGATCGTGTGCGACGATGCGTTCATGAGCGAACACACCGAACCCGGCCCGGGCGCCGTCAGGGCCGGGTGGGCACAACGGGCCGGACATCAGGGGCCCCGCGAGGACCTGACCACACACCAGATGCGGACCATCGGGCAACGGCGTGCGGACGCTGAAGAGAAGCTCGCACGCCGTCTCAAGGAGGCCCGCCGCCCGGCCGGAGTACATTCCCCGGCAGTTGAAAGATCCACTGACGACTAGCCGGCCGCATCAGCCCAATACTTTCCTCACCGGACCTGGGCCGGCGCGGCGGGCAGGCGACATCAAGCCCGGCCTGAACCAGCGGCAGCGCTTTCAGGGGAACCTGGTGGGCGGAAACCGTCGTCCACCTGCCGCCGCTCGGAACCTCCCGGGGCCGCTGGTGCGGCAAACGCCGCAGTTGTAGCATCAGGAATTGGGAGACATCCCGGCCCTAAAAACATTAGGAAAGGCGGGCAGAATCATGAGCACGCTTCTCTGGATTGTCATTGCCGTCGCCGTCATCTTTCTCATCATCGGAGGAACAGTCAAAGCAGTCAGCTTTTTGCTCTGGGTTGCCCCGATCCTGCTGATCGTCGCCGTCATCATGCTCCTGATGAACCGTTCCCGCGGACGGCGCGGGGTCTGACCCACACGATTCGGACTGCCGCTGCTGATCTGACCGGGCTCCGGCCGCGACATCGGACCGGGAAGAGACTCTGTTGGCCCCCAGTAAATACCTCTGGCTGGCCGCACCGCGCCGACACCGCGGATCAGACCGCAAATCAGCTAGGAGATCGCCATGGACAACATATTCCGCCGTACTGGCATCGACGTGCCCGAGCCCGTCCGGACGCGGCACACCGGGGTCTGGGCGTTGAGTTCCTCCCCGACGCCACCGGCACTCTTGAAATGGCAAACCACGCCGGCTCGCTGACGGCAGAAGAGCTGCACAAAGCCTATTGGTCCTTCAATCACGTTTTGCCTCCGTGGCGACTACTAAGCACTGGATCGATGCGGTGGCCCACGGCAGCCCGCTGCCGAAACCGGATATCTTCGCCAGCACCAAGCCGCACGCAACGCGCACACTAGTTCCGCCTCCGCGAGCAGCATGACAAAGTGATCCCTTTCAATGACGTGGTGCCCCGCTGAAGCACCAGGAGGCAGCTCTGCCCGTAAGCCGAGCCCTGAACGGACGATTTAGCGGGCGGGTCAGAGGGGCCAGAAAGGCGAGGAAGGCCAGCGTCAGGCGGTTTGCTCACTTCCAGACGCATCGGGCCTGCCCGGAGCCGGCATTCG
Organism: Arthrobacter sp. 05L421; assembly: GCF_056397785.1. NCBI lineage: Bacteria > Bacillati > Actinomycetota > Actinomycetes > Micrococcales > Micrococcaceae > Arthrobacter > Arthrobacter sp. 05L421. The sequence goes on from NZ_JBFTOC010000017.1 coordinate 64,214, forward strand.
GACACTCGTGGCCCCCACCGGGCGCCGGGGGTTTCTTCTTGGCCAAACGTCCGCTCTGCGACCGAGCCGAGGCCTTCGCATGAGCCATGTTCGGTGTCACGGCTCGCAACGCTTGTGCAGGAATCGATTGACAAACCCCTCCTCCACACAAATACTTAGGTTTGTGCCTAAGTATTACGAAGAGCTCGACTCCGTGCTCCGCGCTCTCGCGGATCCCACGCGCCGAGCCGTCGTGGAGCGATTGGCGAAGTCCCCAGCGGTCGTGTCCGAACTCGCGGCACCGTTCGGGATGGCGTTGCCGTCGCTCATGCAGCACTTGCGCGTCCTCGAGAACGCGGGAGTGGTCACGTCGGAGAAGCTCGGACGCGTCCGCACCGTGAGCCTGCGCCCAGGCGCCCTGGACGTTTTGCACCTGTGGCTCGGCGAGCAGCGAACACCCGCAGAACACCAAGCCGACCGGCTCGGCATCCACCTCACCCTCACAAACCCGAAGGAAATCTGATATGACCCGCGTTCGCATGGACCTGTTCACCTCACTGGACGGATATACGCCAGCCGACCCGACGCCCAACAATCCGATGGGCAGCGATTGGGGGCGCCTCACGGAGACGTACGCCGCGACCCGAACGTTCCGCGAGAAAGTGTTCGGCGAGACCAGCGGCGCTGGAACGACCGGCGTCGATGATCGACACGCCGTCGCGTCCTTCGAGGGCGTCGGCTCCGAGATCATGGGAGCGGGCATGTTCGGACTCCACGCATTTCCAGACGACCCGGACTGGAAAGGCTGGTGGGGTAACAGGCCGCCGTTCGGGACCCCGGTCTACGTCCTCACCCACACCGCACCGCGTCCGTCGATCCCGATGGAGGGCGGAACTACGTTCCACTTCCGCAGCACCACAATTGAGGACGTGCTCGCCGAGGCGGCCGAGGCCGCCGGTGACCTGGACATCCGAGTGGGCGGCGGCTACGGCACCGCGCGTGACTTCCTGCGCGCCGGCCTGGTTGACGACTTGCACCTCACAGTGGCCCCGATCTTCCTCGGCGCGGGCAACCGGCTGTGGGATGACCTGGCCGCCTTCGAGCTGACCCACCAAGTAACGACGGAAGTGGCCGAAAGCGGCACGATCCACCTCACCCTGACGCGATAGGAACGTACTCATGACGATCGAACGACGACTCGCCCGCTCCGGTTTTACCCTGACCCGCGACTACCCGGCATCTGTCGAGCGCGTTTGGGGCGCGTTCGCTGACGAGAAGCAGAAGCTGGGCTGGTGGGGCGGCGGCAACAGCATGGAGGCCCGCGACTGGGCCTTCGACTTCCGCGTCGGCGGACGGGACGTCGCTGAGGGCAAATTTCACAACGGTCCAGTCTCTCGGTACGAGGCCACATACACCGACATCGTCGAGCACGACCGCATCGTCACGACGTACGACATGTGGCTCGACGGGATCCACACGTCGACGTCGGTGGCGTCGCTGGAGTTCGACCCGATCGAGGAGGGCACCCGGTTCACCCACGTCGAGCACGGTGTCTTCTTCGACCAGTTCTGGGCTGACAGCGACGTCCGTGAGAAGGGCACCCGTGGCCTGCTCGAGGCTCTGGGCAACTACCTCGCGTTGGGCACCTAGCGCACCTGTCAGCGACTGCTCGCGCGCTCAAACACCGGAAGCCGGTTCAGTCTCCGCCATGAAGCCGCCGCACACGTCAGAGAAAAATCACCCGCCCCCAGCGGCAACCAAACCCTGGGCAGACCCTCTGGAGAAACTATGTTTGAAACAGTCGTGCGAGACGGGGTCGTCCTGAAGCCTCTCGAAACATGGCACGCCGGCGAGTTTGCCGAACATATGAGCAGGGCAAGAGACCATATCGGGCCGTGGGTCGAACCGACCTTTGTCACCGACACCGTCGACGGTGCACGCGCTACCCTTCAGCGTTACGCCACAGCCACCGCGAATGATGGAGCGCGCATCTATGGCCTCTGGGACGAAGGCCAGATCGTTGGAGGCGTAATGTTTGTCACGTTTGACCCCGTCTGGGGCATCTGCGAGGTCGGCTGCTGGCTCGAACCCGACGCTGTCGGAGGCGGCCTCATCACCCGGTCAGCCGAACTGCTCATGGAGTGGGCCTTCGTAGAGCGGGCGATGTCTCGCGTTGAATGGCGGTGCCGCACCGACAACGACCGCAGTGTTGCTGTCGCGCAGCGCCTGGGTATCCGTTCGGACGGCGTTCTTCGCAGTAGCTGGGTTTACGACGGGAATCGTTACGACAAGGAGGTATTTTCAATACTTTGTGCCGAATGGCTGAGCACACGACCCCCTATCCCTCAATGACAGACGCCGCCCTACGACGGCCTCTCCGCCCTGAACGCCCGTTGGATCCGAGGCTGGGCGCTCTCCCGGGGCTTGGCCTACAACGCGATCGAGCCTGCGGGAAGGGCGTGGCTCGCGCGTGCCGACTCCGAGGTGCGCACTCGCGAGTACGTGATTGTCCGGCCCGACGCCGACGAGCTGAGCCGGCTGGTGGGCGAGGCAGTACGCCATGCCGGGCTTGCGATAGATGCCTCATGCCCTATACCTGTCTGCCACCCGATTAAGTCTGGCGCACGCAGGCGGTTAGTTCTGGAATCAAACGTCCAGGGCGGTGAATTCAAGGAACCGTGACCGGTCCTTTGATGAGCCAACATGTTCCTCCCCCGCCCTCAGGCCCGGGCGAGATTGAGGCGTTCCTCGGCCTGCTCGATGACTGCCAAGGATGCGACCGGGTCCGAGCGAAAGAGATATTCCCCGCGTGCGTTGTGGAGGGCCGGCCACATGCTGGCGGCCCACGCAATCTCCAGTTCGTCCTGAGTGAAGGCGCGGCCCCGGGCCGACTCATAGGAGGCGATGAAAATGCGTGAACTCTCGACCGGAGCCAACGAGGGCACCTCCGCGCTGGCGAAGGCACCCGACGCGGCCCCGACGATGGCTGCCTCGGGGAGCCAAACAAGGCTATCCCAGTCATAAACCGACCACGGGCGGCCATCCTTCCACCTCATGTTCTGGGCTTCCCAGTCCCCGTGGCCGAGGACATGCGGCAGCGCCGATCGGCGCAGTCGCGCCGCGGTACGTACGGCCCACTCCCGGATGAATTCCGGCACAAGTGTTTGATCCATCCTGTCCACTGGACCGTTCGTGGGCCACAGGCCGCCTCCGGGAGGATTCCAGTGCACCCACGGCGGCGGTGGATCCAGGGCCTGCCCGGGGCGCCGTCCGAGGAGCGCCATGAGCTCGGCCAGAAGAACAGAGGAGCCTCGGGCCGAGCCACCATCGTGCCCCCGGAGCATTTCTCCGCCGGGACGCCATTCTTCAGCCGAAACGATGGCTGTCACATCGAGTGCCTCGGCGTCCGCCAGCGGCGCAGCGCAGGGAAATCCACCGTTTGCTGCCATGCGCTGCATGTCGAGGCAACATTTGATCCGTTCAAGAGAGCCGGACCGGACCTTGATTACCGCCGACGTGCCTTCCATGAAGTAACGATAGATATTCGACATCTGGCCCCCTGCAGCCGGAATCAAGGGGACCAATTCGCCCGGACCAAGCCGACGGGCACACCAGTCCACGAGCTGTTGCGCCCGTAAGTCGTTAGCCATCACCTCACAATAGGCTTGCAAGCCGCAGGGTGGGTTCTTTGTCTGACCCCTTCCCCAGACTGAAGCCCGCTGGGCCAAGTGGATAACTGGCAACGAGACGTGTTCAAGCGAGACGAGTAGTCACAGCTGGGGCGCATTGCCGAGCACGTCAGCCACGTAGCGTCATAGTGGGGTGGGCCATTCCACCCGGAGGGAGTATCTGCATGTGTCAGCGATGGTCGAAAAGTGAGCCGTTTCGTGGGTTGAAAAGTGAGCCACGTTGACGTTGGTTATTCTGCCTGATTTTCCGGTCTTGTCGAGGGCAGCGAGTCTGTCTGTGCGTGTTTGAGCCGGTAGCTGGAGCCTTTGAGGGTGATGACTTCGGCGTGGTGGACGATGCGGTCGATCATGGCCGAGGCGACGACCTGGTCTCCGAACACGTCACCCCAGCGGGCGAAGGGAAGGTTCGAGGTCAGGATCAGCGAGGCGTGCTCGTAGCGTGATGAGACGAGCTGGAAGAACAGGTTCGCGGCGTCCTGCTCGAACGGGATGTAGCCGACCTCGTCGACGATGATCAGCCCGTAGCGGCGCAGGCGGACCAGTTCCTGCGGCAGCCGTCCGCCCTGGTGAGCGGCTTGGAGCCGGGCGACCCAGTCGATGGCGGTCGCGAACAGGACCCGGTGGCCCAGCTGGGTGGCCCGCAGTCCCAGACCGGTCGCGAGGTGTGTTTTGCCGGTTCCGGGCGGGCCGAGCAGGACGATGTTGGACGCTTCGGCGAGGAACGAGCCGGTGGCCAGGTGCGCGATCGTGTCGCGTTTGAGGCCGGGCTGGTGGTCGAAGCTGAAGTCATCCAGCGATTTACGGGCAGGGAACCCGGCGGCCCGGGCACGGGATTCGGCTCCGGAGGCTTCCCGGGCGGCGACTTCCCGGGACAGGACCGCTGCCAGGTATTCCTCATGGGTCCAGCCGGCCTCGCGGGCCTGGTCCGCGAGCCTCGCTGCCGCTTCCCGGATCCTTGGTGCCTTCATTGCCCGTGAGTAGTACTCGATCTGGCCGGCGGTTTCCTTCGCTTCGGTCATCAGGCGACCTGCCCGTCATCGAGAACGACCCCGAACGCCCGGTCGTAGTCCGCCAGGTCCCGCAGCCCGGCCGGGTCTGCGGCCGGTGCAGGGTTCTGGAAGGCTTTCCGCAGATTCCGGGCAGCCTCGACATGGTCCGGGTCGGTGATCGTCTGGCCTGCGCCCCAGGATCGTGGGTGGCTTCCGACGCATCTGCCGTCCAGGCTGATGGTGACTGTTGCCAGGTCAGCGGTGACGTCGACGATCTGCCGATCGCCTGCGGATGGACGGAGTAGTCGTTGGATCCCATCCGGACGTAGTAGTCCCGCGGGAGCCGGACCCTCGCGGCGAATCCGGTCACGGGCGGAACAGGCGGGAGCGCCAGCATGGCCAACTTGTCCTGGGTAAGCAGCTCGGTGGGCCGGGCGCCGGTCCGCCGGACGATCCGGGCATTGGCCAGCGGAAGCCACTGCGCGAGCTGGGCGTTGAAGTCCTCCGGTGAGGTGAAGGTCCGTCCCGGCAGGAAGGAAGTTTCCAGGAACTGGTTGGCCCGCTCCACGACGCCCTTGCTCTCCGGGTCGTAGGGTTTGACCTGCACGATCCTGGTCGCGAGGACACCGGCGAACGCCGCGACGGCGGCGGCGTAGCTGTTCCGCCGCCCGATGCCGGTTTCGTTGTCCCAGATCAGCCTCCGCGGAACCGCGCCCAAAGTCCCGATCAGCTCCCACATCCCGGCCAGCAGATCCCCGGTCATCCGGGACGGGATCATCCGGGCCATGATGAACCGCGAATGCGAGGACACCATCACCAACACCGGCAGAACCCTCGGCTTCCCGGCACCGACGGGTATCCGCACCTCCGGGAACCACAGGTCGCACTGCGCCTGATCCCCGGGTTCGTAACTGATCCGGTCCGCGGGATCGGCCGGGGCATACTCCGGCCGGATCCTGGCCACGTTCTCACGAAACCACGCCGGAGACCCGGCCCAGCCCACACGCTCCGCCAACACCGTCGCCGGCATCCGCGGGTTCTCCCTCAACAGAGCCCTGATCGACGGTTCCACCGCCTTGATCCCGGAGTCCTGCGGCGCCCGCACGTACGTCGGCGGACCGTCAGCGCCGACGGCTTTCGCGACCGTGTTCCGGGAAATACCCAGCCGCTCCGCTATCGACCTCATCGACTCACCCTCGGCCAGATGCAACCGCCGAATAAGCGCCCAATCCTCCACTGTGATCACCCACCCAATCGTTTGGAACAGGTGGCTCAGTTTTCAACCATCACAATGGCTCAGTTTTCGACCGTCACCGACAGCATGACCGACACAGCAACCGCACAGCACATCCCCGGTGGGGGCACCTTGTACCTGACGGTGAGCGATCAGGCCCGTTCGCTCGCGTTCTACCGCGACAAGCTCGGCTTCGAGGTGCGCACGGACAACGAGGTCGGTGCGGGCTTTCGCTGGATCGAGGTGGCTCCAGTCGGCGCGTATACAGTGATCGCCCTCGTGCCGCCGATGAGCGACGAGGACCCGCAACCTGGTGGCAGAGCACCGTTTGGCTTCGACACGCCCAACCTTGAGGCAGCCATGGCCGAGTTCAGCTCGCGCGGCGTCGAGTTCGAGGATGTGAGGGGCGGCGAGAGCGATCCGATGCCGCCGATGGCGTACTTCCGCGACCCCGACGGCAATCGCATCGCCCTGGTCGAGGAGACCACGCGCTGACTGCCGCCGGCACCTGGTTTAGCTGTAAAACGCAAGGGACCGGCCAGGCCGGTCCCTTGCGCTGCTTTGGGCGCGCCGCGTCGGAAAAGGTCGCCGTGGAGAATGCCTCAACTTGGCTGGCTCACCGTCGACCGGCGGGCCCTGGTCTTCAGCATGAATGAAATGGAGAGCAAGGCTTCCGGGTGCGGGGTGAGTCAACTGAGTCCGTCGCCGCCAGGCAGCACTGGTGGGCGGCTGGCTCGTCGTAGGTGGGCGGCGGTGATTGCCAGCCACGTCCAGGCGAGAATGACTGCTGCGGTGAAGCTGAGAACGATGACGGCGGAAGTCGATCCGCTGGCGATGCCGGCGAACGCGGCGAGGAAGAGGGCGCCGACAGCGATGGAGAATGCACCGAGCCGGCGGTCTCCGGAGGTGTAGAACCGGCGTGATAGAACGAAGCATCCCGCGATGAGACACACGAAGCCTGCGCCGGATGTAATGAAATGAATGAAACCGTGGAGAGAACCGGAGCTGGGGTGTCCGGGGGGTGTGCCTGGAGGGAATCCATTCATGGGATCGGCGGTGAAGATGCCCGCCCCGATCAGGCCGACGCCGTAGAGCCCGATAAGGGCCGGCCCCCAAGTCGCCCCTCGCCCGGGATGGAGTGCGCGGCGGATGCCGAGGGCGCAGAGCGAGGTAAGGGTCCCCGTGATGATCAGGCTCGCGGCTTGGACCCACCCTAGTTCGCCGTTGGCGAGGACGCTGAGGTCGTTATGGGCCGCGTCGAAACCGGGCCGAAGAAGCGCCTGGGCGTATCCGATTAGGAGGTAGACCGGGCCGGCGGCGATGCCGCAGGCCAGTAGCGCCCCGGTGGTGAATCCGTTGCTCTGGGACGTGCGGGACCCCTCTAGGGAGCTAATTTTGGGCATGGTGTACTCCGGGATGTGCGCGGGCGGATTGGGGTGGAGTGTACGGCTGGGTCAGGCGGAGAAGAAGCTGCGGAGCTCTGTTCCCATGACCGTGGCCGATACCTGGTGGCTCTGGCCCTCGAGGGTTTTGCGCTCTGCGTGAGGGAGGGCATTTGCTGTTGTTGTTTGGGCGGCCGCCATGGCGGGGGCTGCCTTCCCTCCGACCATGACCAGGGTGGGGACGGCGACCTTGGCCAGCCGGTCCGTGGGTGCGGTGAAATTGTTCAGCACGGCGATTTCGTAGGGGAGGGTGTTGGCGGCGGCTTTTTGACTCTTCCACACCCTGGGCATGAGGCGAAGCAAGACCGGCACGAACGCCGGGACGCCGATCATCTTGACCAGGAAGTACGACACCATTGCGCCGCGCTTGTCCTGGGCGAGCAGTCCGTTCAGGTGGCTGGCGTGGTCGACGGGCACCCCCTCGCGGTCCCCGACTCCGGTGTAGGGGACTTCGTAGATGGCGAGCCTGCGCATCGGGACGCCGGCGGCCGCGGTTTCAAGGGCCACGGCGGCGCCGGAGGAGATACCGTAGACAAAGGCGTTTCCGCCCGCGTGGTCGATCACGGCGGCCAGGTCTTCGACTTCCCGTTCCACTGAATACGGCTGCGTGTCACCGCTGTCGCCGCGGCCCCGGCGGTCGTAGAAGTACACGGTAAAGGAATCGGCAAGTCTCGTCGCGAGTTCCCGGGCGGGGCCGAAGGACCGGCCGCAGAATGCTCCATCGACCAGGATGAGTGCCGCTCCGGTGCCGGTGTGCTCGACGGAGATTGGAGTTCCGTCGGCAGAGGTGATCTGGCTTACCTGGGTTTCGGGGAGTGTGGTCTTCACGGGCGGTGCCTTTCAAGGAGGGTGTCGAGTTTGGCGAAGGAGAGAACCCAGCCGTTGAGAGTCATGTCGCGGATCTCGTCGGTGAAGGGCCCCTGATGAAGGGTCATGCGGGTCCGGTCGCCGTGATCGTGGAACTGAAGCCGCAGAACGACGTCGTCCACCGGCCCGGCAGCGGTCTGCGCTGTCAATTGAATCTCGAGGAATTCCGGTACCCGGAAAGCCAAAATGCGGCCCCGGACAGGGTGGGAGGTCCCGGTCGGGCCATCGACCATGGTCAGCTCCCACCGGCCCTGCTCCACCAGGTCCACCCTCACGCTTTCGGCAGGTACTCTGAATCCTTCGGGCCCGAACCAGGTCGCGAGGAGTTCAGGTTCGGTCCAGAACCGCCACACCACGTCCCTGGGCGCGGCGAAGGACCGCGAAACGAAGACATCATGCTCCGTCACCTCGTGCTGGCGCTCAGACATCGCGTCCCCTTTCCTCATGGTTGCCCCGCTGAAATGCCGCGAGGGCACCGTCAAGCTTGTCAAAAGACTCACCCCAGAATTTCTTGTACCGCTCCATGTACTCACTCGCTTCCCTCAACCGCTCGGGCTCCAGGTGACTGAGCCGGGCAGTCGCCACCCGGCTCCTTGAGATCAGGCCGGCACCCTCGAGCACCTTCAGATGCTTGGAAACTGCCGGCTGGCTAATTTGAAAAGGAGCCGCGAGATCCGAGACCTGCGCGTCACCTTCTGCAAGTCGCTGCAGAATCGCCCGCCGTGTTGGATCGGCCAAAGCGCCGAACACTGCACTGAGCTGATCGACCATCACGCACCATAACCTAACTGTTTTATAACCGAATGGTTTTAGAATAGGTTGCGCTGGGTACCGGGTCAAGCACAAGGGCGTGAGTAATCTGCCAGGCCGTCGAGACCGACCCACTGGGCAGCAAATCCAGAATGGTCTCGCGGACGTCTCCTCCAACGGCCATCCCATCGACCGTGCCACCAAGTGCATCGCATGAGGGTGCTGTCCGCGTTGGATCCCTGATTTACGCGTTCATGGACCACCGTTGCTGGGTCGGCCGCCGGACAATTTCCGCCGAAGGTTTTCGGTACTGACCTGCAGGCAACTGCTGTCTAGTTGCCTGCAGGCGCGCACTATTGCGTCGCCTTCACTTGTTGGTGGGCCAATGACCAGGACTGTTGAGGTCGGAGGGCAGGCGCGTGTGCGCGTCGCCTCGGGCGGCGTTGAGTTGGGCCTGTGTCAAATAGAGGGTTTTGGAAAGATCGGCTCCTTCGAGACGGGCATCTCTGAGGTCAGCGCCGAGGAGGTCGGCGCCTGAGAGGTCGCAGTCTCGCAGGTCTGTAGCTATGAGATAGGCGCCTCGAAGGTCCGCACCAAACAGCGATCTGGACTTCATTTTCTTACCCATGAGGTCCGCTCCCGGGACAAGCGCAGCATCTAGGTGATCATCACCGGTTGCAAGGTATGAGGACCTCACTTCTTCGCTGACATCCATCAGTACGGACCGAACCCTGGTATGCATATCGCCGAGGTCCAGGAACAGGATCTGCTGCGTTTCGGCCATCGCATATTCGATTGTCATCCTGAGCTCGCTGATCTGGTGCGAGGTGTCCGGATCGAATGTCCTGCTGGTAGCTTCGATCAGATACCAGAGCATTTCGTGGAGTTGCCGGACGACTTTGAACGCGGCGAACATGTCGCTCGCTGTTACTGAATCTGCTTTCCAGCTGATTCCTCCGAAGAGGTTCTGGGAGACGTTTTGGCCGGCTCCGTAGCAGTCGAAGACGGTACATCCTCGGAAGCCTCGCGGGCGCAGGCGGTCGTGGATAGTGCAGGAGAAGTCGGAGGCAAGGTTCTTGCAGGGAGTTCCTGCTGGTTTGTCGATGGCGAAGTCCGCGGTGCGGGAGAAGCCTAGGGCAGTGCAGCAGAGGGCGAAGCAGCTGGCACAATCAGGGCGCAGTGATTCCCGCTCAAGGGCAGGTGAGGACGGTGCGGTGGAGTCGCTTGATATGAAGGGCATGTGATCATCTCTAGACGAATTCGGTGAGGGGCCGGCTGCCAGGGAACTCATGAGGGTGTCCCCTTCGAGGGCACACGGAATCACCGCTTCCGAGGGAAGCGACCGGGAACCGCTGCATCGACTCTGGGTCACAGAGAAAGTAAGAATGTCACTGCCGTCAAACGTAGCATCACATCTCACCTGCCCATAAGCCGGTCCCCCACCGCGACACCCTCGACCCGCTCCCCCCGCCGCGAAAAATCCCGTACAGATGCTTTGTGACTTGCTGAAGTAATTGGCATGGTTTTGGGAGCGCTTTTTGGCGTGCGCCGGATACACGCCCGCGGGGGCTGCGGGCCGTCGAGTGAGGATGTTGCTGAAGTCGGGCGGGCTAGGGCTTGGACCGTCGTGGACGGGATTGCTCGATGATGCTGGACGTTGCGGCTGCTGCTGTGAGGGCTGTCGCCAGCAAATGCGGCCCAGAGCTGTGGTGCGATGGTTGCACCGCGACGGCCGTCCCGGCTCATCCTGCAGCGATCTTGAGCGCGCCCACCCAGATGAAGACTTGGCCGCTGGCTTCGATGGGTGCGTACTCACTGCGTGCGGCGAGTGTTGCAGCGAAGAAAAGCGCGTTGGCGATCCTTGTCAGACATAAGGCAATCAGGGAGGTGGGGAGTGTCGGAGCCAGCATCACCAATATCGGCTTTGCCGCGACGAGTGCGGCGATGGCGCTCTTGCCGTCCTTGCCTACAATCAGGTCCCCCTCCCAATTCCCGGGAACGGCCCGGTCCTGGACCGCTGCGGGGCGGTCGGCGATCCTGACCATATCCTCGATCCTGCCGCGGCGCTCATCGGGGCGGCGCTGGGGTTTGCGCAAGGTCAGTCCCATGCGCAGGTTCCTTGCCAGTTCCCGCTTCAGGCCGCCCCGGGACTCGATATAGACGGACTGGTAGATCGTTTCGTGTGCCACCCACATCTCCGGGTCACTCGGGAAATCTCGCCGCAGCCGGCCGGCTATCTGGACCGGTGAATCCTTCTTGCCGAGCCGTTCTTCGACTTCCGTGCGCAGCCGTTCGTTGCTCTTGAGCTTAGCGATCTTCGGCCGGGCGGCCCGGGCCTGGGCTCTGGCCTGTGCGGGCGTGGCCCGGTAGTACGGACCGATTCCTTTCCGCGCAGAAGCGAAATCTGTTCGCATTCATCAAACAAATGCGCGCCCGGAACGATTCCGGCGGCAACGGCGCATTGCAGTTCTCACTGCTAGGCCGCAGTTCGAGCAGCTGCAGCCCCTTTCTGATGCCGTGAGGCCGGGACACTCTACGGACATCTGCGTTCAGGACGCTGCTGCCTGGATTGGCGGTCATATCAGCCATTCCCATCCCCGATGCCAGCCTGGCCGATGGCTTGACCTAGGGCCCCGCCGCGCAACACGGCGGCAACGTGCTGGTGTGTCGGGGCGCTACCGGCCCCCCTCAGGTTGGGCTGCCCTTCGCCGTTGTTGATCAGGTTCCGCAGGCTGCCGCCCAGATAGCCGCCCCAGACGATGTAGCACACGTTGTAACACGCGTTCCCCGGGACCAGGCCGAGGTGCTTGAAGTGGACTTCGGCCCCTTTCTCCGTTGGGAAAATCTCGAAGACGATCCGGGTGTTCTTCCATTCGGCCTGGTCGTGGATGAAGTTGAAGTAATTATCCAGGACGAGCCATTCAACTTTCCGGCCGGCCACGAGTGCGGTGACGCGGATGGTGCAACGATGAACGCCTTGGTACCGGTACTTGAACTCGCCCCCGACCTGGTCGGTGACCCCCTCGAACGCCTAGGACCACCAACCGCGGACGTTCATGATGGCCTCAAATGCTTCCCGGGGGTCCGCTATACGGCAACGGTGGCGGTGAAGTCCGACATCTAGATCCTTCATTTCTCCTATGCGCCGGTGTGTTCGTGTCTGTTTGGCCGGCACCGTCACGGCTTTTGCGGTGTTCACCCGCCGGGCCTGAGTCTTCGCGACTTTGCTGGATTGCTTCGGCCATTCCCTTGATGCGCTGCAGCCGGGCGTCCCAGCTGGCCCCGACCGAGGACAGCTCCGCGACCGCGCGGGCCAGCTGAGCGTGGCTCACCACGTACACGCGTTCCCGCCCCGACGTCCTGGCCTGGACCAGTCCGACGCGATGGAGCACGCCAAGGTGTTTGGCGACCGCCTGCCGCGTGACCGGCAGCTGTTTGCTCAGCGTGGTTGCTGTGCCGCCGCTGTTGGTCAGCAGCAGGTCCAGCATCCGGCGTCGGGTTGAGTCGCCCACCGCCGACCAGAGCTCGTCGTCGACGGCGACGCTCATGGCGCCGACACCAGCCGTGCGGAGTAGGTGACGAGCCGGGGCAGGAAGTGGTCCCAGCCATTGGCGTGGTCGCGGTAATGCTCCTCGAGCACGGCCGACTCCCACCCCTTCTCTCGGAACCCCGTCTCGGTGAAGCGCAGCAGCGTTCCCTCGCCCGATGGGATCAGGTCGAAGGTCACCAGGAGCGAGTTGGCCGACGTCGCAGTCGCACCGTCCTCGTACACCCATCGGAAGGAAAACCGCCGGGACGGGTCGGCCTCCACCACCGTCAGTGAAACGAACTTTGCCTCCGGCGCGGACCTGTCGCCAAACGAGATAATCCCAATGGCACCGGGAACGGGTTCGAGCTCTGCCTCGTCCGGCCACCACTGCCGCAGGTGTTCTGGCGTGCTGATTACCTTATACACCAACTCAGGTGCCGCTTCGATGTGGATCTCCCGTTCGATGCTGCCGTACTCCATCCCGCTCCCCTATCATTTCGCAACCTTTGGTTGCATATCACCGATACGCGCAACCATTGGTTGCAGGCTTGGAAGTAGAAAACTCTGCGGCGCCACCCGCCGCCGCGACGGAACCGAGCCCGTATGATGACGGGGCCCGACACCGCCAGAGGATTCGTTCTCCTGGCTCGTGATCGTCCGCGGCCGCCTTCCTGACGAATCAGGTCCGCTCCCGAGGCGCGTTGGGCCTGCTTCGGCCCTGCCCAGCGCCGGTGTCGCCTCAACCTGGCGGCGCCTCAGAGCACCGCAGGACCTTGATCTCGACTTCGATCTACCGGATGGAGGCCACGGTCAATGGAGTGAGCGTAGGTAACGTGTGCGCACGATTCGCAGGAGTGGGTAGGTGTCCGGCAGGGTTGCTGCGAGGGCGCCGGCGTCGGTGTGAGCCGCCCTGGCCGGGGCTCATCGCCGGTTGCGTCGCGGCGGGGGCTCACATCTGTCCGATTTCTTGTAGCGCCCACGAGTTGCCGTCGGGATCGCTGAAGTACGCGAACTTGACGCCTCCCATGTCCTCTATTTCGGTCACGGCAGCCCCGTGGTTCAGGAGTTCCTCGCGCGCCGCAACGATGTCTTCGACGACCAGATGCAAGCCCTTGACCGTGCTGGCTTCTGGGCTGCTGTTGGCCATTCCGGAGCCGATGACAATGGAGCATGCGGAACCAGGCGGCGTGAGCTGCACGATCCGCATGCCGTTCCCGGGCTGCACGTCATGATCCAAATTGAAGCCGATGGTGTCCGTGTAGAAGGTCTTACTCCGCTCTACGTCTGCCACCGGCAGCGGTACCAGTTCCAATTTCATTTGTACGCGCATTTATCTCTCCTAATTCTCGTCAATGATGCTTGGATCTCGGGATGGGCCCGTTCCGGCTTCCGGCCCGGTTGTGACGACGCGGCGCGGCGGAGCTCTGATCACAACCATTTCATGGCCGTTACGCAGGTCAGGGGTCGATCCGGCGTATTTCGATCGGCCAAAGCTTGGCCTCTCCCAACTTGCCGGCGATTTCCACGGCGCGGGCCATGTCCACACAGTCGACGATGTAGTAGCCGGCCACAATTTCCTTCGTCTCAAGGTACGGACCGTCGGTCACGGTACAGGTGTCGCCGCTATTTCTTACGAACTTCGCCTCTTCACCGAGCTCATGAGCCTCCACGAACTCACCCGATGCCCTGAGTTCCTGCTGCAACGAGGTATGCGCCTGCATGATCGCCTCGATCTCGGACGGGGAGAGTGCGTTCCAGGTCTCAGCGTTGTTTGGGATCAGCATGAGGTGTTTCATTTCTTCTCCTTCAGGGCGGTGCCGGGGTCAGGTGGAGACGGGGACCCGGCGCTTGTCTCGGCCAGGCGTTTGGAGAGGTAGCGGCGCTCGGCCTCGGAGGGAGCGAGGTCGCGGGCCCGCTGATACTCGCAGCGGGCCTCTGTCTTTCTGCCAAGGCGGCGCAGGAGATCAGCCTTCGCCGCGGGCAGGAGGTAGTACCCATCGAGTGACCGTGTCCGGTCCAGTTGGTCGATGAGAGCAAGCCCTGCTTCCGGTCCCTGGGACATCGCGACGGCAACGGCCCGGTTCAGCTCGATGACCGGTGACGGCGCAATTTGCGCAAGGCGGTCATACAGCTGTGCCACCCGGGCGAAGTCCGTGCTGCCAGAGTCCGGGGCGTTCATGTGGCAGGCAGCAATGGCGGCCTGCACACGGTAGCTACCGGGCCGGGAACGGCGTGCAACGCCCATTTGATCCGCGGCCGCGAGCAGCGCCGCAGCCTCCGCGACCGCAACCTTGTCCCACAATCCGCGGTTCTGCTCCTCAAGGGTCACCAGGTCCCCAGCGGCGTCCGTCCGCGTCCCCCGCCGGGCATGGTGGAACAGCATGAGCGCAAGGAGGCCCCGGGCCTCGGGTTCCTGCGGTGACCTGTTGAGCAACGCAACCAGCAGCCGGGTCAGGCGAATCGCTTCCCGGGCGAGTGGTTCGCGGATCAGCGAGGTGCCGCCGGTGGCCGAGTACCCTTCGTTGAACATCAGATACAGCACGGCCAGGATTCCGGCGGTGCGTTCGGATATCAGCTGCGGCGGCGGCACCCGGTAGGGGATCCCGGCATCGCGTATCTTCGCCCGGGCCCGAACGAGCCGTTTGGCCATGGTTGCTTCCGAGACCAGGAATGCCCGGGCGATCTCAGCGGTCGCCAGCCCCGCGACGGTGCGCAGAGTCAGGGCCACCCGGGCATCGAGCGGGAGGGCCGGGTGGCAGCAGGTGTGAATCAGCCGCAGCGTGTCATCCTCTGCAGCCGCCCCTGTGGCCTCGTCTTCGAGCCCTTCGAGCGCGGTGAGAATGGCGAGCTCACGGACCGCCCTCCTTTCGCTGGCGGCGCTCCGCATGCGGTCAATTGCCTTGTTCTTGGCCACGGTTGTCAGCCAGGCCCCGGGGTTCCTGGGAACGCCGTGCTCCGGCCAGTCGACGAGGGCCCTGGCGAACGCATCCTGGACACAATCCTCGGCCAGGCCCCAGTCGCCCGTGATGCGGATGAGGGCTGCGGTGATCCGTGCCGTCTCGCCGGCGGAGGCGGCCTCCACGACGGCACGCACGTCCGTCAGCTCCGGCGCCACGGCATCTCTGCCTCGATCATCGACGCCGGCGTCCGGGCGAACGGCTACTCCCCGAGCGGCCACACGGGCCTGATCTCGATCTTGCCGAACCGGGCCATGGGGTGCTTGGACGCAACCTCGACAGCCTCATCAAGATCCGCACAAGCGATGATGTCATAGCCCGCGATCCATTCCTTCGTCTCCGCAAACGGCCCATCAGAGACCACCACCTCGCCCCCACGCACCACTACCGTTGTTGCGTCCTCGACAGGACGCAGCCGGTCACCGTGACGGGCGACGCCCCGCGCTTCCATCTCGGCCCCCCATTCGACAATGTTGTCCTCGGCGGCCACATATTCCGGCGCGGTCGGATCGCTACAAATGAAAAGCATGTACTCCACGATGTCTCCTTCTTCTCCGTTGTTACACCACTACGACGCCCGGGAGGCCGCCAAAAGGACACCTGATAAGAAATTCTTTTCCGGGGCCATCCTCAAAGCATCAGCCGGGTCGACTCAGCACATAATCAACGCGGCTCATATGTCCTCGACAGCGAACAGCTTCCCGCCCGGGATACCACCGGCAAGGAGATCACCTCGCCACGAAAGACGATGTCCAGGATCTCGCGCACCGGCGCGAACATACGCACTGCGCCCGAAGAGCGGTCCCGTGAAAGGCTCGTTGCTCCGCGCCCGCTGCGATGCGCGCCGGCGGATTGGGTCGGATGCCAGCCTAGGCTGGAATGCTGTTGAAGAACTTGATCAGCACCGGTGCGACAGCATCGCTGGCGACTGCGTGGTCTTGGCCGTCCAGCTTTTCTTTTTTCAAGCCAGGAACGGCTGCGGCGACGGCATTGATGGCATTCCCAGCCCAGGACGGACTCGCGCCACCGTAGATTCCGAGGGTGGGGACCTGGATGTTCGACAGCCTCTCCGGGACGATTCCGTCGCTTGTCAGGGTGAGGTCATACGGCAGGGTCGGGGCAACGCTGAGGAGCGCGGGCCACCACGGCATCGTTTTGATTCCTTCGTCGAAATCGGAGCCCGTATGGCGGATGAACAGTTCCACGGCACCTTCCCGGTCTCCCTCGTTCAGTGCCGCCTGGACCCGGTCCCTGAAATTTTCCCAAGGTCCTTCGGGGGCATGCCCGGTCAGATATGGCGGTTCGTAGGCCGCCAGTTTGGAGATGCCCGCTCCGGCAGCCGCTGCTTCTAGAGCCAGGATGGCACCCGAAGAGTGTCCGTAGGCGTAGGCCGAACCGCCTGCCGCGGCTATCAGCGCTTCCAAATCCTCTATTTCACGGCCGGGGCTGTAGGGAAGCGTGTTCGAGCTCTCGCCTCTCCCGCGACGGTCATACGCGTAGACGGTGAAGTGCGGGGCCAGCCAAGGCACCAGCACGTCAGCCGAACGTCGGCTGTTCAATGCACCGCCGATAATGATCAGGGCTGGCCCTTCACCCGTCCGCTCGAAGGCGATTTTCGTGCCGTCCACCGAGCTCTGGAAGTCAATCATTTGCAGGTCCTGTTCTTCAGTGCCGGATGTCAGGCCGGTTCGGGGAATGCTGAAGTTCATGCCGTCCTCATAAAGGAAAGCTCACCCTAACACCCACTCCCTGTAAGCAGCTGAAACAGATCCAACGGGATTGCGAAACGCCACGACCCCAAGTCCGCCCGCGGCGCCAACTGACGGGGAGCCTGGAAGTGGGAGCCAAACTTCGAGGGGGCGTGTACGGAAATGACCCTTGGTATCCGACGTCAAAGATCACGGGGCCGAAGACTGACCAGAAGCCGGCGGCAGAGTTATCTGGCTCGATTCGCCACGCTGTTTAGCCTGTTCTCCTCCTCGGGCCGTTAGCGATGCCTCAGCCTGCGGTGAGCCGGTACATCGGCACGTGACTGCAGATTCCGCGGTGAATTCGCCAGCGGACGCCCGTCACAGTTTGGAGCGCAACGGAAACCAGCATCTCAATCCGGTGGGAGTTTCTTGCGTGGGCTTTTCGCACCCGAGTTGGGCCACCTGACCCGACGTTCCCTCAAGCCAGACGGCCATCTGCTCTGGGCTCAGTGCGCGCCCGGACCGGGATGCACGGCAGCTTTGCCTAGACTCGGTGGATGTCTGAGACCGCAAACCTGAAGGACAGCGCCGAACACCGCTGGCCGGCCGTAATCGGGCTGCTCATCGCGCTGGGCCTCTATGCCGCCCTTCCCAGCGCCTTCCTGCCGGCCATCCGCTACACGGTGGTGGGAATCGGACTCGTGATGCTGATTCCCCTGCTGATCCTCAACCCCCGCCGCCTGCACAAAGAGACGCGCTGGTCCAAACGATTAGCCACGGGCCAGGCACTCCTCCTCGTCGCCGCCAACGGCATCGCCCTGGTGCAGCTCATCATTCTGCTGACCGACTCCGGCAGCGGCGACGGGCGCACGCTCCTTCTGGCAGCACTGCAGATCTGGGTAACAAACGTCATCGCGTTCGCCCTGGTCTTCTGGGAACTGGACCGCGGCGGACCGGTCGCACGGCGG
>NZ_JBFTOC010000018.1:0-80670 GCF_056397785.1 Arthrobacter sp. 05L421
TGGCGGACAGGTCCACCACCTGGCCCTGGCCGTCCGCCAGTGCCGTGATGAGCCCCCGGGGGAGCTCGCCGCCCAGGCTTTCGTGGGATTCCGCGGGGGCCACGAGCAGGAATTCTGCCGGGCCCAGCCACAGCACCGCGGTGTCGCCGTTGCCGCCGACTTCCCCCGACGCGGAGGGCAGGCCTCCGGCCACGGCCCCCAGGCGCTCCCCGGCCTCGCCGGCAGGATCGACCCGGAGCCCCGCCATGGTCAGAAACGGCACCTCGCGCAGCTCCACGGTGCCCGCCACGGACCCCGCTTCAAATGCTGTCCACAGGAGCGAGGCCGGACTGGTCCGGAGGGTCTGGATCTTCTTGGAATTTTCGAGTGCTGCAGTGTCAGCCATCTTTGCGGGTCCCTTCAGAGTCAAAAAGTACGGTTTCTGCGACGACGACGTCCACCAGCTGGTCGCCGGCGGCGGCCACCAGGGTTTCGCCGATGCGGTTGCGGCCGTTCTTGATCAGGGCCAGGGCGAATGACCGGCCCAGCGCCGCACTGTGGTAGCTCGAGGTCACGAACCCCTGCATGGGCACGGGCCCGTAGGCGGGGTTGACCGTGATGCCCTGCTCCACCAGCTGGGTGCCCTCGGGGAGCCGGATGCTGCCGTCCACGGGGAGGACGCTGACCAGATGCTTGCGGTCGGCGCGGCCGGCGTCCTTGCGGGCGTACGAGCGTTTGCCGATGAAGTCCTTGACCTTGGACACCACCCATTCCATGCCGGCGTCCTGCGGGGTCACGGTCCCGTCGGTGTCCTGGCCGACGATCGGGTACCCCTTCTCCGCACGCAGCACGTGCATGGTCTCGGTGCCGTACGGGGTGATGTTGAACTCCGCGCCCGCTGCCTCCACGGCTTCCCAGGTGCTCAGCCCGTACCAGGACGGGACGTTGATTTCGTAGGCCAGCTCACCGGAGAACGAGATCCGGCAGACCCGGGCCTGGACACCGGAGGCCAGGGTGGTCTCCCGGAACGTCATGAACGGGAAAGCCTCGGCGTCCAGACCGCCGTCGGCTGCCAGTTCCGGGGCCACTTTGGCGAGAACGGCCCGGGATTTCGGTCCGACGACGGCGATGGTGGACCACTGCTCCGTGACGGAGGTGCAGTGCACGTCCAGCTCCGGCCACTCGGTCTGCAGCCATTCCTCCAGCCAGTCCAGGACCTTCGCTGCACCGCCGGTGGTGGTGGTCATGAAGAACCGGTCATCGTCCAGGCGGAGCGTGACGCCGTCGTCGAAGATCATCCCGTCCGGGGTGCACATGACGCCGTAGCGGGCCGAGCCGGGGGCCAGTTTCTTGAAGGCATTGGTGTAAATGCGGTTCAGGAACTCGCCCGCGTCCTTGCCCCGGATCTCGATCTTGCCCAGGGTGGTGGCGTCCATGAAGCCCACTGACTCCCGGACGGCCGCGCATTCGCGCAGGACCGCGGTGTCCATGTCCTCGCCGTCCTGCGGGTAGCACCAGGGCCGCTTCCACTGGCCGACGTCCTCGAACAGCGCGCCCTGGGCGACGTGCCACGGGTGGATCGAGGTGAGCCGGGCAGGGTCGAACAGTTCGCCGCGCTGGCGTCCGGCCAGCGCGGCGAATGCCACGGGGGTGAAGGGGGCGCGGTACGCGGTGGTCCCAATCTCGCCTACCCCAACCGTTTCCCCGCCGCCGTGCTTGAGGGCTGCCGCGATGACGCCGATCGCGTTCACACCCGAGGTCTTGCCCTGATCGTTCGCGGTGCTGATCGAGGTGTAGCGCTTGACGTGTTCCACCGAGCGCATGCCGGCCCCGGTGGAGCGGAGGACGTCGGCCACGGACTGGTCGCGCTGGAAGTCCACGAAGTGGTGGTGCCAGTCCTCCGGGCCGCCCTGTTCGCCGGGGACCAGCCAGAGCTGGCGGGTGGGGGAGGAGGCGCGCGGCGGCGTCGGGGCAGAGGGTGCGACGTCGGAGTCGAAGCCCGCGGCGATGACCGCCGAGGCTCCGGCGGAGATGCCTTCGGCCACGCAGTCGCCCAGGGCGAAACTGCCGCGGCCGGAGCCGGCCACCTGCTGGTTGGGCACCACGCTGTTGGGGACGAAGGCGGCGAGGTCGTCGTCCCAGCGGAGCCTGCCCTGGCGCTGGGAGTGCAGGTGCACCACCGGTGACCAGCCGCCGGAGACGGCGAGCAGGTCGCAGGCGAGTTGTTCGATGCCGGAGGTGAGTTCGCCGGCGTCGTTGATGCTCCGGACGGTGACGCCGAGGAGCCGGCCGTCGCCGGACAGATCAGCGGTGGTGTTGGCGACGGCGCTGCCGATCAGCACCCGCGTTCCGGCCGCGGCGGCTGCCGTGGCCGTTTCGCTCAGCTGCGGACGGGCGTCTACGACGGCTTCGACGGCGATGCCGGCGGCGCGGAGGTCGGCGGCCAGGGCGTAGGCGCTGTCGTTGGTGGTGCTGATGACCACGCGGGAGCCGGCGGCCACGGCGTAGCGGTTGAGGTAGGTGCGGACCGCGGAGGCGAGCATGATCCCGGGGCGGTCGTTGTTTTCGAAGACCAACGGGCGCTCGTGGGCGCCCGGGGCCAGGATGACCTGGGCGGCGCGGATGTGCCAGATCCGCTGGCGGGACACGCCGGGTGCGGCCGGGGTCAGGAGGTGGTCCGTCCGGTTCTGGGCCGCGATGACGTAGTTGGAGTCGTAGGAGCCGAAGGCGCTGGTGCGGTTCAGCACCGTGCACTCGGCCGCGGAGATCAGTTCGGCTTCAACACTGGCCACCCAGTCCAGGGCGGGCTGTCCCTCGATGCTCTCCGCGAGCGAGGGATCGGTGGATCCGGACAGCAGCGAGCCGCCGAGCTCGGGCTGGTCGTCGATGAGGATGACCCGGGCGCCGGCGCGGACGGCCTGCCGCGCTGCGGCCAGGCCCGCAGGGCCTCCGCCCACCACAAGGACGTCGGTGTGGACGTACTTCTTGTCGTACTCGGCGCGGTCCTCGTCCGGGTCCAGCTTTCCCAGTCCGTTGAGGTATTCGGCGTTGAGCCCGTCGATGAGGGACACGGCGGTGGCGGGGAGCATGGATTCGGCCACGTGGCCCGGGAACCGGGCGGCGACCTTGACCAAGGCATTGGACTCCTCCACGCCGGCGGACATGATGCCGCGGGGCCGGTCCTCGTAGAGGGAGTTGCCCGCCTCCAGCCGGCCGTTCGCCAGCAGCGCCGAGGCGAGGGTGTCGCCCGGGTGGCCCGTGTACTCCTGACCATCCAGGGTGAAGCGCCAGGTGACGCTGCGGTCGATGCGTCCGCCGGCGCTAAGGCGCGCGGACTGCGGCTGAGCGCTCATTTGATTGCTCCTTCCGGGGAGACGGGGCTGGTGACGTTCGGGGCTATGGTTCCCGTGGCGGGGCGGAGCTGGCCCATCGGGTAGACGGCGTGGATGTCGTAGGTGTGCGTGTCGCGGAGCATGTTGAACCATTGCCGGCACCCGGTGCTGTGCAGCCAGCGTTCGGCGAAGGCTCCCTTGGTGTTGTCGCGGTAGAACAGGTACTCGGCCCATTCGCGGTCCGTGAGTTCGGCGGGGTTTTCCGGGTAGGCCACGTGGGCCTGGCCGCCGTAGTGGAATTCGGTCTCGTCGCGGGGACCGCAGTTGGGGCAGGGAATCAAGAGCATGTCCGTACCTCTTTCTAGTGGGCAGGTTTTTTAGTGGGCAACGGCGGCGGCGCCGTGTTCATCGATCAGGGCCCCGGTTTCGAAGCGTTCGAGCGCAAAGGGCTGGTTGAGTTTGTGCGGGGTTCCCGTGGCGATGGTGTGCGCGAACGTCAGCCCGGCCGCCGGTGTGCCCTTGAACCCGCCGGTGCCCCACCCGCAGTTGACGAACATGTTCTCCACCGGGGTGGTGCCCACGATCGGCGAGGCGTCCAGGGTGGTGTCCACGATCCCGCCCCACGTCCGGAGCACGTGGGCCCTGGCGAAGATCGGGAAGAGTTCGACGGCGGCTGCCATCTGGTGCTCGATCACGTGGAATGATCCGCGCTGGCCGTAGCCGTTGTACGAGTCCACGCCGGCGCCCATGACCAGTTCGCCCTTGTGCGCCTGGGAGACGTAGACGTGGACGTGGTTGGACATGACCACGGTGGGGTGGACGGGCTCGTGGAGCTCGGACACCAGTGCCTGGAGGGGATGGGACTGGATAGGCAGCCGGAACCCGGCCATTTCCGCCAGCACTGAACTGTGCCCTGCGGCGCAGAGGCCCACCTTTTCGGTGTTGATGGTGCCGCGGTTGGTCTTGACCCCCACCACCTTGTTGCCGTCCTTGACGAAGCCGGTGACCTCGCAGTTCTGGATGATATCCACGCCGAGCTCATCGCATTTGCGGGCGAACGCCCACGCCACGTGGTCGTGCTTGGCGATGCCGGCGCGCGGCTGGTAGGTGGCACCCATCACCGGGTAGCGGATGTTGTCGTTGATGTTCAGGATGGGGCAGAGTTCCTTGACCTGCTGCGGGTCCAGCCACTCGGCGTCGACGCCGTTGAGTTTGTTGGCTCCGACGCGGCGGACGCTCTCACGGACGTCGCCCAGGGTGTGGGCCAGGTTCATGACCCCGCGCTGGCTGAACAGGAAGTCGTATTCGAGTTCTTCCGGCAGGATCTCCCACAGCTTCAGGGCGTGCTCGTAGATCGCCGCGCTCTCGTCCCAGAGGTAGTTGGAGCGGATGATGGTGGTGTTCCTGGCCATGTTGCCACCGGCCAGCCAGCCTTTTTCGAGGATGGCGATGTTGGTCATCCCGTGGTTCTTGGCCAAGTAATATGCCGTCGCCAGTCCATGTCCGCCGCCGCCCACAATCACGGCGTCGTAGGAGGACTTGGGGTCCGGATTGCGCCAGAGGAAGTCCGGGTGCTCGGGCAGGTGTTCGGTGGTCATCGTGCTGCTCCAATCAGTTCCGCCTCAAGCCCGGTTGCCGCTGTACTGGTGCCGAGATGCGGGTAAAGGGGGAAGCGGTCCGCGAGGGCGCTGACGCGTCCGCGCAGTTCAGCTGCGATTTGGTCGCTGAGCTCGTCCCCGGGTGCTTGTGAGATGAGGGCGGTGGCGATGATGTCCGCCACTTCAGTGAACTCCGCGGCACCGAAGCCGCGGGTGGCCAATGCGGGGGTGCCGATCCGCAGGCCGGAGGACACCATGGGCGGGCGGGGATCGAACGGGACGGCGTTGCGATTGACGGTGATACCGATCCGGTGGAGCCGGTCTTCGGCCTGCTGCCCGTCCAGTTCGGAGTCCCGCAGGTCCACCAGGACCAGGTGCACATCGGTGCCGCCGTTGACTACAGAGATCCCGGCCGCCGCGACGTCGTCCTTCAGGAGCCGGGACGCGAGGATTTTGGCGCCTTCGAGCGTGCGTTCCTGGCGTTCCTTGAACTCGGGGGACGCCGCGATCTTGAAGGCCACGGCCTTGGCCGCGATCACGTGTTCCAGCGGACCGCCCTGCTGGCCGGGGAACACGGCGCTGTTGATCTTGCGCGCGTACTCCGCCTTACCCAGGATCACGCCGCCGCGCGGGCCGCCGAGGGTCTTGTGCGTGGTGGTGGTGACGACGTCGGCGTAGGGGACGGGGTTCGGATGAAGCCCCGCCGCAACCAGGCCGGCGAAATGCGCCATGTCCACCATGAGGTATGCGCCCACGAGGTCGGCGATCCGCCGGAACTCGGCGAAGTCCAGCTGCCGGGAGTATGCGGACCATCCGGCCACGATCATCTTGGGCCGGTGCTCCAGCGCCAGGGCCTCGACCTCGGCCATGTCCACCAAGTGGTTGTGCTCGCTCACGTGGTACGGGACCACGTTGTAGAGCTTGCCGGAGAAATTGATCTTCATCCCGTGGGTGAGGTGGCCGCCGTGCGCCAGGGCCAGTCCCATGATGGTGTCGCCCGGTTCCAGGAGGGCGAACATCGCAGCGGCGTTGGCCTGCGCGCCGGAGTGCGGCTGCACGTTCGCGTACTCCGCGCCGAACAGGGCCTTGACCCGGTCGATGGCGAGCTGCTCGATCACATCGACGTGCTCGCAGCCGCCGTAGTAGCGCTTGCCCGGATAGCCCTCGGCATACTTGTTGGTCAGCACCGAACCCTGTGCCTCCATGACCCCGGCGGGGGCGAAGTTCTCGGACGCAATCATTTCGAGGGTGGACTGCTGGCGCTTCAGTTCGCGCGCCACGGCCTGTTCCACCTCGGGATCGACTACGGAAAGTCGCTCGTTCAACTGCTCAACCACGGTTGCTCCTTTGAAATACCACTATTGCTATGACTGATATATCAGTGTGAGAACAATGGTATGATTGAGATCACACCAGAGTCAATAGCCGGAAGCCAAGTGGAACCAAGCTTCCGGTTGAAATCGAGAAACGTTGAATCCAGAAACGGAGCCGAGCTGTGAATGCACTGACCGTCCTGCCGCCCGCAGAGGGCGAAGCCCTGTCCCAGGCGGAGGCCGCGTACCGGCAGTTGCGCGACAAGCTGATCATGCTCGAAATCCGGCCGGGCGAACCCATCAATGACGGGCAGCTCGCCGCCGAGCTCGGCTTCGGCCGCACTCCCGTGCGCGAGGCGATCAAACGGCTGGAGGTGGACCATTTGGTGGTTTCCTATCCGCGCCGGGGAACCTTTGCCACCACTGTGGACTTCACGGAACTGGCTGATGTCTCGGAAATCCGGGAACTGCTGGAACCGCTGGCGGCGCGCCGGGCGGCGACGAGGGCCAACGCCGCCATGCGCCGCGAACTGCTGGATGTCGCCAAGACCATTGCGGACCTGGCCCCGCTTCCCGCTGAGTCCCGGGAGCTGATGCGCTACGACCTGACGGTGCACCGCCTGATCTACCGGGCCGCCGCCAACCCGCATCTTGAGGACACGCTGATCCGCTACGACAACCTGGCCACGCGCATCTGGTGCCTGGTCCTGGACAAGGTCCCCTCGGTCAGCGGCCACATCTCCGAGCACGTGGAGCTGCTCAAAGCGGTGGCCGAGGGCGACGCGGACAGGGCCGGGGAGCTCGCCCTGCACCACGTCACCAGCTTCGAAGAGACCATCCGCAAGGTCCTCTAGCGCGCCGAAATCGCCGGAACACTGCGGGTTCGCCGGAAGCAACCGGCGAACCCGCACGTTTCCGGCGACGTGGACGACGGCGGGAGGCGCCCGCCGTCGTCCTCCGCAGTTCAGCGCCCGCGGTTGTGCGTGACGTGCTTGGTTCTGGAGTAGTCGTCCAGGGCGTAGACGGACAGGTCCCGCCCGTAGCCGGAACCCTTGAATCCGCCCCACGGGACTTCATTGGCCAGCACCAGGTGCGAGTTCACCCAGGCGGTGCCGGCATCGATCCTGGATGCCAGTCATGGCTGCTCCGGGCGTCCTCGGTCCAGATGGAGGCGGCAAGGCCGAACGGCGCATCGTTTGCGCGGGTGATGGCTTTTATTCGCTGGCAAAGGCCTCGGTGGTGACGACGGGCCCGAAGATCTCCTCGCGGGAGCATTCGGCCCCGTCGGGCACGCTGACCAGTACCGTCGGAGCGACAAAGTAGCCCGGACCCTCAAGCGCAGAGCCACCGACGGCGGCCCGGATGCCGTCGCGCTGCGTACGCTCGAGGTCGCGGAGGACGCGGTCCGTGTCTGCCGATGCGCAAAATACCCAGCGCGCCCGTATACCGGCCGCGTCAGGTATTTCCCGCGTCGCCGGACGCAGTGCGCGTCGGTTTTGGCCGCTTTACTTCCAACGCCTCGGCCACTTCACGTTCATCAGGAGCAATCCCAGGAGGAGCGAGTCGACGGTCATGATTCCCGCCATGAGATAAGCCCACCCGGCCATCATGGCTCGCCGGCCGTCCGGCCGGAAGTGCGCGCGCGTACCAGCCTGCCCATGACGATCTCCTGACGTGGACCCCCGGCCACTCGATAGTCCACCAAGTGTGCCACCGCGTCGGCGTGGGTGGAACCGCAGCACCTCCCGGCTCAAGCTTTTCACAAGCTGACGCGCTGACGGCGGGATTTATGCAACTCAGTCCCGTTCAGTGCAACTTCTATTTTGCGGCCTGATGGGTGTCCGCTGCCCGGATTCTGCGGTTTCATCGAGGATCCGCGCGACGGAAAAATAAAAAAGCATTGACTGTGTCATGCGTCACGCCTAATCTGATGCAACAGCGTTGCACTGATTGCAACTCCAAAACACTTTGGTGGACACATGAGTAACGAAAATTCCTCCCCGGCCACACTTGCGGGGTCGATCCGCCCGGAGTCGAATAGCGGGCATGGCAGTACTTCCTCCGGACACGCCACGTTGAGCGGCCGCGGCGCGCCGGGCGGGCAAGATCCCGTGGTCAGCAGGGAGACCCGACGGCGGGTGGTCGCCGCAAGTTTCATCGGGAACTTCGTCGAATGGTTCGACTACGCCGTCTACGGCTACCTGGCCGCAACAATTGCCGCGGTCTTCTTCCCCGAATCCAATCCCCAGACCGCGCTTCTGCTGACTTTCGCCCTGTTCGCCATCTCGTTCCTCGTGCGGCCGCTTGGCGGCTTCGTCTGGGGCCACATTGGCGACCGGGTGGGGCGCCGCACTGCGCTTTCCCTGTCAATCCTGATCATGTCCGGAGCGACCTTCTGCATCGCGCTTATCCCGGGGTACAACTCCATCGGCGTCTGGGCCCCGATCCTTCTTCTGCTGGTGCGCGTCGTCCAGGGCTTCTCCGCCTCGGGCGAATATGCGGGCGCATCCGCCTTCCTGGTGGAGTACGCCCCCGCCAACAAACGCGGCTTGTACGCGGCGGTGGTTCCGGCCAGCACGGCCGCGGGCCTGCTGCTCGGCTCCCTGCTCGCGGGCCTGCTGACCATCCTGCTCAGCACCGAGGCGATGCAGAGCTGGGGGTGGCGGCTGCCGTTCCTGCTGGCCGCCCCGATGGGCCTGATAGGTCGCTACATCCGCACCAAGCTGGAAGACACCCCGGTGTTCCGCGAGCTGGCAGAGGAGGACCAGGCCATCAAGGCCCCGGTATCCAGCCTCTTCCGGAACCACTGGCGGCTGCTGCTGAAGGCCGTCGGAGCCGTGCTGCTCAACGCCGTCGGGTTCTACGTCATCCTCAGCTACATGCCAACGTACCTGTCCTCGGAGCTCGGTCTCGGCGCGGCCGAATCCTTCCTGGCCACCACCATCGCCCTGGTGACGTACATCGGGTTCATCTTCCTGACCGGAATGCTCTCGGACCGCTACGGCCGGAAAAAGGTACTCATCGCCGC
The DNA here is from genome assembly GCF_056397785.1 of Arthrobacter sp. 05L421. Lineage (NCBI taxonomy): Bacteria > Bacillati > Actinomycetota > Actinomycetes > Micrococcales > Micrococcaceae > Arthrobacter > Arthrobacter sp. 05L421. Next base: position 9,251 of record NZ_JBFTOC010000018.1, read on the forward strand.
ATCCCTGAGCTTCATCCTGCTGACGGTGCCGGCCTTCGCCCTGCTGGGCACCGGGAACTTCCTGGTGATCGTCTTGGTCCAGATCCTGCTAGGCGGCATGCTCACGCTCAATGACGGCACGCTCCCGAGCTTCCTCGCGGAAATGTTCCCCACCCGTGTCCGCTACAGCGGCTTCGCCGTCAGCTTCAATCTCTCCAATGCGCTGTTCGGCGGCACTGCGCCGTTCATGGCGACCCTCCTGATCGCCGCGACGGCCAATGACCTGGCCCCTGCCTGGTACCTGGCCGGCGCCGCGGCCATCTCCCTGATCGCCGTCGTGCTCTCCCGTGAAACCAGCAAAGAACCGCTGCGCCACGAGTAGCCCCGACAGGCGCCCCAATTTTCTCCGCCCCAATTTTCCCCTCCACAGAACAGCACTGCAGAAAGGCACCACCACCATGACCATCGCAACCTCCAACAACGCTTCGTCCATCGCCGAACTGGAGCGACTGAAAGTCCTGCACAACGGGCAGAAGGACAAGCTGACCTTTTCCAACGCCGAATTTGAGCGCCGGCTCGGCGGACTCCGCCGCATCATGGCAGAGAAGGACCTGGACGCCGTCGTCCTGACCAGCTACCACTCCATCAAGTACTACTCTGACTTCCTCTTCACCTACTTCGGCCGGTCCTACGCCATGGTGGTCACCAAAGATGACACCGTGACTGTCACGGCCAACATCGACGCCGGCATGCCGTGGCGGCGCAGCTACGGCGACAACGTGGTGTACACGGACTGGCGCCGTGACAACTACATCTTCGCCATCCAGGAGGCGCTGCGCACCCGCGGCATTAGCCCCCGCCGGCTCGGCGTCGAAGACGATTCGCTCCCGCAGGACAACCGCAACAAGATCCAGGCCGCCTTCGCCGGGGCCGCCCTGGTGGACGTGGCCCAGGCCGCGATGCGCCAGCGGATGATCAAATCGGCCGAGGAAATCGAGGTGATCAAGCACGGGGCCCGCATCGGCGATCTCGGCGGCGAAGCCATCCGCAACGCCATCACCGCCGGCATCACCGAATATGAGGTCGCCCTGATCGGCACCGAGGCCATGGTCCACGAAATCGCCCGCACGTTCCCGGATTCGGAAATCCGTGACACCTGGGTGTGGTTCCAGTCCGGCATCAACACCGACGGCGCCCACAACTGGGCCACCACGCGCAAGATCCAGGAGCACGACATCCTGTCGCTGAACTGCTTCCCCATGACCTCCGGCTACTACACCGCACTGGAACGCACCCTCTTCTACGGCGAACCGGACGCCCGCTCCCTTGAGCTGTGGAACATCAATGTGGAAGTCCACAAGCGCGGCCTCGAGCTCATCAAGCCCGGAGCGGTCTGCAAGGACATCGCCGCCGAACTGAACGAGATCTACGTGGGCCACGGACTGCTGGCCAACCGGACATTCGGCTACGGACACTCGTTCGGCGTCTTGAGCCACTACTACGGCCGCGAAGCCGGACTGGAACTCCGCGAGGACATCGACACCGTGCTCGAACCCGGCATGGTGGTGTCCATGGAACCCATGATCACCGTCTTGGACGGCCAGCCCGGCGCCGGCGGCTACCGGGAGCACGACATCCTGGTGGTCGGTGAGGACGGAGCCGAGAACATCACGAAGTTCCCGTTCGGCCCGGAGTACAACATCGTGGGCGCCTGAGACGCCCACATCCCCTGAAGGGGAGCAGAAGCGGCGCCACGTCCTCCGTGGCGCCGCTTTCGGGCCCCCATACGGAATGATGGTAGACACCATGACCCCAGCAGAATCTCCCGAGACCAGCGGAAACGGCGACACCAAGGGCACGTCCGTCATCGTCAACGCCATCGCCGTGCTGCGAACGTTCAGCGCCGACGAGCCGCTGCTGGGCGTCACCGAGATCGCCAACCGCGTGGGCCTGCACAAGAGCACCGTTTCCCGGATCCTGGCCACGTTCGAACAGGAACACCTGGTGGAACGGGATCCGGAAACCCGCCGCTTCCGGCTGGGGCTGGGACTGATCGCCGTCGCCGGACCGTTGCTGGCCGAACTGGAAGAACGGCGCGTGGCGTACCCGGTCCTGCGTGAACTCACGGAACAGACCGGCGAAACCAGCGCCCTCATGGTGTGGAACAGCGCCGAATCAATGTGCGTGGAACAGATTGCCAGCCACCACCAGATCAAACACACCACCCCGCTGGGAGCCCGGTACACCGACGCCATGAGCGCCTCCGTGCAGGTCTTCCTGTCCGCCGCGCCCGTCGAACGCGTCCGCGCACTCCTCCGCAGCGGAGCGATCAGCTACCCGGGACTCGATGATGCGGGCCTGGACGGCTACCTGATCAAGCTCAAGGATGTGACGGCTCGTGGTTGGGCCATCAACTACGGCGAATCCTCCATCGACGAAGTGGGCGTGGCCGCCCCCGCCTATGACCACCGCGGCGACATCGTGGCGGCCGTCCTGATCTCGGCGCCCCGGTTCCGCGTCTCCCCCGAAGGGCTGCAGAGCCTGGGTGAAGCGTGCGCGGCTGCGGCCGGCAAAATCACCGGGCGGCTGGGCGGCCGCGCGTCCCGCAGCAGCGGCTAACGCGGGGACGGCAAGCGCGGCGCGCCCGCCTTAGCCCAGCCGGGCCAGCCGCGTGGCCAAATGCAAGGCCGCGAGCCGGCCCGTTCGCCGGGGGTCGCCGCCGCACAGGTCGAAGATCCGCTGCAGCCGTTGATGCATCGACTGCCGTTCAACGTGCAGCTCCCTGGCCGCCTGGGCGGTGTTGCATCCGGAATCCAGCCACGTCGCCAGGGTGTCGAGCAGCCGCGAATTGCGTTGGGCATCATGGTCCAGGAGTGCGCCCAGCTGCTGGCGCACGAAGTTCCGCCGTTGCTCGGTATCCAGGCTTCCCACTGCGAGGCGTTCGACGGCGAATGTTTCGGAATCGATCACAGGACAGTGCGGGCCTTCTGCTGCCGCGGGGAACTTTTCCAGTTCGTCCGCCAGTTCCAGCGTGAGCCTGGATTCCGACAGCGACCAAGGAGCTTCCGATATGCCGGCGGCCAGCGGGCCAACGGCAACGAGCGTATCTGCCAGCGCGGGCAACCCCCGCAGGCCGGCCAGGAGTGCGTGCCGGCTTTCCCGCGGATTATCGCCCGGGAGGACGGCCACCGCCAGGAGCTCGGCGTTATCGACATAGGTGGCGCTCGGCTGCGCCCCCCGGGTCAGGAGGCGCTCTACCGGCGCCCGGAGCTGTTGGAGCATGTCGGACCGGATCACGATGGCTACAAGCGCGGCAGCCGGCGGAATCCCCGCCGCGGACGCCAGCTGCTGGAGCCGCCAGGCCTGGCTGCCCGAATCTATCGCGCGAAGCAGGGCCGCCCCGGCGACTTCCCTAAGCCCGGGAGACATCCGCTGCAACAGGGCCAGGGCCAGAATATCCACTGAGCGGTTCCCGGCTGTTCGGGCCAGGTTCTCGTCCTCGCCCGCCGGGACCCGGAGCAACAGCTGCGCAGCGAGAATGCCGCGGATCGGGACGTCGATGTGGAGCAGGCGGGCCTGCTCCTGCGGCCCCAAGACGGAGGCATCGGCGTCGGTGGTTTCCGTCTTCCCCGGGGTTGCGCTGGCCAGGGTCGCGCCCGATATGGACGTCAGGGTCACCTCGGCATGGATGATGCCGGCCAGCACGGCGAGGATCCGGTCCAGGCCGCCGCCGTGCGCCAGCTCGACTGCCATGGCGTGACTGGCCTCGTCCGCCCGCCGCAATTGGGACACCGAGTCACTGACAAGCATCGAGTTGATGGCCTGCATGACACCGACGAACGGCACCACGCCGCGAAGTTCGATCAGTGGAAGGCCAGCTTCCTCGGCGGCCGCCACCATTGCGGACGGGAGGGAGGGAAGGGCCGTCCCGGTTTCGATGGCGACGGCCGCCACGCCCCGCTCGGCCAGTTGGCGAACGTAATTGACCTGCCGCTCTTCAGAGGCCTGGGCGAGGGCTTCGCCGCCTGTCAGCAGAAGCTCCCCGCCGGCAAGCAGGGGTGCGATGTCGATGATTTCACTGGAGTGGATCCACCGCAGCTGCGTACGGGCGGCAGCCCGGGCCGCCGCCCGGATGACGGGATCGGCAGCCGCGAGGGTCGGATGGTTCAGCACATCGTCAAGATGAATGGACATTACACTCCGTCACGTCGCTCTAGGTTTATTTAGACACATTGTATATGGCCGGTGTGGCCTACGACACATAATCTTGAGAAATCCCATACACCCTCGGAGGCTCCCAATGCGTCAAAAATCACCAGCGGCCCCAGCCGGCTCCGCGCCGGTAGCCAGTGAAGACCACGAAGCGTGGCTTCACCCCATCCCCGAATCAGAGCGGACCCGCAAAGTGTCCGGCCAGTTCTGGATCTGGGCTGGCGCCAACCTCGCCCCGATCAACTGGGTGCTCGGAGCGCTCGGCATCCAGCTCGGCCTGGGATTCGCGGATACGGTCACCGTTCTTGTCCTTGGAAACTTGATCGGGATGCTGCTCTTTGGGTGCTTTGTCCTGCTGGGTCAAAAAACGGGAGCGACCGGCATGGTGCTGGCCCGCGCCGCCTTTGGACGGCGCGGAAACTATCTTCCGGCGGCCATTCAGGCCCTTCTGGTGATCGGTTGGTGTGCGGTCAACACCTGGATCATCCTGGATCTGGTCATGGCGCTGTTCGGAACCCTGGGATGGGTTGACCCGGAGGCCCACAACTATGCATGGAAGATCGGCATCGCCACCTTTATCATGGCCACCCAGGTAACCATTGCCTGGTTCGGCTACAAGGCGATCGCCGCGTTCGAGAAATGGACCGTCCCGCCGACCATCGTCATCCTGACCGTGATGTCCGCCGTGGCCTGGTTCGGCATGAAGATCAACTGGACCTACGCTGGCCCCGCCGGCCACATCCTGGAAGGCTCGGAACGCATCGCCGCGATGAGCGCGGTCATGACCGCGATCGGCATCGGCTGGGGCATCACCTGGTTCACCTACGCCGCAGACTACTCCCGCTTCGTCAGCACCACGGTGCCCAAGCGCAAGGTCTACCTCGCGTCGGTGCTGGGCCAGTTCATCCCCGTCGTCTGGCTGGGCATTCTGGGGGCCAGCCTGGCCACCAACACAGGTGAAATAGATCCCGGCAAACTCATCGTCCTGAACTTCGGCGCACTGGCCCTCCCCGTGCTGCTCATGGTGCTGCACGGCCCGATCGCGACCAACATCTTGAACATCTACACCTTTTCCGTCGCCACGCAGGCACTGGACATCTCCATCAGCAGGCGCAAGTTGAACCTGTTCGTCGGCGTCTTCTCCCTTGTCGTCGTGATCTTCTTCATCTTCCAGGAGGACTTCGCCTCCGTGCTGGACGCATGGCTGATTGGGCTGGTCGCCTGGGTGGCTGCCTGGGGCGGAGTCATGCTGGTCCACTACTTCTGGATCGAGAAACGCTGGCCCGGTAACCCCGACAGGCTCTTCGACGCTGTCGGCACCAAACGGCTGCCAGGCGTAAACCCGGCAGGCATCATCTCCCTGGTCATCGGCATCTTCGCCACCTGGCTTTTCATGTACGGGCTGGTCCCGGCAATGCAGGGACCCATCGCAGTCGCCCTGGGCGGGTGGGACTTGTCCTGGCTCGCCGGGGGACTGTCCAGCGCCGCCGCCTACGCCGTCCTCGGACCGCGGTTCCACCGCAAGTTCCTAGATGTCCCCAGCGGCAGCGAACTGACCACAGAGGTATCCACGCCTCCAGCGGCCGACCTTCCGGTCCCATCACCCACCCGCGCCGCCCTCTAGCAGGAGATGAATCCCGTGAACTTCCCCGCTTTCGCCGACACTGCCCATCCCATCACCTGGCCCGAAGGCCATCGTGCCGCCGCGTCCTTCACCTTCGACGTCGACGCCGAATCCTGCACCATCGCCCATGACCCGCAGAGCACCAGGCGCATGTCGCTCATGACGCACCAGTCCTACGGGCCCAAGGTCGCCGTCCCGCGGATCCTGCAGATCCTTGAGCGCCAGGACATCCAGGCCACGTTCTTTGTCCCGGGATTCACCGCCGAGTGCTACCCGGACGTGGTCCGTCGGATAGCGGACGGCGGCCACGAGATTGCCCACCACGGCTACCTGCACGAGCCCATGCAGGGCATCGACGCCGCAGCGGAGGCGCGGTACCTGGACCGGGGCCTGGACGCCCTGGCCGAGGCCGCCGGCGTCCGGCCGACGGGCTACCGTGCACCGTGGTGGGAGCTCAACTGGCACTCCGCAACCCTCCTGGCCGATCGCGGGTTCCTTTATGACTCAAGCCTGCTCGACGGCGACGCCCCCTACCGCTTCAGCGTTGCCGAGGGGGACCCCCGCGACCTCGTGGAAATCCCCGTCGACTGGGCTCTGGACGACTGGGAGCAATACGCCTTTTACCCGGGCGTCACCGGAAGCGGTGTCATCGAAAGCCCGGCCAAGGTCCTCGAGATGTGGACGCTGGAGGCCGAGGCGCACCACGCTGCCGGGAGCTGCTTCGTCCTGACCAACCATCCCTTCATTTCCGGCCGGCCGTCCAAGGCCGTGGCGCTGGAACAGCTGATGGAACGGGTCAAATCCATGGACGGGATGTGGGTCACCACCATGGAGAAGATCGCGCAACGCACACGCGACTCCGTCGAGGAGATCCACACCCACGCACGCATCGCCGTGCCCGGGTTCCCGGATACCGGCGCACTGTTCACGCCGGCCGCCGTGCGGCAGCCCCAAGGATCCCCGGCGCGGCGCGGGGCCGGAGTCTAGGGCACGTTTCGGCCCCACGAAGTGCAGGTCCCCGGCACGGCCCCTCAAAGGTGGCCGTGCCGGGGACCTTCCTGCGTGGACCAGGTCTCAGCGGCAAACTGGGCGTTTAGCCGGTCTTGGCCATCGCGTAGGCCACGGTGGCGTAGGCCAGGGCGCCCGACATTTCATGGAGCAGTTCCGGGTTGGTGTTGGCGATGGTGTCGCAGGCCTCGTGGTAGCAGGGGTCGAGGACCTTGCCGGCCACGCCGCCAAAGGACCGCGCCTGGGCCTGGGACTTCTTCTTCTCATCGCCGGTGAACAGCCCGCCGCCGGGAATGCCGGCCGAGAGGAAGGCGTCGTAGTCGGAGCCGCCGTCAAAGGGCGTGGTCTCGGCGGGCAGCGCGTTCTCCTGGAAGTAGCGGAACAGGATGTCCTCGATCGCCTTGGACCCGGCCGGGCCGGCGTGGCCGAAATCGGATCCGTCCCCGTCATGCACGGACCGCACACCGTTGGGCGAGGCCGCCATGTCCACGTTCAGGTTCGCCGCGGTCTGGGCGACCTCGGCCTGGCTGAGCTCGTCGACGTAGTGCTGGGACCCGTACAACCCGTCCTCCTCCCCGCCCCAGAACGCGAACCGGACCCGGTTGGCCGGCTTGATGCCGGCCTCCTTCATCCACCGCGCGGTCTCCAGGGCCGCCGCCACCCCGCTGCCGTTGTCGTTGATGCCCGGGCCCTGGCGCACGGAGTCCAGATGCGCGCCCACCACCACGGTGTGCCGGGCATCGCCGCCGGTGTCGGCGAGGATGTTGAAGGACTCCACCCGCGGCTTGCCCCGGCGCTCGCCTTTGAACGTGAAGGTCTGCCGCACCGGTTCATACCCGGCCGCCCGCAGTTGCTCCTCCACATAGCGGCCCGATTCCTCATATCCGGACGTGCCCGAAGCGCGGTTGCCGCCATTGGCATCGGCAATGCGCTGCAGCGCCTGCATGTGCCCCACCATGTTCCGGGACTTGAAAGCCGCCAGCACCGTCCGCGCGTCCGCCGCGCTGACAGGCTCCACCTGGGGCACCGAAGCACTGGGAATGGCGGACTTGGCGGGCTTGGGAGATTTGCTCGCCGCGGCGCTGGAGGGCGAATCGGATCGGGAACCGGACGGGGGACCGGGGGTGCACGCCGCGGTCGAGAGCAGAACGAGAGCGAGAACCGAGGGAAGTAGGTGTTTTCGCAGCGTGATCATGTCGGGGACCCATCAGTAGTCGGAACCAGTTTCAATTGCTTCCGGCTCGATTGGTCAAGACGCTTGCCACTGACGCTCCAGTAAGTCGCGGCCGCCATCGCCCGGCAAATACTCCTATCAGATCGCTCTCATTGTCAGTCCTTCGGCGGCATCTGCCCTAGCCTCTGAAGCTGTGAATCTCCTGAGGAAATTTGCGGGTAGGGCCGGCCGATGCGCGCGTGGGATGACAGGTGACAGGTGCCAGGTGCTTGATCGCGCGTGGCGGGCGAAGGTGAGCCCCCGTTCGGGGAGAGTCCGGACCAGAATTCCACTGTTTCTTAAAGCAATACAACTGTTGACTAGTGAGCAACTTCACAGTTAGAGTTGCGAAACCGAAAAGCCGCCGGAAGGCGGACTCGAGATCTCCAAGGGGAGGAGATGGCGCGCGCGAACCGCCGCTGTCACTTCCTCTTTCTCTACCGCGCTAATTCTTTACTGCGCTGAATCTTCACGGCGCTAACCCAACCACCCGCACCCCACCACGCCCGCAATCCGGCGCGCCTTCCTTCGGCGTGCCCGCGTACATGAGAGGCACTGTCCCCCATGACAGCATTCCGTTCCACTCCCTTTGACCGCAGGCAGCTCCTCAAAGCGGCAGCGCTGACGCCGTTTGCGGGTCTGGCGCTCTCCGGCTGCGCGGCCAAGCCCGCCGAAAGTGCCGCCGCGAACAAGACGGTGACGGTCACGTCCTACGGTGGCTCCTACAACGACCAGCTGACCCAGACCATCCTGGACCCGTTCTCCAAGCAGTCCGGGATCCAGACAACGCTGCTGGCCAACACGAGCCTCGCCGCGCTGAAGGCCCAGGTCCAGTCCGGCGACGTGCAGTGGGACCTCGTGGAAATCACGGCGCCGGAGTACGAAGTAGCCGTGGCCGAGGGGCTGCTGGAGAAGTTCGACTACGACATCATCAGCGACAAGGGCCTGCCGGGTTACGCGAAGGCCGAGTACGGCATCAAGTACCTGAGCTTCCTGTTCGTCATGGCGTGGGACCAGAAGGTCATTTCTGACGCGCAGGCACCGAAGGACTGGGCCCAGTTCTTCGACCAGGGCAAGTACAACACCAAGCGCTCCGTGTATAACCAGCTCTCCGACAGCTCCGTCCTGGAAGCCGCCCTGCTGGCCGACGGTGTCCCGTTCGACCAGATCTACCCCCTCGACGTCGACCGGGCCCTGAGAGTATTGGGCCAGCACCCGGGCAAGGACCGGCTGATCTACCACGCCGCCAACCAGGAGCCCATCCAGCAGCTCACCTCCGGTGAGGTCTCCCTCTCCACCAGCTTCAACAACCGCATCAACGCAGCCCGCCACGACGGCGCAAAGCTGAACTTCTCCGCAGAAAACGCCGTCCTCGCCGGCGACTACTTCGTGGTGCCGAAGGGCGCCAAGAACAAGGAAGCGGCCTTCAAGTTGATGAACTTCATGTCCAACGACGCCGAGGCCGGCGCAGCGTTCGACAAGGTCACCAACCTGACCCTTGCCAACACCCCGGCGCTGTCCAAGCTGCCGAAGGAAATCGCGGACACGCTTCCCACCAGCCCCCGCCTTGCGGACAAGATCCTGGTCCGGGACGACAAGTGGTGGTCGCAGAACCTGAAGAAGACCGAGCAGCAGTTCAAGCTCTGGCAGGCCAGCTGAGATGAGCAACGCAACTCTGGAACGGACGCGGCCGCGGGGCCGCGGTGCGCCTCCCGGCGCTGAAGCGGCACCACGACGGCGGCGCAGCGGCTGGTGGCTGCTGCTGGCCCCGATCCTTGCCTTCGACGTCGTGCTGTTCCTGACGCCGCTGGGCAAGCTGGTCGGCGCAAGCTTCGCCGACAACGCCTACCAGCGGGTCCTCGAGGACCCGCTGGTGGTGCGGGCGCTGGTCAACACCCTGACTATCAGCCTGGCGAGCACCATTGTCACGGTGGTGCTCGGCTACATCATTGCCATGGTCCTGTGGCGGGCCGGAACAGTCACCCGGGTGATCCTGTTCGCCGTCGTGCTCCTGCCGTTCTGGACCGGCATCCTGGTGAAGAACTTCGCCTGGGCGGTCCTGCTTCAGGACAACGGCATAGTGAACGCCTTTCTGCAGGGAATCGGGCTTACCGGTGCGCCGATCCCGTTGCTGCACAACCGTTTCGCCGTGATCGTCGGCATGGTGCACTGCCTGCTGCCGTACGCGGTGTTCCCGATCTTCTCCTCGCTGGCATCGATCGATGACCGGCTGGGGCTGGCGGCCCGCTCGCTGGGCGCGCGGGAGGGATCCGTGTTCCGCAGGATCACGCTGCCGCTGAGCATGCCCGGCGTTTCCGCGGCCGGGCTGCTGGTCTTCATCATTAGCACGGGCTTCTTCATCACGCCCGTGGTCATGGGCGGACCCGGCGACATGATGATCGCCAACCAGATCGACTACTACGCCCGACAGCTCACGGACTTCTCCGGGGCCGCTGCACTGGCCGTCATCCTGACGGTCATGGTCAGCATCCTCGTGGCCGTCTACCAGCGCGTCCTCAAGGCGGGAGGCCAACATGAAGACAATTAATCCGCAGCACCGCCTGCTGGCGCTGCTTTCCATCCCGGCCTTCCTTTTTCTAGTCATTCCGACAGCGATTGTGGTGCCGGTCGCGCTGAATGACAGCCGCTACATCACCTTCCCGCCCGAGGGGATCTCCTTCGCCGCCGTGGCCGGGTTCTTCGCCGACCGGGCCTGGACCTCCGCGCTGACGTCCAGCCTGCAGTCGGCGGCGATCGCCGTCGTGATCGGTGTGCTGCTGGGCGCAACCGCGGCGATCGGCCTGCACGGGCGCAAGTTCCCTGGACAGCCCGCAGTGGTGGGTCTGATCCTCGCGCCGATGATCGTGCCGACCGTGGTGCTTGCGCTGGCGTTCTACCAGTTCTTCATCTCGATCGGGATGGTGGGCAGCATCGTGCCCATCGGCCTGGCGCACGCAGTGATCGCGACCCCTTACGTGTACCTGACCACCCGTGCCAGCCTCGCCGGGCTCAACCCGGCCCTGGTCCGGTCGGCGCAGAGCCTGGGGGCGGGGTCGCTCTCCGTCCTGCGGCACGTGTATCTGCCCATCATCCTGCCCGGCCTGATCTCCGGGGCGCTCTTCGCGTTCTCGGTCTCCATCGATGAGACGGTGATGTCCCTGTTCATGCAGTCCCCGGGCGCCACCACCTTGCCGGTCAAGATGTTCACGGATATCCAGTTCAACCTGACCCCGAAGATCGCCGTGTCGTCGGCCCTGCTGGTCAGCGTCGCCACAATCGGGCTGCTGCTCCAGGTCATGTTTGTCCTCAAGCGCCGATCTTCAACCCGGATGCTGCCGCTGGCCGTGTCCGCACAAACGTAAGGAAAGTCGATGACCGCATCAGTGATTTCCGCGGAATCAATTCCCGGGACGGGCAGGGCCGCCCAGGGCGCCATTGAGCTCCGCCAGGTCAGCAAGCACTACGGCGTCGTCGTTGCCGTGGACGAGCTGGACCTGACGGTTCAGCCCGGAGAGTTCGTGACCCTGCTCGGCCCCAGCGGCTCCGGCAAGACGACCACCATGATGATGGTTGCGGGGTTTGAAGAACACACCGCCGGAACCGTCCTGATTGACGGCAGGCCCGTGGACTCGCTGCCGCCCCGGGACCGCAACCTCGGTGTGGTGTTCCAGAACTATGCCCTGTTCCCGCACATGAGCGCGCTGGAAAACGTGGAGTTCGCGCTCCGTATGAGGAAGGTGCCGCGACCGGAACGGCGCCAGCGCGCGGAGGAAGCCCTCGACCGGGTGGGACTGGGCAAGATGGGCGGCCGGAAGCCGCGCCAGCTCTCCGGCGGGCAGCAGCAGCGGGTGGCGCTGGCCCGGGCGCTGGTTTTCAACCCGGCGGCCCTGCTGCTGGATGAGCCGATGGCAGCCCTGGACAAGCGACTTCGCGAGCAGATGCAGGAGGAGATCAAGACCCTGCAGAAGGGCCTGGGCATCTCCGTGCTGTTCGTGACGCACGACCAGGACGAGGCCATGGCCATGTCGGACCGGATCGTGGTGATGAAGGACGGGAAGATCGTGCAGTCCGGCCCGCCGGAGGAGGTGTACAACCACCCCCTCACCGACTGGGTGGCCAGCTTCCTCGGCGACACGAACCTCATCCCGTGCACCATCGTGGAGCGAAACGGCGACGAGGCAGTTGTGGACCTCGGCGGACTTGGTCTGGCAAAGGTCCGGGACCGCGGGGCCAGCGGCGAGAACTACGCCGTCTCCATCCGACCGGAGCACCTCAAGTTCAGGACGCCGGCCTCGGCGGGCAACAGATGCGCCGCGACCCTGGTGTCCTCGACGAACCTGGGCGCCACGGTCCGCCACCGCCTCACGGCCGGCGGCCACGAACTCCAGCTCCGCGAGCTGAGCTCCGACCGGGCCGCCGGGATCCTGCCGGATGAGGAGCTGTGGGTGGGCTGGGAACCGGACAAGGCCCAGCTGCTGGTCCTGGAGTCCTGACCCCGTGAGCGGTCCACAGGCCTTGGGGGACATGCTCATTGCCGGGCAGCACCGCAAAGCATGTCCGGTGCGAGGGAGAGCGCAAAAGCACCCGTGTGGGGACATGCCCTCCTCCGGCAGCCAGGGATGGACATACGCCCACTATGTCCATCCCTGAGCCGCTCGGAGGGACATGTCCCTTCCGGGAGGGGGACATGCCCACTGCTGAGTTCCGGCAGGGGGCATGCCCCCTGCCGGAAGCGGTGACGATGCCGGGTAGTAGTCAGCCGAACTCTTTGATGAAGTCCAGGGCGGTTTGGGCGACTTCAGGCCAGCCGTGATCGATCGTGAGAGAGTGGCCGCGTTCGGGTAGTTCAGTAATTGCTGTGTGCGCCGAGTTTCTTTCTTGCCTCTTGTAGGACGCATTGGCGATGGCCCACGGTACTGTGTGGTCTTTCTCCCCGGAGATGATCAGCAGCGGCCCCCGATCCGGATTCTTCGTGTCAACCTTGGCCTCGGTGAACGGGTTGAGGTTTGCCGTTGCAGCCTGGAAGAGTGGCACGCCTGATGCCGGGACATGAAAATCGTCAAACAAATGGCGGGCTTCGTCCTCGTCCAGGGCATTGGCCCAGCCGAAACGGAATTCGTCAAAGGTCAACGACACGGCGCGCCTGGCGTTGGCGGGATTCGCGAGAACAGGCGCTGCCGACTTCAGGGCTGAGGCCGGCAGGGGCAGGACACCCCGAAACGGTGCGGGGTCGATCGCCACTGTGACCGCAGAGGCTCCCGTTCCGGCAATTCGCTGGGCGATGAGTCCGCCGAAGGAATGCCCAACGACGGCGGGCTTGACGGTCAGCTGGCCAATCGCGTCGAGGTAGTGGTCCGTGACTTGCTTGACCATCTTCTTGGCAAAGACCTCCGGGTCGCGTCTGGCCTCGTCGACGCTTTCGGGATCATCGGGCCACGTGGGGGCGAGCGTGGTGTAGCCGTTCTCCTCATAGAGGGCCCGCCACCGGTCCCAACTGCTGGACAGGAGCCACAGTCCGTGGACGAAGACGACGGGTTTGAGACCGGAAGCGTTGGCCCGGTCCACCTGCTGTTGCTCAAGGTTGGTCATATCAGCCATGGCGCTCATCCGTTCGCGTGTGCTTAGCGGGCCGTTATGGGGGACGCGGGGACGACTTCCCGCAGGCACGAGTATGCCCGCGGACCGCGCCGATGGCAACGATTTCGCTGGATACCGGCACGGGCTGCAGGCCAAGTGGCAACCGGGGTACACCCTGTTAGTCGGCAGGCGGGGTTTCGTCCGGCAGCGACCGGCCCGGGGACATGCCCTCCTCTGGCGCTCAGGGATGGGCATAGGCTCACTAAGTCCATTCCCGGGCTGCGCCGAGGGACATGTCCCTTCCGGGAAGGGGAAATGTCCCCGCGGGGCAGGCAGTGGGGGCATGCTTATTGCCGGGCAGCACGGGGGAGCATGTCCTGGGGCCAGCGCGACGGCGGGCCCCCTGTCAGCCGCAATTAGCCACGGCTTTGCGGCCCGCCACGCGCACCGGGCCCCAAAGCCCTGGCTTGGCATGGCCGGACCTACAATGGTTTCGATGATGCCAGGACAGATTGCAGCTGCTGATGGAAAGAACGTGCTGAGCGTCAGCGCGGGCATCATCACATCGGTCTGGCAGCCCGGCTCGTCTGTAGATGTCCACGACGCCAGGGACGCCATGCGGGCCGTAGCGCAGGTCAGCGGCGGAACCCCGATGCCGATGCTCTCCGAGATGACGGACGTGGAGATCAGCGCGGCCGCCAGATACGAGTTCGCGCAGACAACAGGGGTTCTGGCGATCGCCGTGCTTGGATCCAGCACCGTGGATCGCGTGATTGCGGCGGCAATGAGCCGGCACACCCGCTACCCCCACGAATTCTTCACTTCCCGGGACGACGCCATGGCCTGGCTGAACAACTTCACCACCACCGGCGCCCAGCCCGGTGGATACGCGGACGGCCTTTCCGCCCGGGCGTGACCATTCCGGCCAGCGCCGTGCGCTTAGGCCTTTTCCGCCGTCGTTGTTGCGTCGGCCTCCTTGACCTGCCGGTTGGTCGCGGCCCAGCTGGCCAGCAGCCGCAGCGCGTCCTCCGACGCGGAGCCGGGCTCGGCGTTGTAGACCAGCAGCGACAGCCCGGCGTCGGCCGAGACATCCAAGGCCTCGAACATCAGGTGGAGTTCCCCGACCACCGGGTGGTGGAAGTGCTTGAGCCCGGTGTAGTGCTGGCGCACGTTGTGCGCGGCCCACAAGGTGCGGAATTCCTCGCTCCGCGTCGATAGCTCGCCCACAAGGTCGGTTAGTCCGCGGTCGAAGGGGTCCCGGCCGGCCTCGGTGCGCAGGATCGCGACGGTGTCGCTCGCCGCACGCTCCCAGTCCGGATAGAAGCTGCGCGAGCGGCCGTCCAGGAAGATGAAGCGGGCATGGTTGGCCGGACGGGCCGGTCCAACATACATGTCCGAATACAGGGCGTAACCCAGCGGGTTGGCCGCAATGATGTCCATGCGCCCGTTCCGCACAAAGGCGGGCGCGTTGGTGATGGCGTCCAGGGTCAGCTGCACGCTGCGTCGGACGGACTCCGCGGGACGGGGTCGACGGCGGGTCCGGCTGCCCGGGGCCGCCGCCCGGGCAAGGTCGAAAAGGTGGGCCCGTTCGGCGTCGTCGAGCTGCAGAGCCCTCGCCACCGCGTCCAGTACACCTTCCGAAACGCCGGACAGGTTTCCGCGCTCCAGCCGGGTGTAATACTCGACGCTGACGCCGGCCAGCATCGCGACCTCCCCGCGGCGCAGCCCCGGCACCCGGCGCTTGGCGCCATAGACCGGCAGCCCCGACTGCTCGGGGGTGATCTTCGCCCGGCGCGAGGCAAGGAATTCGCGGGTCGCGTCTCGATTGTCCATGCCATCAACGTTAGGCCTTACGGCTCGCTGAGGGAGGCCCTGCCAGTACCCCTATCAGCAGTGACTCCCTCAGCGCTGCGAAGACGGGTTTGATGGATGGTGTTCCGTTGAACAACCCCCAACGATCAACAAGCAGGAGATTCATTGCTTACCGTCAACGCTTACGCATCACCCTCCGCGACCGAGCCGCTCGCCCTCACCACCGTCGAGCGCCGCGACGTGGGCCCGCACGATGTCCTGATCGACATCAAGTTCGCCGGGATCTGCCATTCGGACATCCACACCGTCCGCGGCGACTGGGGTCCGCAGACCTACCCGCTGGTCCCCGGCCACGAAATCGCCGGGATCGTCACCGAGATCGGCTCCGCCGTTACCAAGCACACGGTCGGCGACCGCGTCGGCGTCGGCTGCATGGTCAACTCCTGCGGCGAGTGCGTCAACTGCCAGGCCGGCGAGGAGCAGTACTGCCTCGCCGGAAACACCGGCACCTACGGCGCTGTCGACCGTGACGGCACCATCACCCAGGGCGGCTACTCCACCCACGTGGTGGTGGCCGAAGACTTCGTAGTCACCATCCCGGAGGGCATCGAGCTCGACGTCGCCGCGCCGCTGCTGTGCGCCGGCATCACCACCTACTCGCCGCTGAACCACTGGGGCGCGGGCCCGGGGAAAAAGGTTGCGATCGTCGGCTTGGGCGGGCTGGGCCACATGGCAGTCAAGATCGCCCACGCCATGGGCGCCGACGTCACCGTCCTGTCCCAGTCGCTAAAGAAGCAGGAAGACGGGCTTCGCCTGGGCGCGGACCACTACTACGCGACGAGCGACGAAAACACGTTCACGGAACTTGCCGGCACCTTTGACCTGATCATCAACACGGTCAGTGCCGCGATCGACATCAGCGCCTACCTGCAGCTGCTGTCCCTCGACGGCGCCCTGGTCAACGTCGGCGCGCCCGCGGAACCGCTCCCGGTGAACGTGTTCTCCCTGATCATGGGGCGCCGGTCCTTCGCCGGTTCCGCCATCGGCGGCATCCGCGAAACCCAGGAAATGCTCAACTTCTGCGCTGAGCACGGTCTGGGCGCCGAGATCGAGGTCATCCCGGCCGCGAAGGCCAACGACGCCTACGAACGCGTCCTGGCCTCCGACGTCCGCTACCGCTTCGTGATTGACACCGCGACCCTGAACTAGGACGGCGCCCGCCAAGGGACCTGCGCCGCTGTCCGAGGGCGCGGAGTCCGAGTGGGTGACCTCGTGAGCGACGAGGAATGCAACGGCGCCGAGTAATACGGCTGTGCTAAATCCTCCGATGCTGCCGGTGCGGGGCCCCGCCGTCTCTGCGGTGCGGGGCCCGGCCCGGCACACCAGGGCCGGTGGCCTGATTGACCTTGCCGGGAGCGCTTGCCGTAAAGCCGTTGGCCCCGCAGCCGGTGCCCGGCTAGGACCCCGGTGCGGCCGAGACCATCCAGAAGCCCGCCACTTCGGCACCGGCGGCGTCGGTGCCGGGACGGAGTCCCTGAACCTGGACTGGTCCGGCCCTCAGCTCGACCCGCGTTGTCTCAACTGCTCCGCAGTCCAGGTTCATCTCCGCGCTGCCCCCGCCCCGGAGGCCGTCTTGGGACACCGTCAAGAGCGCATGCGGTGCGCCGATGCAGGCGGCGGTGAGCGTGTAGGTTCCCTTCGGCACCGCAGCGGCCGAGTGGCGGAATCCGCTGCCGCCAATCCCGCCCGTTCCGCCGAGAACAAGCCCGCCCGGCCGGGTGCCGAGGACTGCTTCGAGCCTGCCCAAGTTGCGCTGCTCGGCCGCGGGGAGGCCGGGGTCTACCCGCGGGGGAGGCGCCGGGGCCGCCCGGCCCGCCCTGGTGGGGGCCGCCGTCGGGTCTGCTACGTCATCGGGGTATTCACATCCGGCCAGGCCTGCTGCGGTGCCGGCCACCGCCAACAGCAGCACGGCGCCGCGCATCCAGTGTCTTCCCCCACCAAGTGACTTCCGCTGTGACTTCCCCAGTGCCATGCCCCGAGCCTACTGGCTCCGACGGCGGAGACGGCGAGAACGGCGGCACGGTGTTCTTGATCTATTGCCCCGGTGCCCGGTACGACGGCGTCTTCGTGGCTGCCTCGTCAAGATCCTCCGGAGTCATGAGCGGTTTCAGGTGCAGGTTCACGGCGCCGGTGGAGTTGATCATCAGCGACAGCGCGACTGCGTTGGCCTGATCGGGGATATCGAAGACCCCCACGACGTCGGTCTCTCCGAAGGCGTAGTAAAAGCTGTCGAGTGAACCGCCCACCGATTTGAGGGCTTCGACCACCGCGTCACGCCGCTTGGTGCCGCCCTCACGCATGAGGCCCTTGATTCCGTCGCCGACGTACTTCGCTTCGAACAGATATTTGCTCATCGTTTTTCCTATCCTGTGACGCCCAGGACAGCGGCCTCCCAAGCCTGCCCGCTCCAAATGTTGGAAGGTCCGGGGCTGGTCCCCAGAGTGGGGCCTGCCCACATGCTAGGCCTTCCACTTCACCCGGTACAACGGTCTTTTGGCGGGCCCCGGGTCATCGCGCCGGGCAATCCGGCCCTACCGCCGGCCAAAGGACTGGAACATAATCGCCGTATCAACCCCGAACGCACAATGGAGGCGATCGACGTGTCTGTCTACACGCTCGGAATCTGGCTGGTGCATCCCGGCCGCGAGAACGATTTTGTGCAGGCCTGGCGGGACCTGGCCAGGAAAACGAAGGAGGATTTTCCCAACGCCAAAGGGGTGCTGATGCACGACCGCGACGTCAAAAACAGGTTCATCAGCACCGGTCCCTGGGAGTCCCTGGAACAGATTGAGCAGTGGCGGGCCTCTGCCCTGTTCAAGCAGAGCGTCGAGGCAATGAAAGACATCCTGGAGCATTTTGAGTCGCGGACGCTGGACGAGGCAGCCAGCATCGGCTGGGACGCGACCGACATGTGAGTTTCCGCGGGAATCGGGCGGCCGCCGGCTGTCCGGCCGCGCACCGTCCCGCAGGGCTATTCGACCTGCAGCGCCTCAAACACAGAAGTCAGCAAGAGATCGTTCCGGCCCCAGACGGGATCGAAGATTTCCACGTACCAGGCATCCGCCAGGACCAGGGCCAGTGTCTCGTTGGTCTCGGCCGCCCAGTCCCTGAGCTGGTCTTCCCCAACCGGCCCCTCGCTGCTTCCGAGCACTGTCACCACGTCGCCGTCCTGGAGGGTCACCGGGATAGAGGCGCTGCTCGTCTCACCGGGGGCATGCGCAACCGTCACCAGTCCGGTTCGGGTGGACAAGGCCAGGAGGTCCGACGCCGTCTCCGCGCTGCAGAAGGCCGTCACATAGGCGCGCTGCGCGACGCCACCGGCCTGAACGCCAGGCTGCGATTCCTTGGTGAAGAGCCCGTTGCGGTTGAGGAGGGCAAGCTCTGCGGCGATGGCCTTGGTCTCGTCGTCGAACCCGCGCGAGAAGACTCCGGGCTGGTATTCGCTGGTGCCCTCGAGCCAGCGGGCGGTCAGCTCGCCGGCCGCCGCGATGGTGGCGGCCTGCCGCCAGACTTCGCGGTCCGCGAGAAGCCGGCCGAAGCTGTCCCGTTCGGTTGTGAACCTGTCCTCTGACATTTAGGCCTCCTTTGCTGTGGACTGCGGTGTGGGGTGCGGCGGGGTTTGCGGTGCGGGGTGCGTCTGCGGGGCGTGGTGCTGCAGGAGGACGGACAACCGTTCGCAGCTGACCCGGAGCGCCTCCAGTTCACGCCTGCTGTAGTCATCGATAATCGCATTAATGCGCTCGGCGAGCTGCTCATCGTCGACCTCGAACTCGTGGTTCAGGGTGACCACGGAGAGCCCGTCCGCCGGGCGGATCTCCCAGTCGCCAGCAAGTTCTCGGAGCGGGGGTTCGAGGTCCAACTGGTGGAACTCCGCGCGGTGGCTGGCGGCATCAAAGACGCGCCAGCAGTGGCTTGAGCTGAGCGAGCCGTTCGAAACCAAGGACGTGCGGAGCTCGTGCGCGGCGTCGTCGCCGCTGACCCGCTCGGAGTACACCGTCAGGCCGTCGAGATAAGGCCAGTGGGAGGCGTCCCGCAGCATGCCGAAGACGAGGTCCGCCGGGGCGTTGATGCCGAGCCGGTGCGTGGTCCGGTGCGTCCTGTGGTCCGTGCTCACTGACAAGTTCACCCCTCCTGTGTCGTGCTGTCACCCTGCAGGTCTTCTATGCAGGCTAGGCCAGTTGTGGCGGGCCGTGAACAATTCCGTCCCGCCACGTCATGCAGGGCAATCTTCGGTAACACTCCGGCGTCCCCAGGCGGCGTCCGCGGACGCCGGATGAACGGGTATTACCGCCTGTATCCCTTGGTTTCACCCGGTTTCGCGGCGCTTTGACCGGCATTCCCGCGCCCCGGATAGTTGCTGGCACCAGCACCACAGACCACCCCTTTCAAGGAGAAACCATGTCGAGTCTTTCGTTCAAGTCCGGCGTCGCCGTAGCGTTGGCGGCCACCACCGTTCTGGGTCTCGCGGCCTGCTCCGATCCGGGCGCCGCCGCTGCCGGCGGCACATCCGCGGCGCCGTCGTCCTCCTCCGGCATCAAGCAGTTCAACCTCTCTCCGCAGCAGGACCGCATCAAGGCCACAGTGGATGCCGCGGCCGCAGCGCTGGTCCCGGAAGCCATCAGGAAGGACGGGAAACTGACCGTGGCGGTGAGTCCGTTCGCGGCGCCGCTGGCCGTCTACGCCACGGACAACAAGACCCCGGTGGGCAATGAGGTGGATCTCGCCGTCGCGCTGGCCGAGTCGCTGGGCCTGGAGGCGGATATTGTCCCGACCGCGTGGGCCGACTGGCCGCTCGGCGTCGATTCCGGCAAGTATGAGGCAGTGCTCTCCAACGTCACCGTCACGGAGGAGCGCAAGCTCAAGTTCGATTTCGCCAGCTACCGCGAGGACAAGCTCGGCTTCTACGCCAAGGCCGACAGCAGCGTCACCAAAGTCGAGTCGGCCCCGGACGTCGCCGGCAAGCGCGTGATCGTCGGCTCCGGCACCAACCAGGAGGCGATCCTGCTGCGCTGGGATGAAGAGAACAAGAAGAACGGCCTCAAGCCCGTGGAGTTCCAGTATTACGACGACGACTCCGCCTCCCAGCTGGCCGTCCAGTCCGGCCGGGCGGACCTCAGCTTTGGCCCCAACGCCACGGCAGCCTTCAAGGCCGCTTCCGACGCCAAGACCAAGCTGGTGGGCCTGGTGGACGGCGGCTGGCCGCTGAAGGCCAGCATCGCGGTCACCACCAAGAAGGACAACGGGTTTGCCGCCGCGGCCCAGGCCGGACTGAACCACCTGATTCAGGACGGCAGCTACGCCAAGATCCTGGACCGTTGGGGGCTGTCCGAGGAGGCCGTAGCGAAATCGGAGCTGAACCCGGCAGGCCTGCCGAAGAGCTAGCCCGCCTCAGCCCGCTTAAACCATCGCGGGGTCACATCGCGCCCGTCCCGGAGGGGATTATGGGCGCGATGTGACCCCGCGTTGCTTGTTTGGGCGGTGCCGCAAGCCAAGAATCCCCGCCGGAAACTTCTCCGGCGGGGATTCTTTGTGTCTGCTTGGTGACGAGCTGGGATCGTGTAGGCCTAGGCCTAGGCCTAGGCCCGTGCCGTGACCGAGTCGGTCTCGGCGTCGGCGGCTGCGCGCACCGGGGTGGCCAGGCCGAGGTTCTCCCGCAGTGTGCTGCCCGCGTACGCCGTGGGGTACACGCCGCGCTCTTGGAGTTCCGGCACGAGGTGGTTGACGATGTCATCGAGTCCAGACGGGACGAGCCACGGGGAGACGTTGAAGCCGTCGACGGCGCCGGTCCGGGCATACTCGGCGAGCCGGTCCGCGACCTCGGTGTAGGACCCGGTGAAGGTGGAGTCACCCCGGCTGGTCTTGGCCGAGACGAACTGCCGGATGGACAGGCCCTTTTCCTTGGCCTCGGCCCGCCACTGGTCGGCCAGTTGGCGGGCCTTCGCGCCATGGAAGCCGCTTCCGCGGGTTTCGGAGGTCTCTTCCACCACGGGGTCGATGTCCGGCAGCGGCCCGTCGGGATCGTAGCCCTGCAGCTCCCGGCCCCAGAACTGCTCGAGGTACGCGATAGCCTGCTGCGGGCCGATCTGCAGGCTGCGGACCCAGGCCTTCTTCTCGAGGGCCTCCTGCGGAGTGGCGGCGAGAATGAACTCGCTGGCGGGCATGATCTTCACATCCTGGGCGCCCCGGCCGGCCCGGAGCGTGCGCTCCACGATGTCGCGGCGGAAGTCCAGGGCGTCGTCGAGCTGCGGGTGCGCGGAAAAGATGACGTCCGCCTGCCGGGCGGCGAAGTCCCGGCCCTCGGGCGAATCCCCGGCCTGGAACAGCACCGGCCGGTATTGGGCGCTGCGCGGCAACCTAGGCGTGAGGTCCACGGAGTAGTGCTGGCCGCTGTGGCGCACCCGCCGGACCGCCCCCTCCGCCGACCACCGGGCGGCGGAAGCCGAGGCCGCGATGGCGCCGTCCTCCCACGCGTCCCAGATTCGCTTGGCGGTTTCCACGAAGGCCTCGGCATGGGTGTACCTGTCTGCATGGTCCAGGTAGCCGCCACGGCGGAAGTTCGCGCCGGTCCAGGCGTTGTCCGTGGTGACGATGTTCCAGGCCGCGCGGCCGCCGGAAAGCAGATCCAGCGTGGAGAGCCGGTGCGCCAGGTCTGCGGGGTCGTTGTACGTGGTGTTTTGGGTGGCGACCAGGCCGATGTTGGTGGTCACGGCCGCCAGGGCCGCCAGCGCGGTCTGCGCGTCGGGACGGCCGGCGACGTCAAGCGCGTGCGGTCGGCCGAGGTGCTCGCGTAACCGCAGGCCCTCGCCGAGGAAGAACGCCGCGAACAGGCCGCGCTCGGCCGTTTGGGCGATGCGCCGGAACGATTCGAAATCGGTCTGCGAGCCGGACTCGGCGCTCTTCCAGACCGTTCCGGAGTTGACGCCCTGGAAGAACACGCCCAGCTGGAGCTGCCCTGACGGGGTGAATCCGGATGGGGTGAATTCAGCGGCGGGGTGGGTGCTGTGGCTCATGGTGGACTCCTTAGTTTTCCGTGCCGGGGGCGCTGGTTGCAGCGGCGTAACGACTGGCCGGCCGCGCCAGCCCCAGCTGTTCGCGGAACGTGGCGTCCGGGGTGGTGGGGGCCAGGAGCTCGCGCCGGCGCAACTCTGGCAGCACCAGCCGCGACAGTTCCTCAAGATCCGTCTCCAGCACGGCGGGGTGCAGGCGGATGCCGTCGGCCCAGGCCAGCACCTCGGTGAGCAGTTCGGTCAGCTCAGCCGCCGTCCCGACGAACCGGGCGCGCGGACTCTGCCACACGGTGTGGCGGTTCAGCCCGGCCAGCCGCTCTGCGGCGCTCTGGCCACGGGAATCCAGCACGACGTCGAGCTCGGCAATCAGTGCAGGCCCACTGCCGCCGGCGACGAGTGCCGCCCGCGTCGCCGCGAGCTTGGCGGCCAGGAGCCCGGGCGTCGGGGCCGAGACCAGGAGCGCGTCGGCCACCCCGGCCGCGACAGCCTCCGGAGTGAGGAGCCCGGCCGGGGCCAGCACAGGGAGCTGGCCCTGCGGCGGCCGCGGAATGATCGACGGACCCTTGATGGAATAGCTGCCGTTCTCGACGTCGATGTAGTGCAGCTTGTCGACGTCGAGGTAGCGCCCGGTGGGGACGTCGCGGATCACGGCGTCGTCCTCCCAGGAGTCCCAGAGCCTGCGGCTGACCCCGATGGAATCGGCGGCCTCCCCGGAGAGCCGCTCCCCGCGCACAGTGTCCCGCCCGACGGCGGCGGCATCGGCGGCGCTTGATGAGGCGGCTACCAGCCAGCCGGCCCGCCCGCCGGAGACATAGTCCAGGCTGGCTAGCTGGGTTGAGAGGTGGAATGGCTCGGTGTAGACGGTGTCCACTTCCGGGATCAGGGCGAGGCTGCGCGTCACGGGAGACGCGAACGCGGCCCGCTGCAGGGCGTTGAGCCGGGCAGCGGCGTCCCGGTCCGGGTTATCGGTATCCGGCAGTGCGGGAACTGAAAGTGCGGGGTCCGGCAGGCCGGGGTCGGAAAACGTCGCCGCGTGGAACCCGGCAGACTCGGCGGCGAGGACGGCGCCGCGGAGGTGTTCCGGGTCCAGCACGGACGCGGGGGCTGTGCGGGAAACCCGCCACGCGGCCGGATGGCTGCCGGCGCCGTGGAGTTCCAGGATAAGCAGGCCGTGTTCCCGAGCCGCGTTCTGGGCGGGAGTGGTGCTCATGATGCGTCCTGTCGTTCGTAGGGGATCTGTTCGCCGGCTTCGATGGCCACCGGCAGGCGGTTCTCGGCAGGCGGCAGCGGGCAGGTGGCGAGGTCCGTGTAGGCGCACGGCAGGTTCACCGCCCGGTTGAAGTCGAGCGCAACCGTCCCGTCGGCGCCCGGAGCCGGCACGGTGAGCGAGCGGTTGGCCGCGTAGGTGCTCTTGCCCGACGTCGCGTCCGTGAAGAGCACCGACAGCGTGCCCGGAGTGTGGCCGTTGAAGGCGGTGAGGCTCAGGTCCTTACCGTGCAGCCGGAAGCGGATTTCACCTGGGGCCTCGTAGACGTGCTGGATGCCTTCGACCGCGGCGCCCACCGTGGTGCGGCGCGGCTCGACGAACGGGACGAATATTCCTGAAATGGCATATTCGGGCGTGGGCGCGAAGGCGGGTGTGCCGCGGTAGCCGGTGAGCAGCGGATTCAGGGGATGCCGCGGCCGAACCACATACCGGCCGCCGCGCTTGGCGAGCTCGATCACGGTATGACCGGCGCCGGCATCTTCCACGCGCAGATTCAGGCCCTCGCGCTCGGGAATCGGGCCGAGAAACACGGTGGCTCCTGTCCCGTCCGCGTTCAGTTCCTGCCCGTCGCGAAGGACGCGTTCGCCAGCCCGCAACACCAGACGGACGGTGTCGTCCTCCACGCCCCACGTGCCCGGCGCGCCATCCAGCCGGGCGGGCGAGGAATCGAGCCAGTGCAAGTGGGTGACGGCGAGGAAGCCGTGGGGGTCGGCGCGGTGGCGTTCGTGCGCGGCACGCCAGTCCGCCCAGGCGGCCAGGAGTTCCCGGTCGGGACGGACGTCCGGGCCGCCAACGGGGCGGCCGCCGGGGCGGCCGTCGGGACTGGGCCGGCGGTCCGGGGCGGCGGCCAGGAATTCCAGGTCCGAGCGGCTGTCGGTGTCAGTTGGTGTAGACATGGGAGCTCCTGTGGTTGTTGTGGTCGGCTGTGACGCGGGCGGCGGCGTCGGGTTCGGTGGCACCGCCGGACTTGCCGGCGAGGCTGGCCTCCGGACGGCCGGCGTACGGGTCGCCGTCGGCCCAAAGCGTGGTGGGCGCGGCGGCGCGGACGGCCGGAATGACCTCGAGGGCGAACCGCTCCAGGATTTCCAGCTGCTGGTCGAAGGGCAGCGTGGTAGGCAGCGAGATGGACTGCAGATCGTGGCCGTAGAGCGCGTGGTAGCTGAGGATCTTGTCGATCACCTGCTCCGGGCTGCCCACCAGGGCCGGACCTTCGGCAACGGCGTGGTCGATGTCCCGGTAGGGGGAGTTGTTCCCGGGAACATTCCTGCCGGTCGTGAGGGCCTCGTAGACCGGGCCGAACTGCCGCTTGGCCTCCTGCGTGGTGTCAGCGATGAACACCCCGCCGGCGCCGGATCCGGAGCCCAGATACTGATGCCGGGGATCGTGGCCGTGCCGTGCATATTCCTCGCGGTAGTGGTCAATGAGCACCTTGTAGTTTTCCCGCGGCTGGATCGCATTGGCCGTGAACAGCGGATCGCCCCACTGCGCCGCCAGGGCGGCCGAGGCCAGGCTCGTGGCGGAACCGTGCCAGACCCGCGGCGCGCCGGCGAAGGGCCGGGGCGTGGTGGTTGTGGGCTCTGTCAGCGCAGTGCGGAACGTCCCGGACCAGGTGACGTTCTCCTCGGTCCAGAGCCGGCGGAGCAGGCCGTATTTCTCCGCGAGCAGCTCCCACTGATCCGCCAGGTCCAGGCCGAACAGCGGGTACTGCAGCACCTCGTTGCCCTTGCCGATCACCAGTTCCAGTCGGCCGCGGCTCAGCTGGTCGATCGTGGCGTAGTCCTCCGCGACCCGTACCGGGTCCAGCACGGACAGCACCGTCACGCCGCTTTGCAGCCGGATCCTGGTGGTCACGGCGGCGATGGCGGCGAGCACGGTGGTGGGGGAGGAAGAGATGAATTCGCCCGCGTGGCGTTCCCCGACCGAGAAGCTGTCATAGCCGAGTACCTCGGCCCGGCGCGCGGTTTCCACCACCTGGTTGAGCCGGTCCGCGGTGGAGACAATCGCCCCGGTGACGGGGTTTTTCAGGTGCGGGATGATGTCGAGGACCTGGAACCTCACTGTGTTTTCCCTGCAGGCGCGTTCCCGAAGTTGGCCTCGGTGACGGTTGTGGACTCCGGGAGGGCTTCCTCGGAGAGTCCCCAGCGGTCCAGGACCTTGGCGTAGGAGCCGTCCTTGATCGCGGAGTTCAGGGCGTCCGTGATGGCCGGGGCCAGGCCGTTGCCCTTGAGCGTGGTGGCGGCGACCAGTGTCTCGGACGGCCAGCCGGCGTTGACCTTGCCCACCACCTTGAGGTCGTCCCGGGTGTTTTCCCGGTACGTGACGGACGGGTAGGGCGCGAGGTTCAGGTCCGTGCGCCCGGAGGACAGGGCCAGGATGGTGTCGGCGTCGGAGGAGTAGTACAGCAGCTCCGCCGGCGCCTTGCCCTTGGCCTCCAGCTCCTTGTTCCAGGCGATCAGGATCTTCTCCTGGTTGGTGCCCGAGCCCACGGAGATCTTCAGGCCGGAGATGTCATCGGAGCCCTTGATGTTGTAGCTGGAGCTCTTCTTGGCCTCGAAGCCCATGTACGCGGCGCGGTAGCTGGAGAAGTCGAAGAGCTTCACACGGGCGGCGTTGATGCCCACGTTGGAGAACACGGCCTCGAAGTCGCCGGACTGGGTTTTCAGCGGCCAGTTCTCCCAGGAGGTCACCTGGACATCCAGTGCCAGGCCCAGCTTGTCCGCGACCAGCTGGGCCAGGTCCACTTCGACGCCGATCGGGGTCTTGTCGTCGGTGGCGTGGAAGGACAGCGGAATCGCGCCCGCCGTCGTGGCCACGGTCAGCTTGCCGTCCTTGCCGATCAGCGCGGGGACTTCCGCGGCCAGGGCCGCATCCTTCTTGGCCCTGATGCGTTGCTGGTCCGGCGAGGTGTTGTAGACGACGCCGTTGCGCGCCGCCGTCGTCGCCGGCTGCCCGCCGGCGGCCGCGGAGGCGCCGGGATCAGCGCAGGCACTCAGTGCCAGCGTGCCGGACAGGGTGCCGATGAGGACGACGGCGGGAAGCGCCGCACGCTTCCGCCGGGGATTAGGACTGGGACGAGCGGTGCGGAGGGCGGAGCTGATGGCCATGGGTGTTCCTTAGATGTTGAAAGCGGGTTCGATCACCTTGGAGAAAAAGCTCCGGGTGCGTTCTTCTTGCGGGTTGGTGAAAATCTCCTGGGGCGTGCCTTGCTCGACGATCTGGCCCTGGTCCATGAACACCACCGTGTCGGCGACGTCGCGGGCGAAGCCCATCTCATGCGTGACGATGATCAGCGTGGTGCCGGACTTGGCGAGCTCGCGGATGACGTCCAGGACCTCGTTGACCAGTTCCGGATCCAAGGCCGAGGTGGGCTCGTCGAAGAGCAGGATCTTGGGGTCCAGGGCCAGGGCCCGGGCGATCGCGACCCGTTGCTGCTGGCCGCCGGACAGCTGGCGCGGGTAGGCGCCGGCACGGTCCTTCAGGCCCACCCGGTCCAGCAGTTCCAGGCCGCGTTCGCGGGCCTCGGCCTTGGACGACCGGGGTTTTCCGGCCCGCGGCGCGACGACCGGGGCCTCGGTGACGTTTTCCAGCGCGGTCAGGTGCGGGAAGAGATTGAAGTTCTGGAACACCATGCCGATCTCGGTGCGTTGCTTCAGGATTTCCTTTTCGCGCAGCTCGTGGAGCCGGCGCCCCCGGACCTCGTAACCCACCAGCGTGCCGTCGATCGCGATGAACCCGGCGTCGACCTTTTCCAGGTGGTTGATGGTGCGCAGGAGGGTGGATTTGCCGGACCCGGACGGGCCGACAATTACGGCGACGCCGCCGGGCTCGACCGTCAGCGTGATGCCCTTGAGGACTTCCGTGGGCCCGAAGGACTTGCGGACCTTGGTGATCTCGACGAGGCCGCGGGTGGTTTCGGCGTCAGTGGCGGCGGGCGCCGGCAGGGTGTGGGTGGCAACGGTGCTCATCGGGTGCCCCTTTCCTGGGTGGTTGCGCTGGTTGCGCTGGTTGCCGGCGCATGCGTGGCGAGGAATTTGCGGGCCTTTTGCAGCGGGGTCAGGGGCAGCGTGCGGACGGCGCCCTTGGAGTAGTGCCGCTCGATGTAGTACTGGAAGACGCTCAGCACCGAGGTGATCACGACGTACCAGAGGGTGGCCACGAGCAGCAGCGGCAGGACCTGCTGGGTCCGGTTGTAGATGACCTGGACGGTGTAGAACAGCTCGGAGTAGGCCAGGACGTAGACAATCGAGGTGCCCTTGACCAGGCCGATCACCTCGTTGAAGGCGGTGGGCAGGATGGCCCGCATGGCCTGGGGCAGGACGATCCTGGTGGAACGCCGCCACGCCGGAATGCCCAGGGCGGTTGCAGCCTCGAGCTGGCCCTGGTCCACGGAGAGGATGCCGCCGCGGATGATCTCGGCGGAGTAGGCGGCCTGGTTCAGGGTCAGGCCGAGGACCGCTGCGGCGAACTGGCTGATCAGGGTGGTGGTTTGCGCCTCGAAGAAGCGCACGTCCGTGAAGGGGATTCCGAGGCTGATTTTCTCGTAGAGGTAGCCCAGGTTGTACCAAAGCAGCATCTGCACCAACAGCGGCGTGGAGCGGAAGATCCAGGAGAAGGTCCAGGAGACGGAAACCAGCAGCGGGGATGCGGAAAGCCGCATCAGGGCCAGGAGGAAGCCCAGGATGAACCCGAGGGCTCCGGAGATCGCCGTCAGCTTCAGGGTCTCCAGCAGGCCGTTCACAATCGACTGCGCGGTGAACCATTGCGCCACCACGCCCCACTCCCAGCGCGGGTTGGTGGCCAGGGACCAGGCAATGCCCGCCACGCCCAGGGCGACGACGGCGGTGCCCACCCAGCGCCACGGGTGGCGGGCCGGGACCAGCCGGTAGTCGGCATAGTCGGTGGCTGCCTTGCGGCCCGCTGCACCGGCCGTTTCGCGCGGTGCGGTTCCGGTGCCGGCGGCGGTTGTGGGCCCGGCGGTGCCGGCCGGTGCGTTTTCGGGTACGGATTCGACGCCGGCGGACGCCGGCACCGGGGTTGCTGTTGAACTCATGCGCCACCTCGCTTCTTCCAGTTGCTGTGGGGGTTCGGTTGGTTGGCTGCCAATCTAGGGGCCGCCGAAAACGTGCGGCAAGGCGGCAAGTTGCATACGTTCACGCAGGTTCGCACGGCGTCACACGACGAATTCTTGCCTCGATTTACGCCGCGTTACGTGGGGTGAACGGCCGTGACCGGCGCCTCGACCGGCCACGTTTCGGGTGCCTAGCATGAGGGCTCCGTACCAGAGCGAGGAGACCGTCATGCCAGTGAATGCCCCATCCGTGGTCCTCATTGGCGGCGGCCCGCGCACGGCCGGGTTACTGGAGCGCCTTGCCGCCAACCGGCCGGAGCTGCTCGCCGGCGCGCTCCAGATTCACGTCGTGGAGCCGCACACCCCGGGCGCCGGCAGGATCTGGCGCTACGAACAGCACCCCGGGCTGATGCTCAACTCCGCCGCGGCGGATGTCACGATGTTCACCGATGCCTCGGTCCAGTGCGAGGGGCCGGCGGTTGAAGGCCCCGGCCTGCCGGATTGGGCCGCCGGGGTCCTGGACGGCTCCATCGCGGACGTCCCGGAGCTGGCTCCGGAACTCCGGCGCCAGCTGGCTGCCCTCACCGGCTCCACCTTCCCCACCCGGCAGCTGCAGAGTGTCTACCTGGAATGGTTCTTCCGGCGCTCCGTCGCGGCCCTCGGGCCGGACGTCACCGTCACGGTGCACCGGGACACGGCGTCCGCCGTCGAACTTGTGCAGGACGGCCCGGAACAACGTGAACCCAAACAGGGCCCGGAAAGCTACCGCGTCCGGCTGGCCAGCGGCGCGGTGCTGCGCGCCGACGTCGTGATCGCTTCCCTGGGGCACACGGATTCGCTGCCGGACGAGGAGTCCGCCGCGTGGGCCGGTTTTGCCGCCCGGCACGGCGCGTTCCACGCGGCGCCCAGCTACACCACCGACGTCGACTACGCACCGCTCGCCGCCGGCCAGGACGTGATCGTCTCCGGCATGGGCCTGGCGTTCGTGGACCTTCTGGTTCTGCTCATGGAGGGTCGCGGCGGCAGGTTTGAAGAGTTGCCCGACGGCGGCCTGCGCTACCTGCCCTCCGGTGCTGAGCCGCGGTTGTGGGCCGGGTCCCGCCGCGGCGTGCCCTACCACTCCAAGATCACGTCAGCCCTGCGCGGCGACGCAGCGGCAGAGCCCGCGTTCTTCACCGCAGAGGCCGTCGCGGTGCTGCTGGACGCGCCCGGCGAACTGGACTTCCGCGACCAGTTGTGGCCCCTGATCGCGAAGGATGCCGGCTACGCGTATTACCGCGAGCTGTTCACCGGCTACCCGGAGCGGGTCCGGATTGGCTGGCCGGAATTCGCCGAGAGGTTTTCCGCCGCGGAGTGGTCCAGCCAGGACCGCCAGCGACTGGTCACTGAGTCCGTCCCGGACGCAGAGCTCCACCTGGACCTCGAACGGC
Source organism: Arthrobacter sp. 05L421 (assembly GCF_056397785.1). Lineage (NCBI taxonomy): Bacteria > Bacillati > Actinomycetota > Actinomycetes > Micrococcales > Micrococcaceae > Arthrobacter > Arthrobacter sp. 05L421. The sequence goes on from NZ_JBFTOC010000018.1 coordinate 39,508, forward strand.
TGGACCATCCCTTCGCGGACCGGGTATTCGCCGGCCACGCAGATGTCCAAGCCGCGGTGGCAGCGTACATCGGCCGCGACCTTGAATTACGCACCGGACCGGACCATTCGGAGACGCTGGCCCTGTTCATTTCCCTGCTCAAGTCCTACATGGACCTGGGCCGACTGCTCCCGGCAGAGCGGCTGAACGCGCGGTCGCAGCGCGACGTCCAGGGCTGGTGGCACGGTTTCTTCAGCTTCGTCGACTCCGGGCCGCCGCCGCGCAGGCTGCGGGAGATGCTGGCGATCCACCAGGCCGGACTGCTGCAGTTCATCGGCCCAGGCCTGGAGATCGAGGCCGCGGAGCACTCGGGCCGGTTCGTCGCCCGCTCGGCCCAGTCCGGGCTCACCGTGTCAGCGGCGGCCCTGATCGAGGCCCGGCTCCCGGCGCCGTCGGTGGCCCGCTCCGCGAACCCGCTGCTGCGCCAGCTGCACACCTCCGGGCTCGGCACCGAGCAGCAGCTCCTGACCGCGGACGGCACGCATGCGACCGGACGGCTCCTGGTGTCCGCCCACAACGAGCTGATCAGCCCGGTGGGGGAGAGGCGCGAGCGGCTGTTCGGCGTCGGGCCCGGCACCTCCGGCTGGGGCGCGGGCGCCTTCGCCCGGCCCCGCACCAACGCCGCACCGTTCCGGGAAAACGACGCCTTGGCCCGGCGCATCCTGAACCTGCTGTCCGGCCCAACAACGGCCAGGCCAGCATCGAGCCAGACCAACAACGATCAAGCGGGCAGTGAGCCAGCCAACATCGGCCAGCCGGTGCCGCAGGCCGCCGCCGGCGGAAAGACACCGTCATGACACCGCCACCACTACACACCCCGCCCGCCGAGGCCCGGCCCATCGAAATCCCGCCGGCGGAAACCCAGCCCGCGGGCAGCTCCACGCTGACGGTCCTCAACCTCCCCATGAGCGATCCCAGGGTCCGTCCGCTCCTGGACGAGCTCGCGCTCGAATATGACACCCGCTACGGCAACCTCTTCGGCCGCGGAGCCGCCGCGGAGGAACTCAACCGCTACCCGGCGGAGGAATTCGCGGCGCCTGGCGGGGCCCTGTTGATTGTGCGCGAGAACGGCGAATCTGTGGCGGGTGGCGCCTTCCGCCGGCACGGCCCGCAGACCGCCGAGTTCAAGCGGATCTGGACGCATTCGGCCCACCGCCGCCGCGGACTGGCCCGGTTTGTCCTTGCCGAACTGGAAGCGCTGGCCGCCCGCCGCGGCTACCGGAAGGTCTACCTGACCACCGGCCCCCGCCAGCCGGAGGCGAAGCACCTTTACCTGAACACCGGCTACGAGGCCCAGTTCGATCTCTCCGCCGACCCGGAAACCATCGGACCGCTGCCCTTCACCAAAGACCTCGCCAAACCAAACCCGAATCCAACCCAACGCGGAGTCACTTAGCGCCCATCCAAGGCCTTGGGATGGGCGCTAAGTGACCCCGCGTTGCTTGTTTGTTCGCCGTGGGCCGGGGAGCGGCGCTTCGGGCTAGAGTTCCACATGGGGTTCGCCCCTAGGACGAAGTTTTCAGGAGCCGCCACGAAACGGCGGAGAAGCAGCCGGGAGTCATCAGTGCGGCATGGATCCAAGCCCACCATCCGCGACGTCGCGGAGACGGCCGGGGTGTCCCTGACCACCGTCTCCTACGTGCTCTCCGGCCGCTCCGGCGGCACCACCCGGATCAGCCAGGCCACCCAGGACCGGGTGCAATCCGCGGTCCGCGAACTTGGCTACGTGGCCAACCGTGCCGCCCGGGGAATGCGCCGGGGCCGGACGGAGCTGGTGGCCGTAGCCGTCGTGGACCTCGAGCAGCCGCGGGACAGGGCCATCGCCACGGTGCTGGCCGGAATCCTGCCGGAGCACGGCTATCAGGCCGTCGTCCTGCTGGGCGGAGGCTGGCGGCAGTTCATGCTCTCCGGCGGCGCCGACGGCGTCATCCACACCTGCGCGCCGGAGACTGGCGACGATTCCGGGACCATGGCTGAACTCGCCGTCCGCGGCGTGGCCCAGGTGCTCATCGCGGACGACGCCGGGCCCGGCAGCCCCGGTGTCCACGGCGCCTACGATGTGATCTCCGGAACGGACAGCCCCGAGGTCCTGGCCGAGCGCGCCGTCACGGCGCTGCTCGCCAGGCTCCGGAGCTAGGAACCCGCTTAGGCTTTCAGCGCGGCGGCCTCCAGTGCAGCGGCGTTCTGCGTTGGTTCCTCCCGGAGGGGGCGCCGGGCCAGCCACGCGGCCACGATCGCGCCGGAGACGTTGTGCCACAGGGAGAAGACGGCGGACGGCAGCGCGGCCAGCGCGCCGAAGTGCGCCGTGGCGAGGGTGGCGGCCAGGCCGGAGTTCTGCATCCCGACTTCAAAGGCGAGGGCCCTGCGCGCCTTGTCATCCAGGCGCCCCAGCTTGCCGGCCAGGTAGCCCAGGCCCAGTCCGAAGCCGTTGTGCAGTACCACGGCGAGGAACACGATGCCGCCCGCGGCGACGAGTTTGCTGGCGCTGCCGGCCACCACGATCGCCACGATCAGGGAAATCACGGCCGCGGAGGCCCACGGCAGCGCCGGGAGGACCCTGGCCACGAGCTTGCGGAGGAAGAGGCGTGCCAGCAGGCCGGCAATGACGGGCAGGAGGACGGTCTTGACGATGTCCTGGACCATGCCGCCGGCGTCGATGCTCAGGTACGAGCCGGCCAGGAACAGCACCAGCAGCGGCGTCACGATCGGGGCGATCAGCGTGGACACCGAAGCGACGGCCACGGACAGGGCGACGTCGCCCTTGGCCAGGAACGCCATCACGTTGGAGGCAGTGCCCGACGGCGCGCAGCCCACCAGGATCAGACCCACCGCAAGCTCCGGCTCGAGGTGCAGGCCGACGGCGATCAGCCAGCCGGCCCCCGGCATGATGACGTAGTGCGCCACGATTCCCAGGGCCACGGCCCAGGGACGCTTGGCCACCGAGGCAAAATCTGGCGGGGTCAGCGTCAGGCCCATGCAGAACATGATGATGCCCAGCAGGAAGGGCACGCTGGGCGCGAGCGGTTTGAACGCCCCGGGGAGCAGGAAACCGGCGAGCCCGGCCATCACGACGAGGATCGGGAAGATGGTCACCGCGATCCGGGCGATCTTTGCCTCGGCGGCGAGGGCGGGATTGGCCGGGACGTCGGCGGCAGCGCTCGCGTCCCGGGCGGTATTCGGAGTTTTGGTTGCCTCAAGCATCCAAGAATGGTGCCACCGGCATCCACGGACTGACGACTTCGTGACCACCTGTCGAACGAATATGTCAGATTTTTGGCACCTCCCGGGCCGGTATTAGGTCACACGATTGGGCCTTTTTGTTTGCCCTGGTGCGGCCTACCGTGGAACCACGGCGCTGCCCGTCCCGGGTGGCCGGAGCATGGAGGAAATCCAATGACGACGCACGTAGCCGACTGCAGCGTGAACAATTGCTCCTTCAACGATCACTCCCACTGCAACGCGGCCGCCATTACCGTCGGCGGCGCTGAAGACCATGCCTCCTGCGCGACGTTTATCGACATCGGTGTGCACGGCGGGCTCCCCAAGGTGCTGGCCGACGTCGGTGCCTGCCAGCGTACCGAATGCGCCCACAACGATCACCTGATGTGCAAGGCGCCCGAAGTGCACGTGGGCCCGGGGGTCGACAACGCGGATTGCCTCACCTACGCCCACAGATAAGCCGCGTGTGGCGTCGAAATTCCCCACTTTTGAGGGCGATGCCCGGCGTGTCGCACAGAAACGCCGGTGAGTCCCGGCGTCGCACATTCAAAGGTGGGGAGAATCCGCGCAGGGCAAGCAGCACAGAGCGGGGAAGGGCGCGGCATTGAGGCACACAGGCAGGGCAGGGCGGCATAGAGAATCCGGATCCGCAGACGCGGGCCCGCGCTAGCCCTGGGTGAGCCGGTACCGCTCGATCTGCTTGAGCCGCCGGAGGAGACTGTCGCGGCGGGGGTGCGGGACGGCGTCGGCCGGCTCGGCGGTGAGCTCGATGTGTTCGGTGCCGTACTGCCACAGCAGCAGGTCATCGAGCAGCCGGTCCGGGCCGGGGGAGTAGCGGTGGTCCAGGGCCTTGCGGACTTCGGTGATCCGGTTGGCGCTGAGCAGCCCGGCGAGCTGCATGGTCTGGTTGAGGCCGTGGGCCGCCATGAGTTCCGCGGCCCAGCCCCAGTCGTCGTCGACCTTCCGGTCCACGTGCGGCAGCAAGGTCCGCCACACGTCGCGGATCCGGTTGGGCGTCAGCTGCGCGCCACCCTCGCCGTCCACATCCCAGTAACTGCGGACCTCCTCGTAGCGCTCATGCAGGTCCGAGAACGCGCTCTCCACGGTCTCCAGCATGGCTGCCGTGGCCGTGAACTGGCGGTCGAAGTGCGGGGTCCAGGCCCGCGGGTCCTCGGCCTTGAAACGGATGTCGTGCTCGATCTCGCTCCAGGCGTGCGCGAACACGGTGCGGATCTGGCACTCGAAGAAGTAGCTGCCGTTCGGCGGGACTTCCGGGTTGAAGGCCAGCTGGTAGTCCTTGACGGCCTCGTTCTGGATAGTCCGCAGGATCAGGTGCCGGCTGGAGTAGCCGTAAGTACCGGACTCGATCGAGCCGATGTCCTTTTCGCGGTCTCCACGGCAGTCAAAGAGCTGGCGCTGGCGCTTGATCAGGTTGGCCACTACCGCGTTCTCCGCGGGCAGCTTGGTGATCACACGGATGCCCACCATGTCGTTCAAGGTCCGGAAGGGATCCGGGAACTTCAGAACAGGCGGCCCGCCGGGCTCCAGCGGTTCTTCGGTGCGGGAAATTTTCTCGCGGAAGGACTCAACGGTCTTGGTGCGGCCGGTGACGAACAACGGCGTGACCTCGGTGTCCTTGAGCATGGTCCGCAGCGTGAGCAGAACCTCCCGGGTGACCAGCTTCAGGGCAGGCCGGACCCGCTCGTACAGTTCCACGTTCTCCTGCACGGAATCGCGCAGGCTCAAGTCCAAACGGTCCCAGTTGCTCGCCATGGATCCAGCTTACGGCGCACCGCCGACACCTGCCCGCAGGCACTGCCGCGGCCGCCGCCGTCGGGCCGTGTTCAAGGGCGGTGTTCAAGGGCGGCGTGCGGGGCCCGGCCTGCGCGGGGCCGCTTGGCGCCCAAGGTAGGCTCAGCACATGGCTGAAATGCGGCGGCGGGCTATGATCGCTGCCGCAGCGGCGGTGACTCTGGGGGCAGTCTCCGTCGCCTGTTCACCGGGCCCCAAGGAGGACGCTGTGAAGAGGCAGAAGTACCAATATGGCGAGGACCCCAGCCAGTGGGGTGAGCTCTTCCTTCCGGAGGTGGCCGCGCCCAAGGGTGTGGTGGTGGTGATCCATGGCGGGTACTGGCGTTCGCAGTACGGCGCAGAACTTGGGGAACCCCTTGCCAAGGACCTCGCCGCGCACGGCATGGCAGCCTGGAACCTGGAGTACCGGCGCGCCGGCAACGGCGGAGGCTGGCCCAACACCTTTGCCGACGTCCTGGCCGGAATCGACAAGCTCGGGGAGCTCGCAGACGAGCACGGCCTCGGGCTGGACCGGGTGGTGGCCCTGGGCCACTCGGCCGGCGGTCACCTCGCCGTCTGGGCGGCGGGACGCAGCCGGCTCGCCGGGCTCGGAGCCCCGGACGCGGACCGCCAGCTGACGCGCCGTGGCGACGACGACGGCGCGGTGCAGCTTACCGGCGTCGTCAGCCAGTCGGGGTTGCTCAACCTCGCGGCCGCCGAGCGGCTCAACCTCAGCAACGGCGCCGTCAGCAACTTCCTGGGCGGCTCGTCGGAGAAGTATCCCAAACGGCACAAATATGCAGACCCCATGAGCGCGGTGCCACTCGGCGTGCCCGTATATGCCGTTCACGGCACGGAGGATGACAGTGTGCCGGTCAGCCAGTCCGAGACCTACGCCGGAGCAGCCAAGGCGGCCGGTGCGCCGGTCCAGTTACTGAAGGTCCCGGGCGACCACTTTGCGCTCATTGATCCAAAGGCTCCCGCCTACCGGAAATGCCGTGAACTCGTGCAGCAGCTGCTGGTCTGAAGCCGGCGCGGGTGCCCACCTAGCTGCCAGCAAGGCGCGCCCGGCCGCCTGCCAGACGTCCCCGGGGCGGGTGAATGCCAATAGACTGGACCAAGGTGCGCCGGGAAGTCTGGTCGGCATGATTCCGTCGACCCCACTTTGAGGACTCCATGAGCGCCCCGCCACCCCCTCCCACACCCCCTCGCCTCACCGTTTTCGGCCGCGGCAGCTACGCCGAGGCCCTGCGAATCGGCGAGATCCTCCGCAAGGAAACCGTTGGCGGCGCGCTGCTGGTCGCGGCGGCGGCGGTGGCCTTGGTCTGGGCCAACTCCCCGGCCTCGGAGAGTTACTTCGCGCTGCGCGACTTCACCATCGGCTACGGGCCCTGGCATCTGGAGCTGAGCCTCGGTGCATGGGCCGCCGACGGCCTGCTGGCCATCTTCTTCTTTCTGGTGGGGCTCGAACTCAAGCGCGAATTCGTCGCGGGCGACCTGCGCCAATTCAACAAATCCGTGGTCCCGGTGGCCGCCGCCGTGGGCGGCGTGGCCGTACCCGCGCTCATCTATGCGGCAGTCAACCTCGGCGGCCCCGACGCCCTGCGGGGCTGGGCGATCCCCACCGCCACTGACATCGCCTTCGCACTCGCCGTGCTGGCGATCATCGGTTCCCACCTTCCCAGTGCGCTGCGGATCTTCCTGCTCACCCTCGCCGTCGTGGACGACCTTCTGGCCATCACCATCATCGCCATCTTCTACACGAGCGAACTCCATCCCGTGCCTCTCCTGCTGGCCCTGCTCCCGTTGGGCCTGTATACGCTCCTGGTGCAGAAATACCGTCGGTTCTTCGGCATGCACTCACTGGCCGCGTGGGTGATCCTTCTGCCGCTCGGCGCCGCCACGTGGGCGCTCGTCCACGCGTCAGGAATCCACGCCACCGTGGCCGGGGTCCTGCTCGGCTTCGCGGTCCCGGTCCGGCGGTCCCAAGCCAGCGGCGGGCCCGAGGCCGGACCGGGCCTGGCGGAGATCTTTGAACACCGGTTCCGCCCGATCTCGGCTGGATTCGCGGTCCCGGCCTTCGCGTTCTTTTCCGCCGGGGTGGCCGTCGGCGGCTGGCGGGGCCTCGGTGCCGCTGTGACGGACCCCGTGGCCGTGGGCATCGTCCTGGCCCTCGTGCTCGGAAAACCGGCCGGGATCCTCGGCACCACCTGGCTCATCACCAAGACCACGCGGGCCAGGCTGGACCGTTCGTTCAAGTGGATCGACATCTTCGGGCTGTCCATCCTTGCGGGCATAGGTTTCACGGTGTCGCTGCTCGTGGCCGAACTGAGCTTCGGCCAAGGCACCGTCCACGACGACCACGCGAAGGTCGGGATCCTTGCGGCCACAGTGCTCGCGGCTCTCCTCGCGGCCGCCGTGCTGCGGGTCCGCAACAAGCAGTACCGCCAGGCGGAAGAGGAAGAAAAGATCGACTCGGACCACGACGGCATCCCGGACGTCTACCAGCGAGACCGTCCCGCACGCTAGCTGGGGCCCTGCAGCTTGGGTGGACAGGCCAGCTTGACGGACTAGATTTGGGGGTGCGGCAGGGACGTGCCGTCCAGAGCAACGGTGATACCCCAAGGGGTATCATTGTGTAGCTGGAATACGCGCGCCGGGCCGTCCGGCGCCCGCGAAAGGAACAGGCATGAAGAGCATCTCCGTCAAGGACCTGGCCGCCCTGGGCGACGCCACCGAAATCGTCGATGTACGCGAGGAAGACGAATACGCCGCTGTCCGCGTTCCCGGCGCCAGGAGCATTCCGCTCTCACGGTTTGTCCAGTCCCTCGACGAGGTTCCGGCCAGTGGAACCGTCTACGTCATGTGCGCCGCCGGGGGGCGCAGCGCACAGGCCGCCACCTACCTGGAGGACCAGGGGTACGACGCCGTCAACGTCACCGGCGGGATCATGCAGTGGCAGGACGAGGGACACCCCGTCAACCGGGGCTGACCGTACCGGCCTGACCTCACCGGAGGGATCATGGAAGTCATCGTCATCGAGACCCCGCAGCTCGGGGACCGCAGCTATCTGGTCCACGACGGCTCCGTGGCGCTGGCGATCGACCCGCAGCGTGACACCGACCGCATTGAGGCGGCCGCCCGCGACGCCGGCGTGGCCATCACGCATGTGGCCGAGACCCACTTGCACAATGACTACATCACCGGCGGGCTGATCCTGGCCCGCGCCCACGGCGCCAGCTACCTCGTGAACGCCGCCGATCCCGTCGCCTTCGAGCGTACGCCCGTCACGGACGGCCAAACCGTCCGGGTGGGCTCGCTCACGGTCAAGGCGGTCGCCACGCCCGGCCACACGCACACGCATATGTCGTTCATCGTGGACGACGGCGAGGAGCAGGCCGTCTTCTCCGGCGGCAGCCTGCTGTATGGCTCGGTGGGCCGCACCGACCTTGTTGCCGAGGCGGACACGGTCGGCCTGACCCATGACCAGTACGCCTCGGTCCGGCGCCTCGCCGCCGAGTCCAGCCACGACGCCGCCCTGTTCCCGACCCACGGATTCGGCTCGTTCTGCTCCTCCGGACCCGCCAGCCGTGCCCGGTCCTCCACCATCGGCGAGCAGCTCGCCGCCAACCACGCGCTGACGGACCCTGACGAGGACCACTTTGTCCGCCAGCTCATCGCCAACCTCACGGACCACCCGTCGTACTACGCCCACATGAGTCCGGCCAACCTTCGGGGACCGGCCGCCTCCGAGCTGACCGTTCCCGAATCGCTGGACGCCGCGGAGCTCACCCGGCGATTGGACGACGGCGAGTGGGTGGTGGACCTGCGGCGGCGGGTGGCGTTCGCCAACAGCCACCTCAGGGGCAGCGTCAGTTTTGAGTATGGCTCCGGCTCCAGTTTCACCACGTATCTCGGCTGGGTGCTCCCGTGGGGTGAGCCGCTGACTCTGGTGGGCTCGCGGGAAGACATCGAGCGCGCCATCCGCGACCTTTCGCGGATCGGCATCGAATCCCCGGACGCCGCGTTCGGTTCCGAGCCGCACGCCCTGGCACCGCAGGCCCGCCTCGCCTCCTACCCGCGCGTGGGCTGGGATGGCGTGCTGGCCGGCCGGCCGCCCGGGGACACCGTCCTGGACGTGCGCCGGGCCGACGAATTCGCCGCTGCCCGCGTGCTCGGTGCGGTCAACGTGCCGTTGCACGAGCTGTTGCTGCGCCTCGGGGACGTCCCCGCCGGGAAGCTCTGGGTGCACTGCGCTTCCGGGTACCGTGCCGGGATCGCCGCCAGCCTCCTCCAGCGGGCGGGCAGAGACGTTGTCCACATCGACGCCAGGTTCGGCGATGCCGCGTCCGCCGGGATTACGCTGGACACCACGGCCGCCTGAGACCGTGGCCTGAGCGGGCAGCCCGGCGGAAGCGGGCGGGCGCGCAACACACGGCGCCGGAGCGGATTCTCTGGCAGAGTATGGTCATGCTCACAGTTATTGGCGAAGGACTGGTTGATGTAGTCCAGCGGTCCTCCGGCGTCCAGGCCCATGTCGGCGGCAGCCCCCTCAACGTGGCGGTGGGGCTGGCGCGGCTGGACCATCCCGTCCAGTTCATTGGCCGCTACGGCCGAGATCCGTATGGCGAGGCCCTGGCCGCACACCTGAAGTCGAGCTCCGTGTTGCTCCCGCTGGGACCCGACGAGCTGCCCACCAGCGTGGCCGCCGCCCGGATCGACGACGCCGGCGCCGCCACTTACACCTTCGACCTCGCCTGGGAGCTTCCCGGCGTCGCGGCGCGCCTGCCGTTCCTGCTCCAGGGAACCACGCTGCTGCACACCGGATCCATCGCCACCATGCTGGCGCCCGGCGCCGCCGAGGTGCTCGCCGCCGTCGAGCGCGCCCACCCGTCCGCGACCATCAGCTTTGACCCCAATTGCCGCCCCAGCATCATCCCGGACGTGGACTACGCCCGCGGGCAGGCCGAAAAGTTCGTAACCCTCGCTGACGTGGTGAAAGCCTCCGACGAGGATCTCGAATGGCTCTATCCCGGTGTTGACCCGCTGGATTCGGCCCGCCGCTGGCTGGCGCTGGGCGGCTCCGAGGGCCCCGCCATGGTGGTGGTGACCCGTGGCGGCCACGGCCCCTGGGGCATCAACGCCGCAGGTGCGGCGCAGTTCCCCGCACCGGAGATCAGCGTCGCGGACACCGTGGGGGCAGGGGATTCGTTCATGGCCGCGCTGCTGTCCGGCGTGGTGGATCTGGGCCTGGACGGGGCACAAAACCGCAAGGCCCTGCGCGAACTCTCCGCCGAAAGTCTTCGCGATCTGCTCGCCCATGCCTCCCGGGCAGCGGCGGTCACCGTGTCCCGTGCCGGCGCCAACCCGCCCACGCGCGCGGAGCTGGCACGGGTGGAAATGGGGGCCCAACCCCTGCAGTGAGTGAAAGGCAGCCATGACACGCCACGAATTTCCGCAGTTCCCTGTCCGTAGTGAATCCTTTGCGGAGGGCCAGACACTCCCGCCTGCCCAGCGCAGCGGCAAAATGCGCGCCGGCGGCCAGGACGAGTCCCCACAGCTGAGCTGGAGCGGCGCCCCGGCCGGCACTAAGGGCTATGCCGTCACCATGTTCGACCCCGACGCCCCGGGCCGCGGCGGATTCTGGCACTGGGCCGTGCTGGACGTCCCCGCCGACGTCACGTCGCTGCCGGCAGGGGCGGGCGCCGAAGGCGGCAAGCATCTTCCCGCGGGCGCCATCCAGTTGAGGAACGACGGCGGGTTCCACGGCTACCTGGGCGCCGCGCCGCCTCCCGGGCACGGGCCGCACCGGTACGTCATCACCGTGCACGCGCTCGACATCGCACCGTCGGGGCTCAACGAGCACACTTCTCCGGGCAGCCTGGAAGCGAAGCTGTTGCGGCACACCCTGGGCCGGGGAACGCTTACCGGCATCTTCGAACGCCACTGAGCCGCCTCGGCCCGCCGCCGTCGCCCTCGCCCGAGGTCGCCGAACTCGCCCGAGGTCGCCGAACCCGCCCTCGCCCCGAGGTCGCCGAGATCGCCGCAAACTCTCCAGGTCGCCGAACTCGCCCAACCCGTCCCGAGGTCGCCGCAAACTCTCCAGATCGCCGGAATATTCCGGCGAACGCGACGCGTTCCGGCGATCTCGGCGCACACCTCGGCGCACACCTCGGCGCGCACAGCCGCGAGGGCCGACCGTCCCGGCGCACGTAGACTGGCACTATGCGGCTGGTAGCAAGTGACATCGACGGAACGATCCTCGGCCATGACGGCAAGATCAGCGACAGGACCGTCCGCGCGTTCCACGCCTGCCGCGACGCCGGGCTGGAACTGGTGTTCGTCACTGGGCGCCCGCCGCGCTGGCTCCACCCCCTGCAGGACCAGCTGGGGCACACCGGAACGGTCATCTGCTCCAACGGCGCTGTCGTGTGGGACCTCGAGGCCGACCGCATGCTCTCGGCCCGGACACTGGACCTCGACGCCATGTTCGAGGCGCGCCGCATCATCAAACGGTTGCGTCCGTCCGCGCTGTTTGCAGCCGAGACCCTGACCGGCTTCCACTTGGAACCGGGCTTTATCGAGAACGGCTCGAGCGAACTGCTCGCGGAATTCACGCCGGCCCCGCTGCACACCACCCTCACTGAGGGGGACTCCATCGCGAAATTCCTTGCCATCGTCCGGGAAGGCACCGCCGACGAATTCCTGGCCGAGGTGACACCCGCCGTCGCCCACTTGGCGGCCGCGACCCACTCGGCGCCGAACATGGCCCTGCTGGAGCTGTCCCTGCCCGGGGTGAACAAGGCCGTGACCCTGGCCGAATATGCGGCCTCGCTCGGCATCGGCGCCGCGGACGTGGTGGCCTTCGGGGACATGCCCAACGACATCGAGATGCTTCGATGGGCCGGGCACGGTTACGCCATGGCCAGCGGCCACCCCGAAGCGATCCGGGCCGCCGGTCAGCAGGCCCCGCACTTCGACGACGACGGCGTCGCCCAGATCCTCGAGGCCAAGCTCGCCGAACTCGGCGTCCGGTTGCCCTGAAGCCACGGGGGAGCTGACCACGTCCACTCGGACACCGCCGGCGCCCCTGCACCCTTGCACCCCTGCACTCCGCCGCAAACCGGCCGTCCGCGTGGACACCGGATTCCCAGTGGACGGCCAACTGGCGTTCACCTTGGCCTCCTAGGCTGGGACCTCGCGACAGATCGTTTGACCGATAGTGGGGACATCATGGCCAGATACCGCATCAACAACACGGACGAACAACCCCTGCACAAGGTGGAGCCGGACCGGCACTGGAGGCAGCTGCGCCAGGGCGACCGCGTCAGCGTCCGGCTGGGCCCGGGCTTCGAGACCGGCGGCCTCGTGGACGCCGTCACGGAGGATCACAGCATGATCTGGGTGGACCTCGACGGCGGCCGCGGCCGCACACTCCTGCACTGCAGCGACGACGTCGAAATCCGCCAGAACGACTCCTGACGACCCGATCCCGCTCAAGCCGGCCCCGTTGACCCGATCCCCTCGGCCCCGGCACCGGCAGATCGAGCCTCGGGTACGCTTCAGGAGTGACTGAACCGCACCCCTACTTCGCCCCCCGCGGGCATCCCGACGGCGGCCCCGAGGACCCAGCCGCCAGGACCCCAGGACCCGCCGGAACCTTCACCGGCACCCGGGCGCCCCTGGCGCTTGCCCACCGGGGCTTCTCGCTGGACGGACTGGAGAACTCGATGGCCGCCTTCCGCGCCGCCGTCGAGCTCGGGTTCCGGCACCTGGAGACGGACGTGCACACAACGGCCGACGGCGTGTTGGTGGTCTTCCACGACAAAGCCCTGGACCGGATCACGGCGGAGCGGGGCCGGATCGCGGACCTTCCTGCCGCGACCGTGGACCTGGCCAGGATCGGCGGATCCGAACCAATCCCGCGGTTCGAAGAGCTGATCGCGGCCTTCCCTGACGTCCGGCTCAATGTCGACGTCAAGGACTGGAATTCCGTGGCCACCCTGGCCTCGGCGATCGAGCGCCACGGACTGCACGACCGGGTACTGGTGGCCAGTTTCTCGGACCGGCGCCGCCGTGCAGTGCTGAAGCAGTTGAGCCGTCCCGCCGCGAGTTCGGCCGGCATCGTGTCCAATGCCGTGTTCGTCCTGCTGGGCCCCGTGCTGCCGGCGCGGCTGATGTCGCTCGTGGCGCGCCGGGCACTGCGCGGAGTCCACGCCCTGCAGGTCCCGGTCCGCTATGGTGCCGTGCCGGTGGTGACGCCCGGCTTCATCCGGCGGGCACACCGGCACGGCCTGCAAGTCCATGTGTGGACGGTCAATGAGCCCGCCGAAATGCACCGCCTGCTGGACCTCGGCGTCGACGGGATCGTGACGGACCGCGCGGACCTGCTCAAGGCGGTCCTCCAGGAGCGCGGGACCTGGTCTTAAACGGGTCCCGGTCTTAAAGAGAGGGACCGGCGTCAGGCGGAAAGTTCCATCATGAGTGGCGGCAGTTCCTCGTTGAGCTCCCGGGCGAGGTAGCCCAAGCCGCCCAGCCGGCTGGCAAGTCGGTCTCCGGCCGCAGCATGCAGATGCGTTCCCCAGCAGGCAGCCTGCGCGTTGCCCGTTCCCCTGGCGCGAAGGCCGGTGATGGCGCCAGAGAGGACATCTCCGCTGCCTGAGGTGCCCAGTCCGCTGTGCCCGGTGGTGATCTCCCAGAGGCGGGGCCCAGACGCAGCAGCCCTGCCGCTGCTGCGGGGTTCTGCGATCACCCCTTGGCAGGAGACCACGGCGTGATATTTGTCGGCCACCTCAGGGAGCTCGCGGTGCAGATCCTCGACATCCCGGCCGAGGAGGATGGCCGCCTCCGTGACGTTCGGGGTTAGGATCAGCCGGCCGGCCCACGGAGACAGTTCGTCTTCGAGCTCCGGCAGGCTGGCCATTGCAAAGGCATCCAGGACAAAACACGGCTGGTTGCCCGGGGTGGCTTTGAGGAGTTCACGCAGCAGCGCCGTGGTTTGGTCCTTGTCGTCCAGGCCGGGCCCCACCAGGACGGCGTCTGCTGTTTCCAGCTCGGCGGCCAGGGACCCGCCGGCGGAACCTACCACGGTCCCGGCCGTCGTTTCCGGCAGTCCAAGGACGCCAGCTTCGGGCAGGGCAATGGCCAGCGGTATCGCCACGGAATCCGCCACGGCCAGAGTCAGCCGGCCCGCACCCGCGCGGAGGGCAGCGACCCCGGCGAGCAAGGCCGCTCCGGGCGTCTTGCGCGCGCCGCCGATGACCAGCACGGAGCCACGGTCATCCTTCCCGGAGCCGCCGCCGGGAAGGGGCCAGGCACGCAGCAACGTCGGGGTGACGGCCTCGGCCTGAGGGGGCTTGGGCCGCCGGGACTTAGCGGGGGTGGACATCCGCGTCGCCCGAGTGCTGGGTTACCGGGACGCCTTCGCTCGTGAGGTGGTCGGCCATATTGAAAGTCTCCAACAGCCATTCCCCCCTGCCGTCGGGCCGGACGAAGCGGCTGACGGAGGCATTGAGGATGGTGGACGTGGCCGCGATGTCCAGCAGCTGCTGCTCCGAGAGGCCCTCCAGGATGTAGCGGATGAGCAGGATCACGGCGTCGTGGCAGACCAGCAGGACGCCCTCGCCGGAATGCTTGTTGTCAAGGTCGGCCAGCAGCGAGCGGAGCCGCAGCACCACATCCGCCCACGACTCACCGCCCGGGGGCCGGTAGTAGAACTTGCCGAGCCACCGCCGCCGGCCGGCCTCCTCGGGGAGCCGGGCTTCCACCCCGGCCGTGGTGAGCATGTCCAGGACTCCTAGCTCGCGGTCGCGCAACCGCTCGTCGATCAGGACTGCCGTTTGCCACCCGCCGGTCTGGACGGCGAGTTCTGCGGTCTGCCGGGCGCGCAGGTAGGGCGAGGACCAGACCGGTGTGCGCCGGCCGTCCGGATACTCCGCGAGGAGCCTGCCCAGGGCCAACGCCTGTTCAAGTCCCGTGTCCGACAATCCGACATCCGCGTCCCGTGCCGGGACTTCAATGACATGCGCACCGGCCTGTTGAGCCAGCGTGGCGGCAACGTTGCCTTGGCTTTCACCGTGACGTACCAGCAGCAGCTCGGTCACGCCCGGAACGCTGCCGTGTCCGTGGTGGCTCATCGATCCCCCTGTCCGTTGGTTCCCGACGTCGTCCTCTGCCGGCCCGGACCGGGCCGAATGTGTGTGGCAGCCACGTTACTCCCGGTGGCGCGGGTTTGTCGCTGCGCCGGGCAGTCGAGCATGGTCAGGCACCGCCGGACTGGCAGGATAGTGCCATGCGCATCCTCATCGCCCCGGACAAGTTCAAGGGCTCCCTCACCGCCGTCGAAGCCGCCGCCGCCATTGCCGAAGGCGCCCTGCGCGTCTACCCGGACGCCGAGACCACCCAGTTTCCGGTGGCCGACGGCGGTGAAGGCACCCTCGAGGCGGCTGTTGCGGCCGGTTACGAGGAACGGCTCAACGCAGTTGTTGGCCCCATTCTGGCCCCGATCGGTGCCGCGTGGGCCATCCGCGCGGACGCCTTCGGCGGGGCCACCGCGGTGATCGAAACGGCGCAGGCCTCCGGGCTGGCGCACATGGAGCCCACGCCGGCCAACTCGCTGCGCGCCCACAGTTATGGCTGCGGCCAGCTGATCGCCGCTGCGCTGGACGCCGGGGCCACGGAAATCGTGCTCGGCGTGGGCGGTTCGGCCATGAGCGACGGCGGCAGCGGTGCCCTCCGGGCGCTCGGTCTCAAACCGCTGGACGCCGCGGGCAATGTTGTGCCGCTCGGCGGCGGATCACTCGCCGAGGTCGCGTCCGTGGATACCAGCGGCCTCGACCCGCGGCTGGCCGGGGTGAAGTTCAGGATCGCCGTGGACGTCCAGAACCCGCTGTACGGCAGCGACGGGGCCGCGTACGTGTTCGGTCCGCAAAAAGGTGCCGACGCCGATGCCATGGAGCTGCTCGACGCCGGCCTGCGCAACTGGGCCTCGGTCCTGCGCGGGGCGACCGGCCGGGACGTCAATGTGCCCGGCGCCGGGGCGGCCGGTGGCTTCCCGGCGTCGTTCCTGGCCTTCAGCACCGCCGCCCTGGAAGGCGGCTTCGAGCTGGTGGCCGGGCTCACCGGGCTCGCCGCGAAACTCGCGGTGGCTGATTTGGTCATCACCGGAGAAGGCTCCATGGACAGCCAATCGCTGACGGGCAAAGCGCCGATCGCCCTCGCCGACGCCGCCCAGGCGCTCGGCATTCCGGTGATCGTGGTGGCCGGCCGGATCCTCGTCACCCCGGAGGACCTCGCCCCGCACGGAGTAGTCGCCGCGGCGCAGCTGCTGGACGTCGCCGGCAGCCCGGAGGACGCCATCGCCAACGCCGCAAAGTACCTCACCTGGGTCACCAGCCAGGTCCTCGAAGGCGCGTAGCGCATCTGCTGGCCGGGCGCGGTGCCGGCCACCCCGCAGGTTAGGCGCCGGTCTCGTAGTGCGGTTCGGCCACGGGTTTGGACTCGGGGGAGCCCTTCTCGCGCAGGTAGACCGAGGCGCCCACAAGGACCGCCACCGCCAGGAACTCGCTTTGCCAGTTCTGGAATGACTGGAACCAAAACTGGCTCGTCGCCAGAAAGCCCAGCACGGTTACCGTGGGCTGGCCGTGGCTCTGCTGCTCACTGTTGTAGGCATCAGCACCGCCCACCGCGTGCAGGATGAAGGACGCCACGAACAACAGCAGGAACATGATCGAGAGCGAGTGTTCGTAGAGCTTGAGCACCAAGCCGCCGCGCCGGACGGGCCACGGGGTGGATGGCTTGAGCTTGGCTTCCCTGGGGTCCTCGTCCTGCGGGGCGGGGCTGCCCATGGGCTTGGACTCGGAAGACCCCTTCTGGAACAGGAAGACGGTCAGGATGACGTACATGCCCATCTGCAGGAATTCCGACTCCCAGTTTTCGAACGTCGCCTCCACAAAGTCCCCGGTACCGAGGTACTGCAGGATGCTCACCGCCGGTTCACCATGGGCCAGTTGGTCCTCGCTGTAGCTGGCCGCCCCGCTGAGAATCATGCCGCCGAAGAACACGACGAAGAGTCCGATATTGGCCAGCAGCAGGCCGTGGTTCTTGACCCACCTGCCCATGGTTCCTCCCGTTCCTCCCGTGCCTGCCGTGTGCCGCTGATGTGAAATGCCTGTCATAGTGACTCCTCTTCGCGGCCCTGCCGCTGTAGCCATGCGGGAACAACGATCAACAGCAGGACCAAAACGGTGAGCAGCCCGACGCCGGCTACCACGCCCGCCGTCCGGCCTACGGTGACGTCGAAGATCAGGGACGTGGTACCCACGCTCAGGAGCGCGACGCCGGCCAGTGAAACCTTGGCGATGACGTCGGCGCTGGCCACGAGCGTGGCCTTCAACCCTTGCCGGAACAGCCGGCGGTGCACGCTCACGGGCAGCAGGATGGTGGCCGTGGTAAGGGCAGCCAAGACAACGTTGGCGAGGTACAGGCGGGTCTGGTAGTCGTCGAGCGTCTGGAAGCGCACCTGGAACGGCAGGGTCAGGAGGAAACCGGCAAGGAGCTGGACCCCGGTCTGGAGAACCCGGAGCTCCTGCAGCAGTTCGGCCCAGTTGCGGTCCATCCGTTCAAGACGCGATTCGTCCCTGCCGTCATCTTTCGGCGCCGTTGGGCCTGTCATTGGTGCTCCTCCGCGCAATCCTGAAACCAAACCGTGCACCTGCCGCAACGTGCGGCCTACCCTCAACCTAGGCTTGAGAGTTGCTAAAAGACAAGTCGGTAGTAAGCCTGCTGACGATTTTTGAGGTTAGGGTAGAAACTGATTACTTCGCTGGGATGTTTCATAGGACACGGTTGCACCGTCCGATGAGCTTCCCTGGAAACCGAACGTGGTTAGGTGGACTATGAGTGACGACGCAAGCAGCACGGCAGCCAGCGCCTCCAGCGGCGGCAAGCAGCAGGACCAGCCCAAGCAGCAGGACCAGCCGCGCGATCCCCGCGCTGGCTACCACGCGGGCCCGTTCCCGGAACAGGTCCAGAAACAGCCCGGCCTCACCGCACCCATGGAGCCCAAACCGGACCATGGCGAGGAAAGCTACCGCGGCAGCGGCGCCCTGAGCGGCAAAGCCGCCCTGATCACCGGCGGTGACTCCGGAATCGGCAGGGCAGTGGCGATCGCCTTCGCCCGCGAGGGAGCCGACATCGCGATCTCCTACCTGCCGGAGGAAGAGGAAGACGCACAGGAGACCGCCGAGTGGATCCGGAAGGCCGGCCGCAAGGCCCTGCTGCTCCCCGGCGATGGCCGCAGCGAGGACTTCGCGGCGCACATCGTCGAGGCGACGCTGGCCGAATTCGGGGGCCTCGATGTCCTGGTGCTGAATGCGGCCTACCAGAAGAACCGTGACAGCCTGGAAACGCTGTCCACCGAAGAGTTCGACCGCGTCTTCAAAACCAATCTGTACTCCCTGCTCTGGACCGCCCGGGCCGCCGTCCCGCAACTGAAGGCCGGCGCCTCCATCATCACCACAGCCTCGATCCAGGCCTTCAACCCGTCCCCGGGGCTCATCGACTACGCCATGACCAAGGCGGCCCAAGTGGCTTTCACCAAGGCGCTGGCCCAGGAGCTTGGACCCAAGGGAATCAGGGTCAACGCCGTGGCACCGGGTCCCATCTGGACGCCGCTGATTCCGGCCACCGAATGGCCGGAGAAACTGCCCTCCTTCGGCCAGGACACGCCGCTGCAGCGGGCTGGCCAACCGGCGGAGCTCGCGGCCGCCTACGTGCTTCTCGCCTCGGACCACGGTTCCTACATTTCCGGAGCAGTGCTTCCGGTCACCGGCGGCAAAGGTCTCTGAGTCCGCATTCATCCGTCCAGTCCAGCTAGTCCCTTTTCCAGCACCAGGAGGAATGACATGACTGAAAACCAGCAGGATCCCAAGAGCGTCACCGAAGAAGCGGGCGGCTACGGCACGCCGACCGCCGAGCAGGAGATGCCCGACGGCGATGCAAGGAACTTCGCCCAGCCCCGCGAGGAGGAGGCCTTCGACGCCGCCGGGCTGAACCAGGACAGCCCCGACGGCGAAACGTATCCGGCCGGTGCACCGGACCTTAGCCAGTTCGGTGCCGAAGACCAAGACAGTGCAGGAGAACCCGGAGCAGGACGCTTCGGAGGAACGGAGGAACAAATGAGTTCAGAAAACGCCAGCGCAACCCCCGGCTTCGACCCCGACGCCCAGGAGGATGCCGAGGCCGCAGTGCCGTCGTCGGAGGCGGAGATGGACGAGGCCAACACGGAAGAGCCCGACGCCGGACGCCCCTTCTCCTCCGAGCCAGGGCAGGACGCGGCGGGCCTGCCGGACGGCTCCGGCACGGACCTGCCGGAGAGCAAGTCGCCGAAGGACCGCGACGATGACAAGGACTCCTTCGACGCCGGCTAGTCCCGGCGCCGTCGCCCCCGCGGCTGCGGGAGCTGCCGCCCCAAGGAGGGGCCCTGACAGCGAAGGAGGCCGGACTCTGCCTGTGGGCGGAGTCCGGCCTCCTTCGTCTGCGGGAAGTTGCCGCGCAAGCGGTGCTTCTTAGCGGTGTCCTTTTAGCGCTGTTATTTAGCGGCGCTTCTTGGGGGCGCGCTTGACGGCTGCCTTGACCGCGGCCGTCGAGGCCGCAGCCGGCGAGGGATCTTCGGTTTCCGGCTCCGCCACCGTCCCCCGGACCTTCGCGATCGCCTTCATTCCGTGGTAGATCACCAGGGCCGCGGCCGAGCCCAGCGCGATCCCGGTGAACTTCAGGTCGCCGATGGTCCAGGTGTAGTCGGCAATCCCGACAATCAGGGCGACGGCGGCCGTGGTCAGGTTGATCGAGTTGGAGAAGTTCACCTTGTTCTGGACCCAGATCTTCACGCCCAGCACACCGATCATGCCGTAGAGCATCGTGGCCGCGCCGCCCAGGACGCCGGCGGGGACGGTGGCGATGAGTTCGCCGAACTTCGGCGAGAAGCTCAGGATCACCGCGAAGACGCCGGCCACCCAGTACGCCGCCGTCGAATAGACCTTGGTGGCAGCCATGACGCCGATGTTTTCGGCGTACGTGGTGGTCCCGGAACCGCCGCCAAGCCCGGCAAGGACAGTGGCGGCGCCGTCGGCCAGCAACGCCCGGCCGGACACGCCGTCGAGGTTCTGCCCTGTCATGGCTGACACGGACTTCACATGGCCGATGTTCTCTGCCACGAGCACCAGCACCACGGGCACGAAGAGGCCCACGACGCCGAGGTGGAACTCGGGGGTCTGGAAATGCGGCAGGCCGACCCACGCGGCACCCTCCATCTTGGAGAAGTCCACCTCGCCCCGGATCATCGCAACCAGGTAGCCCACCAGAACTCCCACCAGGATGCTCAGCCGGCCCAGCATGCCGCGGAACAGCACGCTGACCACGATGATGACGGCCAAGGTGATGAAGGCCGTGACGGGGGCCAGGTCGAAGTTGGCCTTCGCCGCGGGCGCCAGGTTCAGGCCGATCAAAGCCACGATCGCACCGGTCACAATCGGCGGCATGACCCGGTTGATCCAGCCGGCGCCGAACTTCTGCACCACGGCGCCGACGACGGCGAGGGTCGCGCCGGCCAACACCACTCCACCGAGCGCCCCGGGAATACCGAACTGCTGCTGGGAAGCCATGATCGGCGCGATGAAAGCGAAGCTCGAACCGAGGTAGCTCGGCACGCGTCCCTTCGTGATGACCAGGAACAGCAGGGTGCCGATGCCGGAGAAGAACAGGGTGGTGGCTGGCGGCATGCCTGTGATAATCGGGACCAGGAAGGTGGCACCGAACATGGCAACAACGTGCTGCATCCCGATCCCTACCGTCAGGGGCCAGGTGAGCCGCTCATCAGGCCTGACGACCTCACCGGGGCGGACGGACTTGCCGTTGCCGTGGAGCTTCCATTTGGTGCCGAGCATGCTCATGCCGGGGCCTTTCAGAGAATGTGGGCGGGCGGGGAAGGAATCTTCCGGAGCAACTTTACCGCGCGGGGTATTGCCGGCCGTCCCCTCGTGCGATTGGCTTCCGGCCATTGCCCTCCCGCCTGGCGGCGCGGTGTGCCGCACGTCATAGGACGCAGTGGGAAGCAGACGCGGGCTGTTGAAGTTGCAACTATGGACACCAGGAGAAGCCGGCCACACGAGAGTGCGCCGCCACAGCGAAAGGGATGCCCATGACAATCGCCCACGATGAAGCAGTAATCGAGGCAGCTGCCGTCGACGCCATCTTTGCCGAAGCCCGCACCGCCAACGTCTTCACCGGCGACGTTACTGACGAGCAGGCCCGCGCCATCTACGAACTGACCAAGTTCGGCCCCACCGCCTTCAACTCCCAGCCGCTGCGCGTCACCTACGTGCGCTCCGACGAAGCCCGGGCCACGCTCGTGGACGCACTTTCCGCCGGCAACCGCGCCAAGACAGCTTCGGCACCGCTGGTCGCGGTCCTGAGCTACGACACCGCCTGGCAGGAACAGTGGGATACGTTCCTTCCCGGCTACAACGCCCCCAAGGCCATGTACGACGCCGCGCCGGACCTTGCCGCGGCCACAGGCAACAACAACGCTCACCTGCAGGCCGGCTACTTCATCCTTGCGGTCCGCTCACTCGGCCTCGCGGCCGGCCCCATGACCGGTGCCGACTTCGCCAAAATCGACGCCGCTTTCTTCCCCGAGGGAAGCCAGAAGAGCTTCCTGGTGGTCAACATCGGCCAGCCCGGAGAAGACGCCTGGGGCGCCGCCAAGCCGAAATTCGCCTACGAGGACGTCGTCCGTACCGTCTAGTTGCCTTGGCGCCGTTCTCCGGCGCTGTCCACCCGCGGAGGTGCCTCCGGCGCTGTCCACCCGCGGAGGTGCCTCCGGCACTGTCCACCCGCGGAGGTGCCTCCGACGCTGTCCACCCGCGGAGGTGCCTCCGGCGCTGTCCACCCGCGGAGGTGCCTCCGGCGCTGTCCACCCGCGGAGGTGCCTCCGGCACTGTCCACCCGCGGAGGTGCCTCCGGCACCATGGGGGACAGGCCGGAGGCACGCGGGACGTGATTCTGCGGTTCAGCGCAAGGCCCACATCCAAGGCCACTTCCCATTTTAGTCCGTGCCTTCGCCGCCGGCACTGCCTGTTTGCGGCAACCACCCCGTTTCGCGGACGCCGCGGCGTGGCACACTTTTCCCATGCGGAACCTGATCGCGGTGGCCTTCGTGGAACCGGTCGTCGAGGGGCTCGAGTTTCCCCGAGATGACTGGCCGCTGCACCTCACCCTAATTAAATTCGACGTCGCTAAGTCGGACGTCGCCAAGTTCGCCGTCGCCGAACCCCGCCACAAAGCCGGCACGGAACGCGAACCAGGCGCGCCACCGGCGTCGGGTGATCCGCTTGCCGAACAGATCGCCATCCTCATGGCTGGGCCGGTGGCCGATGCCCTGGGCAGCCGGCTCAGCGTGGCCGGCGAAGCCGGGTTCGGGCGCGCGGGGTCGATCCCGGTCAACCTGATTGAACCCAGCGAACAGCTGCAGATCCTCCACAACGAGCTGGTCCGGATCGTGGAGCAGTTGCCAGGCAGGATCTCCACACCCGCCTACACCCTGGAAGGGTACCGGCCGCACGTCTCGCACCACGGCGACAAACGGCTCCGGCAGGGCGAGACCTTCGCGCTGGACCGGGTAGCGCTGGTGGACATGGCGCCCGACGGCGGGCACGCCACCCGCCGGATCCTGAAGTTGTGGACCGAAGACCCGGTGTAAGCCGGAAGGGCTCATAGAAGGGCCTGCACGTCATATCCGGGACTCCGGCGGTCGCTTCCTCGGGCCGGGTGCCATACTTGGGTCAGCTTCGACGGTTTATTCCACGGTTTATTCGACGGAGTGACGTATTTCGGGCAAATCACGGCGGACCGGGGGGACCACTAAATGATGCTTGACACCGCGACGCTGCGGGTGGCTTTGGCGCTGGTCGATCTCACACTGCTCATGCTCTTCTACTTCATCACCTTCCGGCGCACCCGGTCCCCGTACAGCGGCTGGTGGTGCACGGCCCTCTCGCTGTTCCTGGCCGGCAACGCCGCGTATCTGATGGACGGCACGGTGCACCAGGTCTGGGCCAACCCTGCCGGCAGCGTCCTGCTGGTGGCCGGTGCGGCCAGCATCTGGGCCGGCGGACGATCGCTGCGGGCGCCCTCACCCCGTCCCTGGTTCCTCGCGGCCGGCCCTGCTGCCACCGCCGTCGCCTCAGTTCTTGACCACCCGGCCACCAACGTCTGGGCGGGAGGCCCGGTGTACCTGGGATTCATGGGCCTGCTGATCGGCATGGGAGCCAGGGAGCTGTTCTTGCTCGACCGCGACTACTCCCGCGTCCACCGTCCCCTCGCCGTGGGCGCCGGAATCCTGGCCGTTTTCTACCTGGGCCGCCTGTTCGCCTATCTGATTAAGGGACCGGACGGTGCGGTATTCACGTCAGTTTTCGGCTCTGTCCCCATGACAGTCTTATCGATGGTCACGCTCGTGGTGGCGTCCTTCACCATGGCCGAACTCAGCTACGAACAACAGACCCGGGACCTGCGGGCACGCGCCACTGTGGACGGACTCACGGGCCTGCTCAACCGCTCTGCGTTCCTGGATCTCGCGGAAAACGAACTGCGCCGCCTGCGCCGGACCGGGACCACGGCGGCGCTCATCCTGGCGGACCTGGACCACTTCAAGACGATCAACGACCAGTTCGGCCATTCGGCCGGTGACTCCGCCCTGCAGGCATTTGCCAGGGCGTGCTCCGGTACCGTGCGCTCCACCGACCTCGTGGGCCGCTACGGGGGCGAGGAATTCATCCTTCTTCTGCCTGGCGTCACGCCGGACAGGGCGCAGGAAATCACGGCCGACATCAGCGCCCGGCTCCATCGAACCGGCTCGGCAGTCATTCCCCGGCTGCCCACTGTGAGCTACGGCATCGCGTGCACCGGCTCCGGAGCGGGCGGCCTCGACGCTGCGGTGGCTTCGGCCGACGCGGCCCTCTACCAGGCAAAGACGCTTGGCAGGGACCGCGCCGAGTTGGCCACCGGCAACGGACCTACGAAATAACCCCGTCCACCAGCGCTTTCGCCTCGGCCTGGACCTGCTTGAGGTGCTCGGCGCCCTTGAAGGACTCGGCGTAGATCTTGTAGACGTCCTCCGTACCGGAGGGTCGGGCCGCGAACCAGGCGTTTTCGGTGACAACCTTGAGGCCGCCAATCGCAGCGCCGTTGCCCGGCGCCTCGGTCAGCTTGGCCGTGATCGTCTCGCCGGCCAGCTCGGTCGCGGTGACGTCCGACGGCGACAGCTTGCCGAGGGCGGCCTTCTGCTCCCGGGTGGCCGCGGCGTCGATCCGGGCGTAGACGGGATCACCGAACTGGTCGGTGAGGCCCTTGTACAGCTGTGACGGTGACTTGCCCGTCACCGCAGTGATCTCCGAAGCCAGCAGGGCGAGCAGGATGCCGTCCTTGTCGGTGGTCCAGACGCTCCCGTCCATCTTGTTAAAGGACGCACCCGCGGATTCCTCGCCGCCGAACGCGCCTTCTCCGGACAGCAGCCCGGGGACGAACCACTTGAAGCCCACGGGCACCTCCACGAGCTTGCGGCCCAGGCTTTCAGCCACGCGGTCGATGATCGAGGAAGAGACCAGGGTTTTGCCGATCACGGACTGCGGGTTCCAGCCGGTCCGGTGCCGGTACAGGTAATCGATCGCGACGGCGAGGTAGTGGTTCGGGTTCATCAGGCCGCCGTCCGGAGTGACGATTCCGTGGCGGTCGGCGTCCGCGTCGTTGCCGGTGGCGACGTCGAACTTGGCGCCGTCGGACATGCGGTTAATCAGGGAGGCCATCGCCGACGGCGAGGAGCAATCCATCCGGATCTTCTCGTCCCAGTCGAGGGTCATGAAGGCCCACTGCGGGTCGACGGTCGGGTTCACGACCGTGAGGTCCAGGTGGTGGCGCTCGCCGATCTCGCCCCAGTAGTCCACCGACGCGCCGCCCATGGGGTCGGCGCCAATCCGGACGCCGGCCTCGCGGATCGCATTCAGGTCCAGGACCGAGGGAAGGTCGTCCACGTAGCTGCTGAGGAAATCGAACTTGCCGGTGGTCCCGGCGGCGAGGGCGTCGGCCACCGGGATCCGCTTGACGCCGCGCAGCCCGTTTTCGAGGAGCTCGTTGGCGCGGTTGGCGATCCAGCCGGTGGCGTCGGTGTCCGCAGGGCCGCCGTGCGGGGGGTTGTACTTGAATCCGCCGTCACCCGGCGGGTTGTGGCTCGGGGTCACCACGATCCCGTCGGCCTGCGGCGCGCCCGGAGCGGCGTTCCGGTTGTGCGTCAGGATGGCGTGGCTCAGGGCGGGGGTGGGCGTGTAGCCGTGGCGGGCGTCGATGAGGACGTGCACGCCGTTGGCCGCCAGCACCTCAAGGGCGGAGTTTTGTGCGGGCTCGCTCAGGCCATGGGTGTCCTTCGCCATGTAGAGGGGGCCGGTGATGCCCTGGCCCGCCCGGTATTCCACGATCGCCTGCGTGATGGCGAGGATGTGGGGTTCGTTGAAGGACGCCTTCAGGCTCGATCCCCGGTGCCCGGAGGTGCCGAAGGCCACCCGCTGGCCCGGGTCCGAGAGGTCCGGCGAAACGTCGTAGTACGCATCCAAAAGCGCAGTGAGGTCAACAAGGTCTTGGGGTTGGGCAACAGTGCCCGCGCGGCTAGCCATGGCACCAGCATGCCAGACGAGGGCGGAGCGCAACACGGTTTCGCGTCAAACCCGTTCCTATGACGAAAGAAAACGCGCCGATCGGCCCGGTCCCAAGCCAACCCTGCGGCGGTACGCTGGATCCAGAGACTTCGTGAGGGGACAGGCCATGACTGAACAGCCAAAACAAGGCAAAGACGAGACTCCGGAGGGTTACCAGCCCACCCTGCGACTCCCGGACGACCAACCGGACGTTCCGCCAGAGCAGGCGCCGCCAGCCAGCCAGGACCAAGGACAATCGGCGACGCAGCAGTTCGCGCAGCCTGAGTCGCCCCAGCAGCCCCATGCGGGCCAGCAGGGGCCTGGCCAGACGGCATCAGACCATGGCCAGTTCTCAAGCCCGTACCCGCCGATCTACGGCGAAAACGATCGGACGCCATACTCGCCGGGCCAGCAGGCATACGGCCAGCAGGCGTACGGCCAGCCGGCGTCGCCGTACGGTCAACCGTCGCCGTACGCTCAGCCGGGCAGCCCCAACGCCTACGGCCAGCCCGCGTACTACGGCGCGCCGGCGGCGTCCAAGAGCCTGAGCATCGCCAGCATGTGCTGCGGCATCGCCGCGCTGGTGGGATTCGGATTCTTCCTGCTCCCGCAGCTGGCCGCCGTCATCCTGGGACACCTGGCCCTGCGGCGCGAACCCGCAGGCCGGGGCATGGCGATCGCAGGCCTCGTGATGGGGTACGTGGGCATCGCCGTCACCATCCTGGTTCTGGTCATATTCGGGCTGGTCATTGGAACCGCCGCCCGCAACAACGGATACGGCGTCTAGCCTTGCCCTGCTGAGGGCTGAGGGCTGAGGGCCGCGCCGGCTCAGCGTGTCAGCGCGGCCACAAGGGGTCCGGCATTGGCCTCAAACCAAGCGCGCCGGCGGTTGATGTGGCCGCCCACGCCGTCCTGCCACATCCGGGCCCAGCCGCCGCCCAGAGCCGCGGCGTTGTGCCGCATCCGCTCGTAGCTGAGCGCGGCGGCGTCGGTCCCGGCGCCGGGCACCCGGCGTCGTTCATCCTCGGTCCAGCCGTAGGCGTCGGCGAAGACGCGCAGCCGGTGGAACGGGTCCAGGTGTGCCCAGCCCGGCCAGGCGTCTGAGGGGTCGCGGAGCGGCACCCAGTGCATGGCGGTATTGAGCGAATCGTGGAATGCCGTGGCGGGTCCGGCGAGATCGAAATCCACCAGACCCGCGGCCAGGCCGTCCCGGACCGCGACGTTTTGCGGTGTGATGTCCAGATGGCAAATAAGCCCGGCGGCGTCGGTGGGGTTGGGCCTGACCGGCCGCGGCGGGAACGGGTGGGCCTGCGGCACGAAGCCCGCCGACGCGGTGTGCAGCCGCCGGACCAGGCGGGCCACGGAGACCAACAGGTCCTCGGACTGTGCCCAGGCTTCGGGGCAGGCCCCTGCGCATTGTCCCGGCACGAAGGTCAGGACATCCCGGCCCTGTACGTCGCGGCCAAGGAACCGCGGGGAGCCCTCAAAGCCGGCGTCGACCAGCCAGTCGAGGTATTCGCCCACTGCAAATGATTGCGGCTGGTGCGGGCGGCGGATGGTTCCGCCAACCCGCACCACACCGTCGGTGACATCGCCTGCCGGCATATGTTCGACGTCGGACGCCTCGCCGGGGGCGGGGGTGTAGACGCGCGAAGCAACCGGGACGCGATGTGCGGGATTCATCGGGTCAGCGTACGCCGCCCATGAGCTTCTTGATCGCCGGCGAGGCGACCGCCAGGCCCACAGCCAGCAGCATCGCGGTTCCGCCGATGCCGATGAAGTAGGGCAGCTCGTCCTGCGGGTTGTACAGGCCGGACAGGATGCCGGCCAGGGTGGTGCCCAGCGACACGGAGAGGAAGAACAGTGCCACCATCTGTGTGTGGAAGGCCTTGGGCGCCAGTTTGGTGGTCACAGACAGGCCGATGGGGGAGAGGAACAGCTCTGCGAGGGTGAACAGAAGCAGGATGCCAACCAGAGCCAGCAGCGGTGTCTTGCCGCCGCCGGCCAGCGGGATGAAGGCCAGGAAAGCAAGGCCCATCACGAAGAGGCCGATCGAGAACTTCAGGGCCGAACCGGGCTGCTTGCGGCCCAGCCGGGTCCACAGGGCGGCCATGATGCCGGCAAAGATGATGATGAACACCGGGTTAATGGACTGGACCCAGGCGGCCGGCATTTCCCAGCCGAAGAGGTTCCGGTCCAGCTTCTCCTCCGAGTACACGGCAATGAAGGTGAACTGCTGCTGGAACAGGGCCCAGAACGCGGCAGAGGCGATGTACAGCGGGATGAACGCCGCCACCCGTCCGCGCTCGGTGGGGGTGACCTTCTTGCTGCTGAAAATCAGGGCGAAGTACAGCACCGACGCGCCGATTGCGGCGTAGGCCATGGACATGGCCAGGTTTTCGGGGTTCACGGTGCCGGTCACGAGCAGGACGGCGATGATCACGGCGATGCCGGCGAAGACCAGGCCGTAGCGGGTGCGCTGGGCGGCCGGGAGCGGGTTCGGTACCCGGTGTGCTTCTTCGGGCAGCTTCTTGCGGCCCAGCGAGTAGATGACCAGGCCAATGGCCATGCCGACTGCGGCGGCGCCGAAGCCCCAGTGGAAGCCCTGGCTTTCCTGCAGCCAGCCGGTGACCAGCGGGCCGATCAGTGCACCGGCGTTGATGCCCATGTAGAAGATGGAGAACCCGGCGTCGCGGCGTTCGTCCTTCTCGCCGTACAGGCTGCCGACGAGGGCGGTGGCATTGGCCTTCAGGCCGCCGGAGCCGACGCCCACCAGCACGAGTCCGGCGATCAGGCCGGGTATGCCGGGCACGAGTGCCAGCCCGACGTGGCCGGCCATGATCAGGACGGCCGCGCCGAACAGCACCCGCTCGGACCCGAAGAGCCGGTCCGCGAGCCAGGCGCCGAGGATGGTGGAGAGGTAGACGCCGCCACCGTAGGCGCCGACGAGGCCGGCCGCCAGGGCTTGCGGAATCTCAAGGCCACCCTGGGCGGCCGTGAAGTACATGTAGTAGAGGAGGATCCCCTGCATTCCGTAGAAGGAGAAGCGCTCCCACATTTCCACGGAGAAAAGGCTGGCCAGCATCTTTGGGTGGCCAAAAAACGAGGTGTCGCCCGGCGCTTTAGTGGGGGGACGTAACGAGGGATCGCCCGGCGTTATAGCGGGGGGATTGGATAAATGAGTTGTGCTCATTTACTTAATGGTGACATTGTGACGCGCGATTGTCACATTCGAGCACGCCCGAGGCAAGCAGCCCGGATAGTGTTTTGCCTCTCTTTCGCCTCTCTTTCGGCGGATTCCGCGGGTCGTTGCGGGCTTGGCGGCCGTGTCCTAGGCGTTCCCCCCGGGCATCGCCGCCGACGCCGCCGACCGGCTCGCCGGCGGCTCCTAGGCGGTCTCGCCGGCGTCGAACATGATGATCTGCCGGATGGCGTGGCCGTCTGCCAGCTGGTCCATGGCCCGGTTGATGTCGGCCAGGGCGATGCGGTCCGAGATCAGCTCCTCGACGGGCAGCTTCCCGTCCCGCCACAACTGGGCGTATTTCGGGATGTCCCGCGACGGAACGGCGGAGCCGAGGTAGCTGCCCACGATCGTCCTGGCTTCGGCCGTAATGGTGAGCGGCGCCAGCTGGGCGCGGGCCTCGGGGGAGGGCAGCCCGGCGGTGACTGTGGTGCCGCCGGGGGAGGTGGCGGCAAACGCGGTCTCGAAGGCGCGCGGATTCCCGGCACATTCGATCACGAACCTGGCCTTGACTCCGGCGTCGAGGACCTGCTGCGGGGTGTACGTTTCGTGCGCGCCGAGGCGGCGGGCGTGTTCGAGTTTCTGATCCAGCGTGTCCACGGCGATGATCCGCGAGATTCCTTGCGAGACGGCTGTGATGAGCGCCGCCATGCCCACCCCGCCGAGGCCGACGACCATGAGGCTGTCCTGCGGGCGGGGCCGGGCCGCGTTCAGCACCGCGCCGCCGCCGGTCAGCACGGCGCAGCCCAGAACCGCCGCAATGTCTGCGGGGATGTCGTCGTCTACCGGGACCGCGGAAGCGCGGTCCACCACGGCGTGGGTGGCGAAGCCTGAGACGCCCAGATGGTGGTGGACGCGCTCGCCGTCGCGGCTCAGGTGCCTGGATCCGTGCAGCAGGGTTCCGTCGTTGTTGCTCTGCGAGCCTGCCGTGCAGGGCAGCCGGCCGTCCTCGGCGCAGTTCGCGCAGCTCTCGCACCGGGGCAGGAAGGACATGACCACGCGCTGTCCGGGCTCCAGGTCCGTGACGCCGGACCCGACCTCCACAATCCGGCCCGCCGCTTCGTGGCCCAGCAGCATGGGGACCGGCCGGACCCGGTTGCCGTCGACGACGCTCAGGTCCGAGTGGCAGATTCCGGCGGCCTCCATCCGGACGAGGATCTCGGTGGGGCCGGGAGCCGCGAGTTCCAGCTCGGAGATGCTGATGGGCCTGGATTCCGCGAAGGGGCGCGGGCGGCCGATTTCCTCAAGTACTGCACCGGTGATCTTCAATGATCCTCTTTCGCGACCTGGTCGGGTTTGAGTGAACGATAGCCGCCGGTGCAGCCAGCGTCCATTTGGGGCTGCCCGACGGCGGCCGCGCTCACGCCGGGCGGAGTGACCGGGCGGTTGGGTTTTCTGGGCCCAAACCGGGGGACATGCTCATTCTTGGCGCCCGCGGGTGGACATGATGGCATTGTGTCCAGCGGCCGCGGCATGGGGTGGGCATGCCCCGAGCGAGCGCTGGCCATGTCCCGGGTGCGTTGTGAGAAATGGGCATGCCCCCGGTGAGCACCGGACATCTCCCGTGCTTGGCCTGCGCTCCGAGCATGTGCCGTGTCGTGAGTGAGGCATGGGCATGTCCCCCGGGTGAGCGGCGGATCCCTGGCTAGAACCCCAGCTGGGCGGCCACCTGCAGCAGCAAACCCTCGGAGCCCATTGGCCCGATCAGCTGGATACCCATCGGCAGGCCCGAACCGGGGGCGCCGCCGGTCCAGTGCACCGGGATACTGATGGCCGGCAGCCCGCAGACGTTCACCATGGATGACCACGGCGCGTATTCGCACTGTTTGCGGTAATCGTCGTCGGCGTCGCCCGCCCATTCTGCGGCCGGCCAGTAGCCCCCGCCGTGGGTCGCGCCCGTGAACCAGCCCACGGGGCGTGGCGTTTGCGCCAGGGCCGGCGTCAGTATGAGGTCCCATTGGGCGTACTGGGCGATCGTGTCCTGCTGGAACTGCCGGAGGAACCCGACGGATTCGTTCAGGTTGGCCGCGCTGCGCTGCTGCGCTCGCTTGCGGAAAGTCCTGGTCAGTGGGGTCAGGAGCGCCTCGCACTGGGGTGAGATTCGGGCGCTGCCGATCCCGGCGGTCCAGGCTGTGGTGAAGGCGTCCGGGTAGCGGTTGTCGTAGCGAATCGCGGCCGCCGAGGTCTCGTGGGCCGCCGCCTCAAGTCGCGCGACGCCGTCGGCCAGTGCGTCGAGCGCCTCCCGGTCCGGGATGAACGGGAACGTCGATTGCCAGGGGCTGTCGAGGCTTATCCCGATCCGCAGCCGACGCGGCTCCCTGGCGGTCAGTTCGAGATAGCTGGCGTGCGCCCCGCCGGCCGATGCCGGATCGTCCGCACTTACGTGATCCGCACCGCGAGGGGCCGCGCCGGGTATCAGGGCATCGAGCAGCAGGGCGGCATCGGCGGCGGAGCGGGCGAGCGGTCCGGCAACCACGAGCTGGGCGGGATCGCCGGTGCTTTCCCCGGCCGGCACGAGGCCCCGGCCGGGCTTCAGCCCGACCAGCCCGCACGCCGCGGCCGGGATCCGTACGGAGCCGCCGCCGTCGGACCCGGGGGCGAACGGCACCATTCCCGCCGCCACGGCGGCAGCGCTGCCGCCAGAGGAGCCGCCAGAACTGCGGCTGAGTGCATGCGGATTACGCGACGGCGGAGCGACCCGGTTCTCGCTGTAGGCCGTCAGGCCGAACTCCGGGACCTGCGTCTTGCCCAGCGAGATGACCCCAGCAGTCTTGAGCGCGACGGGGAGCGCACCGTCGGCCACCGCCGGTTTGCGCTCCAGGGCGGCACTCCCATGCGTGGTGACCACCCCTGCCACATCCGTCAGGTCCTTGAAGGCGACCGGGATCCCATGCAGCGCGGGCAAGGCGCCGCCGTTTCGGCTCCGGAGGGCGTGGAGCTGGTCCGCTGCCGCCGCGTCCTTCCGTGCCTGTTCCGCGGTGACCGTGATGAAGGCCCCGAGGTGCGGGTTTTGGGCTTCGATTCGGTCCAGGAAGTGATCGGTGGCCTGCCTGGCGGACAGCTCCCCGGACCTGAGCGCATCGCGGAGCTGGACTGCGGAGAGTTCGTGGATCTCAGCCAAGGAGACGGGGCTCCAGCCGTACCCTGGGCTGCGGGACGTGCATCCCCGGGGGACATGCCCATTCTTGGGTCCCGCGGAAGGACACAATGGCATCATGCCCAGCGCTCGCGGCCGGGGGAGGGCATGCCCCGTGGCGGGGGCCGCGGACGGGCCGAACCGCGGGGTGCTCGGCGGGGTATTCGGCAGCCATGAGGCCTCCTTTGGGTCCCCAGAAGCGTAACCTGCCGCCCGTGTGGGCGTGCTTGAAGCGGCGGGGGATACGCTGGGATCGGAGCTTGAATTCTGCGGAAAGGGTGAACATGAGCGACTTCCAGACCGTTAGCGTGTCTGGCATCCCCGATGGTGCCAAGATCGTGGACGTCCGCGAGGACTATGAATGGGTTGCGGGCCACGCCGAGGGCGCCCTGCACATACCCATGGACCAGCTGCCGGCCCGGATCGAGGAGCTTGACCCGGACGAGGACCTCTATGTCATTTGCCGCACCGGCGGCCGTTCCTTCCGGGCCACGCAGTGGCTCGTCGGAATGGGATATTCCGCGGTGAATGTTGCGGGTGGCATGGACCAGTGGGTCGAGACCGGCATGCCGCTGGTGTCGGACAACGGCCTCAAACCGGTCGTTTTGTAGCTGAAGAAGGAAGAACCGATGCCCGCACCAACCGTCACCTACACATTCCTCGGACCCGAGGGCACCTTCACCGAGGCTGCCCTGATGCAGGTCCCGGACGCCGCGGAGGCCATCCGCATCCCGTCCTCGAATGTGAATACGGCTCTGGACAAGGTGCGGGACGGTTCCGCCTACGCGGCCATGGTGCCGATCGAAAACTCGGTCGAGGGCGGTGTCACGGCCACTCTGGACGCCATCGCCACCGGCCAGGAACTCAGGATCCTCCGGGAGGCCCTGGTGCCCATCAGCTTCGTGCTTGTCGCCCGGCCCGGCGTGGCCATCGGGGACATCCGGCGCGTCTCCACTCACGGTCATGCCTGGGCCCAGTGCCGGCTCTGGGTGGACGTCAATATTCCCAATGTGGAATATATCCCCGGGTCATCGACTGCCGCTGCCGCCATGGGCCTTTTGGACGGCGACGGCGCCCACTACGACGCCGCGATCTGCGCCCCAATAGTGGCCGCGGAGCAACCCGGCCTCAAGGTGTTGGCCGAAAACATCGGTGACAACCCCGGTGCGGTCACCCGGTTCGTGCTCGTGGGCCGACCGGGCGAACTGCCGGCCCCCACCGGCGCGGACAAGACCACCGTGGTGGTACCGCTGCCCGAGGACCGTCCGGGTGCGCTGATGGAGATCCTGGACCAGTTCGCCACCCGCGGCGTGAACCTGAGCCGGATCGAATCCCGGCCGACCGGGCAGTACCTGGGCCACTACTTTTTCAGCATTGATGCCGACGGCCACGTGGCCGACGCCCGGGTTGCCGATGCGCTCGCGGGCCTGCACCGGATCAGCCCGGCCACCCGCTTTCTCGGTTCCTACCAGCGCGCTGACGGCCACCAGACCAAAGTTGCGCCGCACACCTCTGACCAGGCATTCCGCGCGGCGCATGCGTGGGTGAAAGACATACTGGGCGGCGCATCTGCTGTGGCGGAATATACCCCTGGGGCTTCGCCCAGAGCGTAGGCAAATGCCATATGGCGCTATTCCGCCCCCTCCCAACTGTGCGTATGCTTGCCTGATCCATATTGGGGAAATCCCCTACGGGAGGAGCGGGTCATGTCAGGCACCAGCACAGAAAATGACGGCCAGGGAATGATCGTCAATCCCAAGCCGACTGCTGAGAACCAGGACTGGGACGGCGACGACGCCGACCGCGCGGACCGCCTGCGCTTCGAAGAGGAACAGGCAATGATCCGGGAGCAGTCCGAAGCCCGGGCCGCCAAGGCCGCGGCAGAGGCAAAAAAGGCGGCAGAGGCGAAGAAGGCCGCCAGCGCCTAGCCCCCGCTCCCGACGCCGCCGGCCTAGCCGCCTTCGATGCCCTCCTTGACCCGGACCAGCAGGGATCCCGGGGCCACGTCCACGATGACCTTCGTGGCCTCGCCGGAAGGATCGCCGTCGACCTGGGTGGGCATAGGTTCGGGGCAGCGGATGGTGATCTTGCCGGAGCGGTAATACGTCATGACCGGCAGGTCCTTCTTGTGCTTCAGCACGATCTTGGTGGACATGGCCAGCCAGCCGATTGCACTGCGCGGGCTCATCACCACGATGTCCAGCATCCCGTCATCGATCATGGCCTGCGGAATGAAGTCGATTCCCCCGGGGATCAGGCCGCAATTCGCGAACAAAACGCTGCGGATCTTCCGGGCCTGCTCGGGCTGGTCATCCAGCGCTATCGAGACCTTCTTGCGGCGCCCCGCAAGATGCCGGACCCAGGCTTCCGTATACGCCAGCCAGCCCACGGCCTTCTTCAGGCCGTCAATGGTGTCAGTGACCACCTCCGCGTCCATGCCCATGCCCGCGATCACAGTGAACGTGTGCTGCGCGGATTCCCCGGTGCGCGAATTCTCCAGGGTGAGCCGCGCCGTATCGATGAACCGCTGGTGCCCGAACAAGGAAGCCTGCACGTTGCCGGGGAGGTCGTTCACCTCCAGATGCACATTGCGGGCCAGGAGGTTCCCGGTGCCTAGCGGGATCAGGCCCATCGCGGTGTCCGTCCCGGCGAGGACCTCGGCCACCACGCGCACTGTACCGTCGCCGCCGCCGGCCAGGACGACGTCGGCCCCGTAGTCCAGCGCCGCACGTGCCTGCGAGAAGCCGGGGTCCTCCGCGGTGGTTTCAAAGAAGCGCGGCGCCGGCCAGCCCGCCTCCGCGCACGCGGCTTCAATCAGGCCCCGGGCCTCGGCTGACCTCGCCTTGATCGGGTTCAGGACCACGGCAACCTTCTGGCGGCCCGCCCCAGGGCTGTGGGTTTCTTCCCACACGGCAGGGCGGGTGTGCTTGGCCTTCAGCCGGCGCACCCCCCACCAACTGGAGGCGGCAAAAACCAGAACCCCAGCGATGACGAGGTAGAGCAGCCAGTCGCGCATTGTGATCCAACAGTATCCCGCCAGCGCCCCCCGACCTGCTTGCCTGGCGACGGTGGCCGGATTGGATACTCTTGTCTGGTGATCGACGTAAAAGACCTCAGCGAAAATCCGGACAAGTTCCGTGCTAGCCAGCGCGCCCGCGGCGCCGACGAATCCGTGGTGGACGCGATCATCGCCGCGGACGCCGCCAGGCGCGCGGCGCTGATCCGGTTCGAGAACCTCCGGGCCGAACAGAATGTCTACGGCAAGAAGGTCGCCCAGGCCAAGGGCGAGGAAAAGCAGGCCCTCCTCGCCGAACTGAAGGTTCTGGCAGCCTCCGTCAAGAGCGCATCGGCCGAGGCAGATCTCGCCCAGACGGCCCAGGAGGAACTGCTCCGCGCCATCCCCAACCTGATCGAGGACGGCGTCCCGGCCGGCGGCGAGGACGACTACATTGTTCTCAAGTCGGTGGGCACGCCGCGCGAATTCCCGGACTTCGAGCCGAAGGACCACCTGGAGATCGGTGAGCTGATCGGAGCCATCGATATGGAACGCGGCGCGAAAGTTTCCGGTTCCCGCTTCTACTTCCTGCGCGGCGTCGGCGCCCGGCTGGAAATGGCGCTGCTCCAGATGGCGATGGATCAGGCGATCGAGGCCGGGTTCGTCCCCATGATCACGCCCACCCTGGTCCGCCCGGAAACCATGCAGGGCACCGGCTTCGACGTCAAGCACGACGCCGAAATCTACCGTCTCGCCGAAGACGACCTGTACCTCGTGGGCACCTCGGAAGTAGCCCTCGCCGGGTACCACGCCGACGAGATCCTGGACCTTTCGGGTGGCCCCGTCCGCTACGCGGGCCAGAGCTCGTGCTACCGCCGAGAGGCAGGTTCGCACGGCAAGGACACCCGCGGCATCATCCGCGTCCACCAGTTCAACAAGGTGGAGATGTTCATCTACACCACGGTCGAGGAGGCGGCCGCCGAGCACGCCCGCCTCCTGGCCTGGGAAGAGGAGATGCTGGCCAAGTGCGAGCTCCCGTACCGCGTCATTGACACCGCCGCCGGGGACCTGGGCAATTCGGCGGCCCGGAAGTTCGACTGTGAGGCCTGGGTCCCCACCCAGGGCGCATACCGTGAGCTGACCTCGACCTCGAACTGCACCACGTTCCAGGCGCGCCGTCTGAACATCCGGGAACGGGTTGTCAACGAGGAGGGTGCGCCCAAGGGCACGCGGGCCGTGGCCACGCTCAACGGCACCCTGGCCACCACCCGCTGGATCGTCGCGATCCTGGAACACCACCAGAACCCCGACGGCTCCGTCAACGTCCCCGCGGCACTCCAGAAGTACCTCGGCGGCATGACGGTCTTCCCCGTTCTTTAAATGCCTGTTCGCTAACCACCAGCAGGCCTCCGGCGGCCGCCGGGTAAACATTCACACTGGGGACAAGGTGTGGGTGTTTACCGCAAGTTCACGCCCTGCTGTGGCGTGTGTCCTAGCGGCTGTCGGGGGTGTCTGCTCTACTTGTGAGATGACAACCATGACTGAATCCTCAGTCGCCGGCAACGATGACCGGCGCAGGACACACCAGAACACGACAGACAGCAAGACGACAGAGAACAACGCGGCAGACCGGAACACGGCAGACCGGAACACGGCAGCCCAGAACATGGCAGCCCCGATCAAATCAGCCTCGATCAAATCAGGCAGGAACAGAAGCGTCCGGAACGGCGCCGGCGACAAAATGCTGATCGCCCTGGACGTCGATGGCACCCTTGTGGACCACGACGGGCACATGTCGGTTCCTGTCCGCGAGGCCGCCCAGGCCGTCGTGGCCGCCGGCCACCACGTCATGATCGCTACCGGCCGCTCCCTCAACGCCACATTGCCCGTGATCGAACACATCGGGATCGACAACGGCTACGCCGTGTGCTCCAACGGCGGCGTGATCCTGCGCGTCGACTCCGGACTGCCGGACGGCTACGAAATCCTCCACAAGGCAACGTTTGATCCCGGGCCGGTGCTTCGCGCCCTGCGCAAGCGGCTGCCCACGGCCAAGTACGCGCTCGAGGACGAGGACGGCAACTTCCTGTCCACCGAACGCTTCCAGGACGCCAGCTTCGGCGTCGAAGCGGTCGGCGTCGACTTCCAGACCATGCTTGAGGCAACCGCCGTGCGCGTGGTGGTCTTCAGCTCAGAGAACACCCCCGAAGAGTTCAACACCGCGATCCGCCACATCGGGCTCGCCGGCGTGACGTATTCGGTGGGCTGGACGGCGTGGCTGGACATTGCCGCCGCCGGTGTCACAAAGGCCAGCGCCTTGGAGCAGCTCCGGGACCGGCTCAGCATTGACGCCAACCGCACTGTCGCCGTCGGGGATGGCCGCAACGACATCGAGATGCTGGCCTGGGCACGTCGGGGCGTGGCCATGGGCCAGGCCCCCGTTGAAGTGATTGCCGCCGCGGACGAAGTGACGAAATCGGTCTACGACGACGGCGCCGCGCACGTGCTTCGCAGCCTGCTCTAGGCGCCGCAGGGACGGGCGGTTCCAAGGCGGGACCGGGCGGGCCGGGCCGGCTAGCGGACGTCCAGGATGAGGCTCAGGAGCCGTGCCGCAGCGGGCCGGGCCGCGTGCTCCTCGTTCCACTGGGAGCGGGCCACGGCTTTGCTCACGGCCTGCGTGGTGATCCCGAGTTCCTCGGCCACTGCCTTCTGCTGGCCCCGCACCCCCGGAGTGAGCAGATCCAGCACCCGCCATTCCGCGTAGCTCCGGTCGTGCACAATGTGGCCCAGGAGGCGCAGGACGGCCTCGGCCTCCGCCGCAATATCGGCCTGCGGTCCCTCGACGGCCACCCGAACACGGTCCTTGCCGTTCCGCAGTCGATCCACAGCGCGCCGGGCATAGATCAGCCCGTGTCCGGAGGCGTCCTTGATCTGGTTCGGCAGGGGTTCGTTGACCGGGCCCACGCCAATGCCCACGTACCAGCTGCCGCTGCGCAGGGCGATCATGGCCGCTTCCACCGCCTGATGCGGACAGTCCAGGATCCCTTGGACCTCGTCCTCGACGGATCGGTCGAAATCGAGGCGCGCCGGAATGTGCCGCAGGTCCTTGAGGAGCTGCGGCACGCGGTCGCCGTCGCGCCGGCTGTCGGTTTGATTGATGGTCAGCGTGAACATTCTGGATGACACACTACCTGTTGGCACTTGGGGGGCAAGTAGCCGGTGACGCCGGTGGACTGGAGTTGTGTCCCGTCCGCCGGACGTGTTGCGATGGACGAAATATGCCGAGGCAGGACCAAGCCAAGCGAGGATCCCCAGTGAGCAGTGACATGAGCAGTGACATGAGCAGTGACGTGAATGAAACCACCCGCACTCGGACGCAGGCCGACGCGCCGGCCGCCGATGCGCTCCTGGACAGTGCGGGCCTGGCCGGCCCGATTCTGGACAACTCGGCCCTGGATAACGCGGCCTTGGACCTGGTGGACCGCTGGTGGCGCGCGGCGAACTATGTCTCAGTGGGGCAAATCTACCTCCGGTCCAATCCGCTGCTGCGTGAACCCCTCAGCGCGGAACACACAAAGTCCCGGCTCCTTGGCCACTGGGGGACCACTCCAGGTCTGAATTTTGTCTATGCCCACCTGAACCGGGCCATCCGCCGGGACAACCAGCAGATGCTGTTCGTCGCGGGCCCCGGCCATGGCGGCCCCGCATTGGTCGCCAACGCCTGGCTGGAGGGCACCTATTCGGAGATTTACGGCCACGTCGGCGACGACGAAGCCGGCCTGGCCGAGCTGTTCCGGCAGTTCTCCTACCCGGGCGGCATCCCAAGCCACGCCGCCCCTGAGACCCCCGGCTCGATCAGCGAAGGCGGCGAACTCGGCTACTCCCTCGCACACGCGTACGGGTCCGTCTTCGACAACCCGGAGCTGATCACCGCCGTCGTCATCGGTGACGGCGAGGCCGAGACCGGGCCGCTGGCCGCCAGCTGGCATTCACACAACTTCCTGGACCCGGCTGCCGACGGCGCCGTGCTGCCCATCCTGCACCTTAATGGCTACAAGATCGCCAACCCCACGATTTTGGCCCGCATGCCCGAAGCCCAGCTGGAACAGCTGCTGCGCGGCTACGGGCACGTCCCCCATTTCGTCACGGTGGCCGACCCCGCGGACACCGCCGCTGCGCACCGGGATTTCGCGGCTGCACTGGACACCTGCCTGGCCCAGATCCGGACCATCCAGCAGCACCACCGCAACGGCGGGACGGCGCAGGACGTCACCCCACAGGACAACGCCCCGCAGTGGCCGATGATCGTGCTGCGTTCGCCCAAGGGCTGGACCGGGCCCAAGAAAGTGGACGGGAAGCAGGTGGAGGGAACCTGGCGCAGCCACCAGGTCCCGCTGGACGAGGTCCGCACGAACCCCGAGCACCTGAGCCAGCTGCAGAAGTGGCTCGAGTCCTACCGGCCCGAGGAGCTCTTCGACGGCCGCGGGCGCCTGGTGCCGGAGACGGCCAGGAACGCCCCGGCCGGTCCGCTGCGGATGAGCGCCACCCCTCATGCCAACGGCGGGCTCCTGCTGCGGCCGCTCACCCTGCCGGACTACCGCCGGCACGCCGTCGACGTCGCCGAACCCGGCGTCGAACGGATCAGTCCCATGAAGACGCTCGGACCGTGGATGCGGGACGTTATTGCCCTGAACCCGGACACGTTCCGGCTCTTCGGCCCCGACGAGACCGCGTCGAACCGGCTGCAGGACGTCTACGAGGCCACCGACAAGGTCTGGCAGTACAGGATTGATCCGCTGGACGAGCACATTGCCCGGGCGGGGCGGGTGATGGAGGTCCTCAGTGAACACCTCTGCCAGGGCTGGCTGGAGGGGTACCTGCTGACCGGCCGGCACGGGGTGTTCAACTGCTATGAGGCGTTCATCCACATTGTCGACTCGATGTTCAACCAGCACGCCAAATGGCTCAAGGTCCACCGGCAGTTGCCGTGGCGCCAGCCGGTGGCCTCCCTGAACTACCTGCTGTCCTCCCATGTGTGGCAACAGGACCACAACGGTTTTTCACACCAGGACCCCGGCTTCATCGACCACGCCGTCAACAAGAAGGCCGAGATCATCCGGGTCTACCTGCCGCCGGACGCCAACACCCTGCTGGCCGTGATGGAGCACTGCCTGGACTCCCGCGACTACGTCAACATTGTGGTCAGCGGAAAGCAGCCCTCGCCAACCTGGCTCGGTCCGGACGAAGCCTCACACCATTGCCGCCGAGGCCTGGGCATCTGGGAGTTCGCCGGCTCCGAGGTCAGGGGTGAGGAACCCGACGTCGTCCTGGCGTGTGCCGGCGATGTCCCCACGGTCGAAACCGTTGCCGCCGCCGAGCTCCTGAAGCAGGGGGCGCCCGGGCTGAAAGTGCGGGTGGTCAATGTGGTGGACCTCATGCGTCTCCAGGACGCCAGCGAACACCCGCACGGGCTGACGTCCCGGGACTTCGACGGTATTTTCACGGCGGACAAACCGGTAATCTTCGCCTACCACGGCTATCCCGCGCTGATCCACCGCCTCACGTACCGGCGCACCAACCGGGAGGGCCTGCATGTGCGCGGCTACAAGGAGGAAGGCACCACCACCACCCCCTTCGACATGGCCATGCTGAACGGGATCGACCGGTTCCAGCTGGCAATTGATGCGATCGACCGGGTCCCCGGGCTCTCCGAGAAGCACTCGCTGCTGCGCCAGTCCCTGCAAGACAGCCGCATGCGCGCCCGGGACCACACCCGGGAGCACGGCGAGGACCCGGCCGAGATCCGCGACTGGTCGCTGTGAATGGAGTTGCCCCAACGGCCTGGCCGGGCACAGCTGATATGTAGGAGTTCTTTGTCAAGAGGGCAAGGGTGAGCGGTCCAAGGCTGGTTTGTCTTGGACCGCTCTTTTGTGTCCGTTCCCTGGCCTGATCTGGATGGCTGGCGCGTCGTGAACGACGGCGCTGTCAGACTGATATG
>NZ_JBFTOC010000019.1:0-76058 GCF_056397785.1 Arthrobacter sp. 05L421
GCCTACCGGCAGGTCTTCACCAGCAGCACCCACCGCCAAACCGCACTTGCGCCCTGGCTCCAGCACTACAACACTGAACGAATCCACACCGGCATCGGAACCACACCCATCACCCGGGTGTCACCAACCTGATGGCTCAGTACATCTAGAACGGCGCGTCTGGGGAACTGTTAGGCTCCCACCTGACATTCCAGGAGGGAACATCATGGGCTTTGCCGAAGAGCTGAGAAACCGCTGCGCCGCGGACTGGGACGCCGCCGTCGGGCACGGATTCGTTGTCCGGCTGCTGGACGGCAGCCTCCCGGATTCCGTGCTGCGGCACTACCTGGTGCAGGATTACCAGTTCTGCGATGCCTTTGTTGCCCTGCTGCGGCAGGCGGTGGCCTCCGCGCCGTCGCTGCCGTCCAGGCTGGTGTTCGCCGGTGTCCTGGGAGCCTTCGCCTCGGATGAAAACGGCTACTTCCAGGATTGTTTCAAGGAACTGGCCGTCCCTGAAGCGGAGCGCAACAGCCCGGAGCTGACGGCGGCCACCCAGGACTTCGACGCCCTGATGCGCCGCGCCTTGGACACCCGCTGCTACCCGGACGTTGTTGCGGTGCTGCTGGTGGCCGAGTGGCTGTACTGCGACTGGGCGGCACGTGCCAGCGAGCCGGGCTCCTGGCCGGCAGCCCCGAAGCGCAGCGAATGGATCCGGCTGCACAACAACCCGGAGTACAACGGCTGGCTGACGTGGCTGCCGGAAGATTTCGACGCCGTCGAGCCCGCCGACGCGGTGATCCGCGCACGCGTGGCGGCCACGTTCAAGGAAGCCGTCCGCCTGGAGCGGGCGTTCTTCGATTCGGCGATGGCGGCCGGCTGACGGCCGGCAGCATACTTCCGGCCCTGCCGGCCGCCCGTTGCCGCAGGGCTTAGGACTGACCCCAGAACGCGTCCTCCGCCTGTTCCTCCGCCGAGAAGAGCCTCACCTCCACGATCCTTCCATCACGGATCGTGAGGAGATCGACGCCGGACATGTCCATCGATGCATCCGCGCGCTTGCCGGAGAACTGCACCGGCACGGCGACGAATTCGCCGTTTGCCATCGCAGGCCCGGTGACGGCGAGACCGAAGGTTCCCTGGCTCGTTTCCATCATCCCGCCGAGCAACGCGCCCACACCGTCGATTCCCCTGTGATCACCGGAGAAGCGGTTCGAGCCCGGCTGGTGCCAGACGACGTCGGGGCTGAGCAATGCCATTGCCGAGGGCACATCGCCCCGGCCGAGGGCGTCGAAGTACGATCCGGCTACGGCAACGGGTGTCTGGTCAGTCATTTTGCTCTCCTTGATTTGGGTTACGAAGCTCATGGTTACATTCGGTAACCTGTTACATCAACGTAACTAAGGAGCCGGATTCATGAACGCACCCGACTGGAACGTCATGGTGGCCACCTGCCCCTCGCGGACTTCCCTGGCGAAAATCGCCAACAAGTGGACTGCCATGATCATCATCGCCCTCAGTGGCGGTCCACTGAGGTTCGGCAAACTGCGTGATGCTGTAGACGGCATCAGCGGCAAGGTCCTGGCCGATACCCTGCGGGATCTGGAGCGTGACGGGATCGTAGACCGGACGGCCTATGACGAAATGCCCCCACGCGTTGAATATGAACTGACCTCTCTGGGCCAAACGCTGCGTGAACCGTTGGCGGCGCTGGGCCGCTGGGCCGAACAACACATCGAAGACGTGCTGTCAGCCCGGGATTCCTATGACCGCCGCGCCGCCCCAAGGGCGTGGGGCTACTAGTACTACAGTCGCGGATATTCTCGTTGCTGCCGTTTCCTGTAGTGATTCGCTAGCGGGCGTGCCCAGAGTTCGGTTTTCTCCGTGGTTACCGTGATGGTCATGTCTGTGGTCGTTGCGAGGGTCGCTGGCGGAGTGTTGCCCACGCGATGACGGCTGCCACGAGTGCCATCGTTGCCGTTGCCGGCCCGGAATATCCCAGGATTGCGAGGACGGGTCCGGCTGAGATGCGCGCTGGACGGCTCGTCCCAGCCTGTCGCCCGTGAGCTCGTACACCTATGACTCCCTTCCGGAGGCGATTTCTGCGGCGCTTGAGCAAGGAGCAGTGGCCGATTCCGGTTGATACCACCGGGTTTATGTCCCTAACTGAGTAGGCACGGGAGCAATGGCTGACCGTTCGTCAAATAGACGCTGATGCGTCCGGAATCGGCTGTCTGCGTCTCATCCACGAGTGCCCTATATGCGTGATAGGGAGTGATGTCTACCCCCTTGGGCCCTTGGATAGGTGTCGAAACAATCAAAATCGGTCCATGCACGGTGGTGTCTGCGTGGAACTCATCGGCTCCCTCCCGCGGCTGTGGTGTGAGGAGTGAACAGCAGAGCGATCGGGACGGGACGGACGACCACTGCCGGGTCATGGTCGTCCGCCCCTGTTATCCGGTGGTGTCAGGGCTGCCGGGCTGTGGCGTGGGTGACGATGGGTGCCGCTTCGGTGTAGCCGTCGCGTGCAGCGGCGATCTCGTGGATCCGCCCGCGGCAGGCGTACCAGCCTGCGATCATGAGCGCGACCGCGATTGCGGTTACGACCATGGTCAACGGGGAGTCGATAAGGATCATGACAAGGACCAGGGCTAGGAAGGCAACTGTTAGATAGCCGGTATATGGGGCTCCGGGCATGCGGAACGAGGGGCGTTGGGTCCACCCTTTCCTGCTCCACCGCTGAAACTGGATTTGGCACAGGACGATCGCGGCCCACGCGACGATGATGCCAACGGCGGCGATGTTGAGGACGATCTCGAATGCGTCGCTGGGGACGATGTAGTTCAGCGGGATGCCGAGGAAGGAGACTGCTGCGGTGATGGCTATGCCGCCGTAGGGAACGCCCGCCTTGTTCATTCGGAGCGCGAATTTCGGCGCTGAGCCGGCGGCGGCCATCGAGCGCAGGATTCGTCCGGTTGAGTAGAGCCCTGCGTTGAGTGAAGACAGGGCGGCTGTGAGCACGACGAGGTTCATGATGGAGTCGATGCCATTGATGCCGATTGAGCTGAAGAACGTCACGAACGGGCTCACGCCCTTTTCGTAGGTGGTGTAGGGCAGCAGCAGTGAGAGCAAGACGACGGATCCGACGTAGAAGACCGCGATGCGGGCGATGACGGCGTTGATCGCCTTCGGCATGACCTTGGCCGGGTTCTCGGTCTCGCCGGCGGCGGTGCCGACGAGCTCAATTGAGCCGTAGGCGAAGATGATTCCCGACATGAGCAGGACCATCGGCATGATGCCGTTCGGGAAGATCCCGCCGTTATCGGAGATGAGCTGGAAGCCGACCGGACCCCCGGTAGGGGTGCCGAAGACGACGAAATAGATGCCCACGAGGAGGAACGCGATCAGTGCGGTGACCTTGATGAGGGCGAACCAG
Source organism: Arthrobacter sp. 05L421 (assembly GCF_056397785.1). NCBI lineage: Bacteria > Bacillati > Actinomycetota > Actinomycetes > Micrococcales > Micrococcaceae > Arthrobacter > Arthrobacter sp. 05L421. The sequence continues at coordinate 3,413 of NZ_JBFTOC010000019.1, forward strand.
AATTCCATCTCGCCGAAGACCTTGACGGAGACAAGGTTGAGGGCAAGGACGAGAACCAGGGCGATCAGTGCCCAGCTCCACTGCGGGACCGCGGCGATCCAGGGGACGTACCTGCCGAAAAAGCTCATGTAGAGCGCGGCAGCGGTCGTGTCGGCGATCGTCGTCGCGGCCCAAACCAGCCAGTAGAACCATCCCACGGTGAAAGCTGCCTTCTCTCCGAAGAATTCCCGGGCGTAGGAAACGAACGAGCCCGACGACGGCCGGTGCAGTACGAGTTCCCCGAGGGCGCGCAGGATCAGGAAGGCGAAGGCTCCGCAGATCGCGTAGGCGATGAAGAGTGACGGCCCGGCTACGGCAAGGCGGCCACCTGCGCCGAGGAACAGGCCGGTGCCGATCGCGCCCCCGATGGCGATCATCTGGATTTGTCGGGATTTGAGTCCTTTCTGGTAGCCGGCATCCTCGGCGTGCAGGACGGGATCGGGTGCGTGTGCGTGCCCGGCGTCTGTGACGGGCGGCTGAATCGACATGGGAAGCCTTCCTATAGATGTGAAGCTCGATGCGAGGCCTGATGGTCTATGGCGTAACCGCCGGAGTTGGGGCCTGGGCCCCGGCGGATGTCCGCCCTTTGCGGGGCTTCCAGGCATTCGAGGTGATTGCCGTTCTGGGCCCGCCCGCGGTCGGCAGTGATGAGCAGAACGATGGATATGGCAAGACCTGAACCCCCGACTTCTCGGAGATTCAAATCACAGTTGAGAGTATGCCGGATATCACATCAAAAGATCAACCTTTTGTTGGATAGATTTTGCCGATTCTGCCGCGAATCTGGGGAACTGGTGAGATGTCGCGGTTTATTCCATGACGTTCGGCCTACCGCATATAAACAAAGTGTGTAATAATCGTAGAAAGTTCCGCTGCATCCAAACTGTAAGTTGAATACCACTTGAAAGTGGATCGACGTGGCGTACCTACTGTGCCGCGTCTGTCTCTCGAACGTCTGGAAGGTTTCTCATGGCTGAGTCCGTTACGTCCACACCGCTCTATGAACGCGCGGTCCGGGTGGGCGATCTGCTCTTTGTCTCCGGCCAACTCCCTATCGGAGAGGGTGGGTTGCTCTATCCCGGACGCGTGGGCCAGGAAGTTACAGTCGAGCAGGCGCGTGAGGCTGCCGTGCTCGCTGCCAGCCGTTGCCTGGACGTCGTCCGCGACGAACTCGGGTCCTTGGATGCGGTCAAGGGTATCGCCAGGATCGGAGGGTACGTCTCAGCAGGGGAAGGATTCGTGGATGCGCCCGCCGTGGTCGATGGTGCGTCCCGGCTCGCCCTCGATGTCTTTGGAGAAAAGGGGCACCATGCGAGGCTGGCACTGGGAGTAGCCTCGCTGCCGCTGGGTGCATGCGTCGAGATTGAAATGACTGTCCAGTGCTAAGGACAGCCGAGCAGACTCAAGCCCGCAGCTTCACGGCAATGGGGAACCCGCTTGAGGAGCTCTCCCTCGAACAGCTCCGCCAGCGCACGAGCATGAAATGGCGCACCCATCCCTCCGACGTGCTGCCTCTGTGGGTTGCCGAGATGGACGTCCGGCTCGCGCCGCCCGTATCGGAAGCACTGCACCAGGCCATCGATGCCGGAGACACCGGATACCCGGCCGGGACGGAGTTCGCGGAGGCGCTAAGTGCGTTCGCATCCCGGCGGTGGGGCTGGGACGGGCTGGCAATCGAGCGCACCGCCATCGTGCCCGATGTGATGGTGGGCGTCGTCGAAATCCTGCGGCTGATCACAGATCCAGGAGACGCCGTTATCGTCAACTCCCCGGTGTATGCGCCCTTTTACGCCTTCATCACCCATGATTCGCGCAGGATCATTGAGGCGCCGCTAGGACAAGATCTCCGGATCAACCTCGGCACCCTCGAGGAAGCTTTCAAGCATGCACGGTCGCAGGGACGCAAAGCCGCGTACCTGATCAGCAATCCACACAACCCGACCGGCGTGGTCCACAGCCCTGAAGAACTCGCAGCTGTCGCGGCCCTCGCCCGCAACTACGGGGTCCGGGTCGTCTCGGATGAGATCCACGCCCCGCTCGTCCTTCCGGGAGCAGCATTCACGCCATATCTCAGCGTGCCCGGGGCCGAGAACGCGTTTGCAATCACGTCGGCGTCAAAGGCCTGGAACCTCGCCGGCCTCAAGGCAGCACTCGCAATCGCCGGACCCGACTCGGCCGATGATCTGGACCGCATGCCCGAAGAGGTCAGCCACGGACCGAGCCACCTGGGGATCATCGCCCACACCGCCGCGTTCCGTGATGGTGAAGAATGGCTGGATGCTCTCCTCCAAGGCCTCGACGCGAACAGGGCTCTCCTCGGAAAGCTGCTCGCCGAGCATCTTCCCGGCGTCGCGTACGCCGCTCCCGAGGGGACATACCTGGCTTGGCTGGATTGCAGCCATCTCGCCCTCGATTCGTCACCCGGCCCCGAAGGCCTCGCCACCGTTGCCGACCTTGCCGGGCCGGCCAAGATGTTCCTCGACAAAGCGAGGGTCGCCCTGAGCTCCGGCCATGTCTTCGGCACGGGCGGGGCGGGACATGTTCGCCTCAACTTTGCCACGCCCCAGGCCAATCTCACCGAGGCCATCACCCGGATGGGCCGAGCCGCCCACGCCGATTGAACCAAACTTCATCAGCCGTGCCTCAGGATCTAGCAATTAACCCCGCCCGGCACCGCCGACCACGGAGCACACGATGGCCTTGCGTATCCACCACACCTGGCATCCTGTCATCGGCCAAAGAGTCCAGATGCGCCGCGGAGGCATCATCGTGCGCGAAGGTATCGTCGACGCAGTCACCCCGGACGACTCGATTCTCTGGATCGCCGGCGGCGAGTTGCAGCCACGGGCGATGTTCCAGCGGAGCGACGGCTTCGAAGTTTGGCTCAACCACCAGTGGTAGGCCCGCAACGGAGAACCAGCGTGATCCTTGCACTGCAACAGCATGTTGAAGGAAGGAGGGCGAGCCTAGGCGTGGATCACGGGCGGTAGCGGATACGCTTCAACAAAAGGCACAATTTACGGCGGTTCCGGGAATCCCGGATCGCCTACTAATCGGAAGGACAGCAGCAATGACCCAGATTGGTTCGGTCGGCTCAACAGCTCCGTCCCCGGACGCGCTGCACGGCATGGACGCCGAGTCCATCAACCTAGTCCTCGAGCTCCTGGTGGCACCCCTTCAGGCCGCGGTGCCACAGCCCACCGAGGTCGTCCTGCACGATCTGCAGCGAATCCCTAACACCGTCCGTGCTATCGCCGGAGACGTTACTCGCCGTCAGATCGGAGACCCGCCTACCGACAAATTGCTCGAACGCGTGGCCGCCGGCGACTTCTCCCATGAGATCGGCTACCGCTCGCAACTGCCTGACGGGAGAATCCTCCAGAGTACGACGATCATTTATATCGACAAGGAAGGCCGGGCCGCCGCAGCCCTGTGTCTGAACGCTGACGTGTCGGCCTGGGTCACGCTCCGCTCGGCCTTGGACCGCTTCGTTCTCGGACACGACGGGAGCTCCATGCTCGCGGCGCCTGCCGTGAACAGAGCGACGTCCGTCGGCCCCCAGGAGAGCGAATACTTCCCGCACAGCGTGGAGGAACTCAGCTCCAAGCTCGTCGAGGCGGCGATCGCGGCCATTGGGGTCCCCGTTGAGCAAATGCGCAAGGAACACAAAGTGCAGGTCGTGGCGGAGCTCGAACGTCGTGGATTCTTCCTCGTAAAGCAGGCTGCCGAGACAGCGGCCACCGCGCTCGGGGTCACCCGGTTCACCATTTACAACTACCTCAACGAGCTCGGCGGAGAGGTCGAAGAGACAGCCTAACCCCCGACAGAAGCCAGCATTACCCGGTTCCTGGAGCTCAAGCCTTCCTCATCGCCGGATCACCAGCATTGAACAATTCCCGACCCTGTCATGCCCGAAACCACGCACCTGAGCATCACACAGCCCAGTCATGCGGGCAATCATCGGAGCATGGATCAATCGTTCCCTCAACCAGACAATCGTCAAATAAATCAAGGAGAAAAAATGAACACGACCACCACCACGAAGCCGTTCGCCGACCTCGCAGCCATCGAAGCCACAGTGGCAGCCGTCACCGAGCAGCGCGAGCTTGGCAAGGTCAGCTTCAGTATGCTCAGCGAGTCTGCCGGCGGGCTGACCGCCGAGACGATCACCGGACCCCTGACCCAGGCAGGCGTAGCCGACGAATCGCGCCGCGGCAAATTCACGCTGCACAGCGACGAACCGGTCTCCCTGCTGGGAACCGACACAGCCGTCAGCCCGGCTGAATACATTCTCAAAGCCCTGGCAGGCTGCTACATCGTCACCCTGGCGTCCCTGGCTGCAGCCAGGAACATCCCGTTGAAGCACGTCGCGTTGACCCTGGGCTTCGACATCGATCTCAGCGGTTTCCTCGGAATTGACGACAGCGTCCGCAAGGGTGCCCAGCAGATCACTGTGGACGTCCAAATCGACAGCCCCGGCACGTCCCGCGAGGACCTTGAAGACCTAATCGGCGCGCTCGAAGCGACCTCGCCGATCCGCGACACTCTGGCGAACCCGGTCCCAGTCGTCACCCGTCTCGGCTAAGGCCGGCCGTAACCGACCCGGGCCTAAATTTTCAACGGAAGGAACATCATGGCGACAACCAACATCACCGGAGAACAGTTCACCGCGACAATCGAGGGCAACGACATTGTTCTCGTTGATTTTTGGGCCGCTTGGTGTGGGCCCTGCCGCCAATTCGGCCCGATCTTTGAGAAGGTCTCGGAAAAACATGACGACGTGGCTTTTGTGAAGGTCGACACAGAAACCGAACGGGAACTCTCCGCGGCCTTGAAGATCTCTTCAATCCCAACCGTCATGGGCTTCCGCGAGAACGTCCTTGTGTTCTCCCATTCAGGCGTTCTCAGCGAACCCCAGCTGGGCAACATCGTTGAGGCCATCAGGGCGCTGGACATGACGGAAGTTCACACCAAACTCGCGGCTTCACCGTCCCAGCACTGATCACCCTGCAGACTGGGCTAAAGGAGCCACCTTCGCGTTGCCGGCCGAGCCGCCAACATCGGCCGGCAACGGATCAGCTTCGGCGAACGACTGGGGAGGGGCGTTGGCCTACTCTAGCCTTTGCAGAACAGATTTCAAGAGAGCGTCCATGTGCCATGATCTGGATCGCATCCGACGAGAAGTCCACCAGGACACTCTTCGAAGCCGCTCAAGGCTTCCAGGTCTGGGTTGAACCCAGACAACTCGAAGGAATCTTCTCCTACCGCATGACCACTAGCGCCCTTCGCGACTAGACCGCTCGGCCGGGGCGCGGTCAGCAAGTCATGCACCGTCCTGCATTTGGTCAACGGTCGTCTGCACCAAACGGCAGCACTACAGCGTTGAGTCCCAGTCTGCAGTCGATTGCGGCGCGTCTCCGGCATCTCAAATACGATCGATTAATGAGACACCGCGGCCGCTCTCCCGGAGGCGCCAAGAGTTCCCGGCACCACAAGGGCCGCCGCTGTCTCGAAATGCCGTCAAACAAAAGGCGGTCTCACAACAGCGAATTGTTCGGGATTGAGAGAATACGGGAGAGTTGCCGGCTGTGATCGGATACCCGAGTTCTCATGCTTACTCCTTCGGCGGTCAGAGGCCCATGGAAGCCCCTTCAAGGCGACTAGTCAATCGACCGTTGTTGACGCTGGATGCTCTTCCGGCACCTGCGGACTGCCCTACAATTCGGCGGCGGCGGGAACATAGTTCGTATTTACAAGCGGGACCTGCCGCGGAGGAAGTGGACGATCAGAACGACCACGGCAATTACCAGAAGCAGGTGAATGAACCCGCCGCCGATGCCTCCGAGCAGGCCGAGAAGCCAGAGAACAGCGATAATGATGGCTATCCAAAGCAACATGAGAGTCTCCCTTGTTTGTCTGCGGATGGAAATGCTGATTCTGCCCTGGCCGGTCTGCGAATTTTGGCGCGCGGCGTTCCCTGAAAAGGGCTCGGGCAGATTCGGTCTGGATCCCCGTGCCGCCCGCACCCGCGCCGGGCCGGTCCGGCGTAGGGCGGGCTGACGTGTCCGGTTAGACGTCAGGAGATTTTTCCTTGGCCGGAGGGTGTTCTCCGGCCAGGTGGTGTGCTTCTTTGAGATGGCGTGCGAGCTTTTCCTCAGCTGCAGCGCGCCGTTGCCCGATGGTGCGCATCTGGTGTGTGGTCAGGTCCTCGCGGCGCGTCCACGGGGCGGGACGTTGTGCCGGCCCGGGTTCGGTGGGTTCGCTCATGACCGCATCGTCGCACACGATCTTTCTGGGCAAAAGGCACAATTTTGCAACGCCTGGGAGCGCAAGCGTTCCCCCACGGATCGAGGAACCGGACCGGGGTCTAGGCAGCCGGAGCCGATGCCGGGCCGTTTTCTTTCGCCGGTCCCCGGCCGATCGGGGTGGTCCGGTCGGCGTCGGCACCCTTGGTTTGGAATCCCTGGGGGAGCGGTGCGAGGGGAAGTTCCCGGTGGACGATGTAATCGCAGGCCGCGGGGCCAATCATCGCCAGCCCGGTGCACAGGCCGCCCGGGTGGTCGGGCTGGATGTTCGCTGCGCGCAGCCCGGCTCTGAAACTTCTGGCTGGAGCGGGTGTGGTTCTCCGGAGGGAGCACCAGCTGAGGTATAGACCGTACAGCTCTTCCTGGGTGAGTCCGTCAGCGTCCTGGTTCCGGGCGATGCAGTCATTGACGAATTCGTGTAGCGGTGACTTCAACATCTTGGCCTCCTGCGTCCGCGGCGTAGCCGCTCAACTGGCACAGCTATCAAGGGGTGAAGCAAAACCGTCCCGGCTTCGGGTACATAGAAAATTTAAGATGCCGGGCTGCGACTGTCAACCGGAGCATACGCCTTGACTTCGAGGCGCATCATGGAGCGGACGTGAGTGTCTGCAGGGGCCTTGAGGGCGTTCCCTTGTCCCTGGAACCTGGCAGCAAGCAATGACAAAGGCCTGGTCCGGTGGGTGAATTTACAGGGGGCAATGGTTTGCATCGGTCAACGGTTCCAAGTGGGCCCCGGAGCCTGGCTCGTCCCGCGGTTCCGGACGGGTGGGCTGACCCAGCGGGCGGCGGTGCAGGGATGGCCCCCTCGGCTGGCCGGTTCCTTGTCAGTGTCAGGACCGGGAGTTAGCCTGATTCACGGGGGCACGACGAGTGAAGCGGGGCCGCTGGATGTGGGCCAGCTTTCCCGGACAAAGGAGTCTGTCATGTCTACCGTTTCCCATCCGAGCAAACCGGGGCCGTCCAGCTGGTCCCAGGGGCAGCGGCTCTGGTGCGCTCAATGCCAGACGGATGAGTACCTGATCATCGAATCCATCGACACCCTCCGGCCACCGCGCATGGGGCTGGTCGACGTCGCGTACACCTGCGTTGAATGTGACTTCTTTTACGCCCACACCGCCTCGGTGGGGGATGTTGCTGTGGTCCTGAACCGGCCGGGCCAACGATCCGGGGTGCTGCAGTTCGGCGGCAACTACCTCCATTGCGGGGAACCGATGACAATGGCCGGATCCCAGCAGCGCAGCATCCATGCCACGCTCTCAACGGAACTGACCGGTGAAGGCCCCCTGGAGGTGTACCTGCGCACCAGGGTGCTGCGCTGCAGCTGCGGGTTCCAAATGGAGATACCCGACTGACACCCTGGGGCTAGGGAACGGAGCAATGATGGCTGACCCGGAACGCCGTCCGTGCACCGCTTTTGTCGGTCGGGGCGTATACCTGCTGGACGATCACGAGGTCGTGAGGCGGGGGTTGCGCCAGCTGCTGGAGTTCGATGGTCTCGGCATCGCCGGGGAATCCGGATCCGCGCGCGAAGCGGTCCGGCGGATTCCTGCCCTTCGCCCGGAGCTGGTCATTATTGATGATGACCTTCCGGACGGTTCCGGTGCCGAGGTGTGCCGTGCCGTTGCCGTGGCGGACCCGCGGATCCGGTGTGTGCTGATGACCGAGGAGGGCGGCGAGACCGTGCTGATCGACGCCATTCTGGCCGGCGCGTGGGGATGCCTGTCCAAAGACGATGAGGGCAGCGAACAGCTCAGGCTCATCCGACGGGCCCTGGCCGGGCACACCGCGTACAGCGGCCGCTTTTATCCGGCGATCGTGGCCCCGTTCTTCCTGCTCCAGCCACAGCGCCCGGATGAGAATCTCCTGACCCTCACGAAACAGGAAATGACTGCCGCGATCGGCCTGGGGAAAGGACTGAGCAACCGCCAAATCAGCAAGGAGATGTTTCTGGCAGAAAAAACCGTGAAGAACATGGTCTCGACCATCCTGACGAAACTCGGCACCGCGACCAGGACGCAGGCCGCCCTGCTTGTCACCGCAACCCTCGACCACTCCGAAAACCCCTCCTACGGAGGCTACCGGTCCAGCCAATTCCCGGACCTGATCCCCGAAGTCACTGCAGCACTGTTGAATTGCACCGGCGAGGCCGGCACCGTGCCACCTACGGACCAGAAGCGGGCAACGGACGCCGCCCGGCTTGCCGCCGCCCTTACTGCGGCCCGGACCGGGCTGAGAGTCAGGCGTCCTCAACAGAGCAGCACTTAAGAGTCCGGAGCGGAGATTCCGCGGGCTCTCCAAACCTGATGGACCCGGAGAGCCTCAGTGGTGTCCGGGACGGCCGCCAAGTTCGAGGCTTAACGGCGGCTCGCTGAAGGGGCGCACGGGGACATGGACGGATAAGGCCGTCACCACCGCCTGGCCGCTATCCGTGGCGAACATGAACGAAGCGACTGAAGGCATGCCAAGGTCCGGTAAGGCATGGGCGGCCGACCGAAAGCTGGCCAGGCATTTGTAGTTTCAGGGCCATAGGACTCTTACCGTTACTCTTGCCCGGCCATAGGTATTGATATGCCGCAGCGGGTTCCCTCCGATAGGCGGGTGCGGTGATGGTTGGCCCGGGTGCCGTTGGAACTCGCCCGGGCTGCCTCCGCGCCGGGGGCGCGTGATGCGGTGGGGGTCCTGGGGTGCGCCTGTGGGCTTTGAACCCTCGTCCCGAGGATTAAGAGTTCACTGCTCTGCCAACGGAGCTACGGGTGTGGGGGAGGCTTGCCCGCCGTGTGCTCGTTCCTTGTTTGGGGCGGCGCCGGCTGCGTTGTTTAGGAGGCGCGCGTCAGCTGTCGTTTGCACGGTTCTGTGTCGCCCTGGCACGTTCGAGGGCAGGGTTCTGCGTTATCGTGCCGGGATTAACGATGTCGTTCATTCTGCCCGTGAGGGACGGTAAAGGTCAGCTCCCGCGCTCCCCGGAAGAGCAGGCGTGCCTCAATTCGTGGCTGACTCAAGCACCGGCGGGTCACGCGTTGCTGCCGGCCACGCCCTCCCTCTGGAATCGGCTAGGCAAAGAATGCGCCGCGCCTCGGGTGAGCGGTCGGCCGGCTTCTCACCCGGGCTGCTGACCGGGTAGTCAGTGACCAGCAGTGCCGTTTACAGCGGCACCGAATATTGCGTCAGCCTGGGGGTTTCACTACTGGTGGTCGACGGCGCTCCCGGCCTGTTCTGCGGGGTGCAGGTGCCGGACTATTCCTGTTTATCTGTCCCGGTGCCGGTGCCGGTGCCGGTGTCCGTATCGGTGTCGGTCTTGGTGCGCGGTTTGCGGACGGGATCCACGGAACCGCTTGCTCCGTAGTTGCCCTCTGGATACTGACCGATTTCAGATTCAGCGGTGCGGCCCGGTGTCGACCCGGCGTCGCCGAAGTTGGCTTTCACGTAGCGTCCCGATTCCTTTGCCTTGTCTCCGAGGGGTTCGGGCAGTCCGCCTTCGCTGCCGGCCGCCCCGTAGTCCCCTTCGATGTATTGGCCTTCCTCGTCGTCCGCATGGCGGCCGCTTTGCGCTCCGGCCTTGCCGTAGTTGCCTTCGACGTACCGGCCGCGCAGGTCTGGTTCTTCCGGCTTCTTCTCCGGGCCTGCCTCATCGGGGGTGTCTTCAATGCTGCTGTCGTCGGACATGGTGGTGCCTTTCCCAAACGAAATCCGCGTCTTTGCGGCGCAATCCAAGCCCACCGTGGGCCGCGCTCCCCGACAGAATCCGCCTCCGGGCCTGCTGGGGCTTGCCGGGACGGGACGGGAGGGGCGGGCCCGAGGTGCTGCCCACGGCGGATAGATCTTAGACCGTTGCCTACGGACACTATCGGCGTAGCATAAATCTACTGGGGTTGTCAATTTCGGTAGGTAGATCAGATGACTCGAGGAGGCACTCGCGATGAGCGATATCAGTCCACTCAGAAATGCAGTCCGTCATGGCAGCGGCCTTAAGCAGTTGGGCGGCACTTGGGGTGAACTTCTTGCAGAGTTTCTCGGCACTTTTGTGCTGATCTCTTTCGGCGACGGCGTTGTGGCCATGGCAGTCGCCGCTTTGCCGGGATCCGGCCGGGCCGCTACATCGACGACGATCTTCCTGGCCGCCGGGGACTGGCTGTTGATCACCTGGGGATGGGCACTGGCGGTGACGATGGCCATCTACGTTGCCGGTGGCGTCAGCGGCGCACACATCAATCCGGCAGTGACCCTGGCGTTCGCAGTCCGGCGTAAATTTCCCTGGGGCAAAGTGGGTCCGTATATCGTCGCCCAGGTTCTGGGCGCCTTCGTCGGCGCCGCGATGGTGTACCTGCTGTATCACGACGCCATCGATGCCTATAACCAGGCCGTCGGGACCGGGCGTGCAGATCCGAAGGGGCTTGCCAGCTACTCCATTTTCGCCACCTTCCCCGCACCCTACTTCAACGGCAGCCCCGTGGGGCCGCTGGTCGACCAGATTGTCGGCACGGCCTTCCTCCTCATGTTCGTGGTGGCCATCATCGACATGCGCAATACCGCGGTCCAGGCGAACCTGGGTCCGTTCATGATCGGGCTGGCCGTTGCAGCCATCGGCATGTCGATCGGCGCGAACGCCGGCTATGCCATCAACCCGGCCCGTGACTTCGGGCCACGGCTGTTTGCCTGGCTGGCCGGATGGGGGCAGACGGCGCTGCCGGGCACCGTGGACGGGGCCTTCAGCTGGTATTTCTGGGTGCCGATCGTCGGGCCTTTCATCGGCGCAGTGATCGGCGTGCTGCTCTACGACTGGTTCATCGGCGACGTCCTCCATGCGCGCATCAGGCTGCAGGAATCCACGCCTCCGGGCCGGGCAGGCGGAGAGACACCTCCGGCGACCGAAACGAAAAGGACGGCCGAAACATAGGCGATTAAGGATTCTGAGAGATGGGCGTCGCAGGGAGATTTGCTCCTCCGGTTCAAAGGCGCCGGCTCGGCCCGGGCGGGCGTATAACCACAATGGCAGGCCATGTCGTCAGGTTCGACTACCCCGGACTGGCGGATACCCACTCCTCGGTCTGCGCAGCGTTTCCGTCAGCTTCTTGAGTATCTGTCCGCGCCAGCCGCCGGCCATGAGGCGGTGAGCTCTCACGTGACTATGCGCCTGCGGGTCGAACCCTTCGTGAATGAGGATCAGCCGCGTGCCGCCGCCTTCGAGAATCAGAGACCACGTCACCGCGCTGTTCAGGTCGTTGCCTGCTGACATCAGGGTGTCCTTCGGATTCCCAGGGTGTTGTGCGGGTCTTTCATGCGGCTTCCACTAATGGTCACTGGGGATGGCGTGGGTCGGGCTTATTTTGCAATTCTGCCCACGATCTGGCGGGCCACCAGTCGGTCGATTCCTGGCAGATGGGTTGCCCGTATGGTCCACCGGCGCAGGAGGCGCTGGGTCCGGTTCGCGGGGAGGAACGATGACGCGGTGCGTCTCCCGGCGGCTTGAGCCTCCTCGACCACGGGTCGCCAGCGTCGCTCGAACTCGGTGAGGGCCGAACTGATCCCCTCGGGTGAGGCCACGGGTCCAAGGATGTCCCCCAGTAGCGCGGCACCGGCGATGGCGAGCGAGCCGCCCTGGCCCGCGAGGAGCGATACGGCCCCGCAGGCGTCCCCCACGAGAACGGTCCGCTCCCTCTGCCAGCCCGGCATGGCGATCTGTGCGACGACATCGTCGTAGGGATGCTCGGGGCACAAGTCCAGCAGCCGGTCGACCGCGTGGCCGAGTCCGGCGAACTCGCGGCGCAGCCGCTCCCGCGGGCTCCCGGGCCGCAGGTGCCGTGGTGCGCCTGTGGCGTCCCGGTAGACCATGAATGCCGCCACCTCGTCCGAGCGGAGGCTGTAGAGCCCGACCATCCGGTCGATGCTGTCGCTGAGGACGAACCTGTTCCGGAAGCTTGCATTCAGGATCGGTTCGGTCACGATGAATGCGGCAGCACGCATGCCCAAGGGGCGCAAGTACTCCTCTTCGGGCCCGAAGACCCGGGCGCGCACTCCGGAATGGATGCCGTCAGCGCCCACGAGGACGTCCGCGGAGATCGTCACGTCCGGCGAGTCATCGACGGCGACCCGCACGCCGTCCTCATCATTCCACACCAGGGAAACGGGCATCCCGTAGCGGACCTGCACCCGGCCCGGGGCCACGTCGTCGAGCGCGGCGAGGGCTGCGCACTCCATGTCGGGGCGCAGCAGGCTCAGGACCTTCCCGCCGGCAAGCCGGGCGAACTGGTCGTAGTCGAGGCTGGACGTCGGGCGGCCTTCTGCGTCCACATACTCGGCTGCCTCGACATGGTAGGCCACCTCTGCGAGCCGCGGGTAGAGGCCGATTCTTTCCGCAGCCTCGACTCCCGGACCGAAGAAGTCCATCATGTAGCCATCGGGACGCGGAGCGGCCGATTTCTCGAGAAGCTCGACGTCCCAGCCGGCCAAGCCGAGCTGGCGGGCCGCGACGAGGCCCGCTATGCCCGCCCCGACAACCACTGCCTTCATGTCCTGCCCCGAACGATCGTAGGCGTGTCTGATATTCGGCGCGTTGACAGGCCGCGAGGTGGCGCGTATTCCTGAGTGCAGAGCAAGGAGGTCTCCTTATGGCCACCGTAAGCGTGCGCTACATCGTCGATGATGTCGATACATCCATCAATTTTTACCGCGAACATTTGGCATTCACGCTCGTCATGCATCCGGCCCCGCCTTTTGCCATGCTCGAGCGCGGTGATTTGCGGCTGCTGCTCAGCGCTCCGAGCGGCCAGGGCGGAGGAGGGCAGAGCATGCCCGACGGCACCAGGCCCGCGCCGGGCGGGTGGAATCGATTCGCGCTGGAGGTGTCTGACCTCGCGGCAACCGTGCGGACCCTCCGCGACGCAGGCGTGCAGTTCCGCAATGACATCGTGACGGGCATGGGCGGAAATCAGGTACTGATCGAAGACCCCTCGGGCAATCCGATCGAACTATTCGAACCGACGATTCCCGAGGCTCGGCTCGCGACATCCTGATCCCAATGGCGGTGGGCCCACACAGTCACAGTCGTGCCCTTCGTCCGGAGGGAATGAGGCATCAAGTCTTTAGGCGTACGCCGGGCATGCAGGACACGGGTCCCGAACGTCCGCCACCGTTGCTGCGAGCAGACGGCAGTTGGCTCCATGAGGGTCGCCGGGGGCGCGCCGGGACCCTGGTCAGGCGGCCTGTGAACGCCGCCCCGCCCGCACACCCGGCACATGGGAAAGCCTCTCGAGGCAGGGGCTTTCGCCGTTACCGATAGACATTGGGGAGGGACGCAAGTCCACTCGCGACGCTATGGTCTGGGTCAGCCGCCAAAACGGAGGCTGACCGCCAGGCCGATCAGCGCGGCCGCACCGGCCAGAAGCATCGCTGCCCTGGGATTGCCGAAGTTAGCGTCCATCCCAGACCGAACCGGCGCGGAACGACCAGCGCATGGTCTTCGCGGTTGATGTAGAACAGGCCACCGCGCCAGTGCTTGTCATCGTCCCGGTGGATCAGGCCGGTGTCTTCCTCGGCGTCGTTCCGCTCCCGGCTGTTCCTGGCCAGGATGACGACGGCCACCACGGCGGCGGTCAGGATCGGGAGGACGATTACCAGCGGCGCCCACGGTGTGACCGTCCCGGTCCACATCAGCAGCGATGATCCCAGCATTCCCAGGTCGATCATCGCGGTCAGCCCGAGCAGGGCCTCGGCACCCAGTGACATGTAATGGCGGTACCAGCGCGCTGAGGTAACGGGGTGTGCCGGGTTGAGATCGGGCCGGCTGCGGACGATGGCCGCTGCTATACCGGCGAGCAGCGCGGTCATGCCGATCTGCACGAACACCAGTGAGAAGGCGGCGCCGACCGACTTGGCGACCACGCGGTTGGGCACCCCGTTCGCGTCGTAGTGGACCGCGAGAACTTCGGGCATCGATGGGTAGCTGATCACGCCGATCACTACCGTGGCGGCCGTGATGATCAGTGCCGGGGCCAGCCAGAGCCAGGGAAACCGCGGTGGATTGGTCCGCAGTTCGGTGTCCACCGCGATGCCCTGGTGCAGGCCCCGGTACCAGCCCCCGGCGGCCTTGGCGGCCCGGATCTCGTGGTTGGCCAGGAAGAAGCAGCCGTACCAGACGCCCTCGAGCACCAGCACCGACAGCGGCAACACCAACGTTGCGCCGGTCACGGCGAAGATGAGCACGCCGGCCGCGGCGGTGGCGATTCCACCGAGGAGTACCCGCCAGCGTTAGATGCTGGTCTGCCGGACCACCGTCGGGTCCCCGGCATGCTGGGGCGGTACCCGGACCCCGAAGGGCACGGCGGGGCTGGTGATCGAGGGCAGCGCCAGGGCGATTACGAGCGCGAGTGCCAGCACCGCGGAGCTCAGGATGATGGCAACGGTCATGGCGTGTCCTCTGGCTTCTTGGCATCAAATGACTCGACTATCGCCCGGCAGGTCGCGAGAACCTCGTCGGCCGGCAGGCCTCTGGCCAAGGCCTCGGCAAGCAGGGTCCGAGCCCTCGCGGTCCACTCTGCGGGGAACGGCGGATCCGCGACCGTCGGGGTCACCACCGCACCGGTCTTGCGGTTGAGCCGGATCAGGCCTTCCTGGCGCAGGAGGTCGTAGGCCTTGTTCACGGTGTGGAAGTTGATGCCGAAGTCGGCCGCGACCGTCCTGGTGGCCGGCAAGGTGCTGCCCTCGGTCAGCGCGCCTTCGGCGATCGCCTCCACGATCTGGTCCCGGAGCTGCTGATAGATCGGTATCTCTCTGGCCAGGTCGACGTTGAGGATCATCCTTCCCACCTCCCACGGTTGTTCTATCGCAGCTCAGGGTCAAAGCCGGTGGCGCCGACGTACGCCATCGCGCCATCAGCAGTATCAACCCACACATAAAGCCACGAGCCGGTCGGGCGGACATTCCCCTGGCGAACTGTTATCAACCGTTTCTCAAATCGCTCCATCGACTGAGGATAAACCCCTTCATTTTCCCTGAACCAGCTGTCCGTATGCCGGTCGATCACCGTGCCCAGGAACGCGCCGCTACGTTCCGTGCAGGTGCTGGCTTGTGACTCGCAGCGATAAATGGCGGTCTTTTCGCAGCGCTATTTTGTCACCCCGCAGATCCTTGAAAAGCTTGTTCGTTCTTCTTGTTCGGTGCTCTCGTCAGGACCGCGTCGTTGCCCCTCGGTTACCCGGGGCGGCCCGACCGACTGCCTGCACGCTCCTGGCGAACCGCGCTCACGGCGCGCACGGCAACTACGGCGGCCACGATCAGCACGGCCGCGGCCAAGGCCGTGCCCGGTCCACCCAGCCGCCCGGTGACGGCACGGGGAAACCCGTGTGCGGGCTGGCCGGTGCTGCCACCTGTGACCTCGTTGTCCGTCACCTCCCATTCGGCAGAGGAGGGGAAGATACCGGCCGGAAGCCTCTGCTGTCGGAGACGCCGACGTGAGGCAAGCCTGCGCCGCACTTTCTCATTCGGAGCGGGCATTACGCCGTCCGCTGCCACCGCGGCGGGGAGGTCAACGATGTAGGGCTCACCGTAATAGGCCGCCGAAGCCACCGAGTCCAGCCAGATGCCGGGCGGGGGTTCCACCCCGCGGCGCGAGAACGCAGCCAAGAGCATCTGCTGGATCTCACCCAGGCTCTTGCCCCGGGCGACCTGCGTGACTTCGAAAATGGCCAGCTGGAGCTGCACCTTCTCATCCGCCGCCGGATCTTTGGCGCTCGGAGCCTGTTCAACGGGGTCGGTGTTAAGTGGCCCGGTCTTGGGTGTGCCCGCGTTGCGCGAGTCGGGGCTCATGGGGGTTCCTTTCTGTCATGTTGGGTCCAACTGCCCTTCGAATTTGCCCGTCCGCGGGCATCGACGGTACTTGCTCGCCGCCCGGTAACTTGACCCGGAAGCCCGTGCGGCGGGGTTGGGACGGTGCTGTTCCGAGTCACCTCTACCGGACTGGGTCCGACCGAACGCGGCCTGGTTATCCGCGAAACGGGGACGAGACAAGGGGCAGGTGTGTCTATCGTGGCGCAATTCCGTCGGTTTGTCGTCGGCGTTGACACTCATGCCATAACCACTTCCACGCCATCACCGCCGCAAGTTACGAACCGCTCAAGACTCTCTCGCGTTGACCGTCGTCCGAAGGGTCCGCGAGGGGCCGGGGTCTTTTTGCCTTGGCGGAAGCCGTTGCCGCGGCGATCTCCGAGCTTGGGAGCCGGAGTGCAGGCCACGGTCGTTGCTCCGGAGACAGGAAATTCCCGATTTGTGGTTCGACCGGGTGGGGCGTTGGAGCCCGGCCGCCCCGCTTCACACCGGCCGTGATCCGGACCAAACACCGGACCCCCGCGGGACTCCGGCAGGAGCCCCGGCAACCTCCACCGCCCCGCGGCTACGACCGGCAGCTCCTGCGGGTTTTCTACAGGTCGGATCTCTCGGCCCTGAAGAGCAGCCCGCCTCCCGGACCTACTACGACCGAAAGCGCGCCGAAGGCAAGACCCACACCCAGACCATGCTCTCCCTGGCCCGGCGCCGCCTCAACCTTCTCTGGGCCGTGCTCCGCGACGGCACCACCTACATCCGAGTTCCCGCAGGCGGGCTCTATGGCCACCTGACGACACGGGCCTGCGGAGCTCCACTCGTGCCGAATCGGTCGTCCACGGAACCCTCTCCAGGAGTATCTGGATAACGGTTGATCCGGGGTTCCTGGTCGTGACGCATGCTTTGCAATAGTGCAGAGTCGCCAGCATGCGGAAGGGCCATGTCGACCAGAACGACCCAAGGGCCGCCACAGTCAGGTATTTTCCTGAGATCCATAAGCCTGCATACTGTTGCGGTTACGCAATGATTCCCGTTAGATTGAAGACTTAGTGGGGGACCCGGCTCGGCGCCCGTGCAGGAAGGGCGGGAAGCTGACGCGATTGCTGACACTCTAAGGAGTCACCCTCATGGACAAGGCCCGGCGTATCGTCGCTATTACCGGATCCAGTGGCG
Source organism: Arthrobacter sp. 05L421 (assembly GCF_056397785.1). Lineage (NCBI taxonomy): Bacteria > Bacillati > Actinomycetota > Actinomycetes > Micrococcales > Micrococcaceae > Arthrobacter > Arthrobacter sp. 05L421. The sequence continues at coordinate 20,743 of NZ_JBFTOC010000019.1, forward strand.
GAATCGGGCGCGCATCGGCGGTTGCCTTTGGCCGTCAAGGCGCCACCGTTGCCTTGCTTGCCCGTGGCGAGGCAGGTCTGGCCGGGGCCGCGCAGGAGGTGGAGGCCGCCGGCGGCCGCGCGTGGACTTTGAGCGTCGATGTCGCCGACGCCGATGCTGTGGATGCTGCCGCCGAGCGAATTGAGCGCGAGTTGGGGCCCATCGACGTCTGGGTCAACGTTGCCTTCACTTCGGTTTTCTCCCCCTTTTCGGAAATTTCCGCAGCTGAGTTCGCACGCGTGACCGAGGTCAGCTACCTCGGTTACGTCTACGGAACCATGTCGGCCTTGAAGCGCATGCGGCCGCGAAACCGCGGCGTCATAGTGCAGGTCGGCTCGGCCCTGGCCTACCGGGGCATCCCGTTGCAAACCGCCTACTGCGGCGCGAAACATGCTATCCAGGGTTTCAATGAATCGCTGCGGTGTGAACTGCTGCATGAGTCGAGCGGGATCCACACCACGATGGTGCAAATGCCGGCGGTCAACACGCCCCAGTTTTCCTGGGTCCTGTCCCGCCTTCCGCGACAGGCGCAGCCCGTGCCGCCGATTTACCAGCCGGAGCTGGCCGCCCGGGCGGTCGTGTACGCGGCGGAGCATCCACAGCGTCGGGAGTACTGGGTCGGCGGCAGCACTGCGGGGACACTCATCGCGAACGCCGTCGCCCCAGGCCTGCTCGACCGCTACCTGGCCAAGACAGGCTTCAACGCCCAGCAGACCGCGGAACCCCGCCATCCCGACCAGCCCAAGAATCTCTGGGAACCTGCCGACAAACGGAAGGATTTCGGGACGCGCGGTATTTTTGATTCCAGGGCCTCCAACCGCAGCGCGCAGCTGTGGGCCTCCCAGCACTATGCAGCGGTGGGCGCGGCCGCAGCCGGGCTCCTCGCCTCCGTGGCCGTCGCGGGCCGCGCGCTTTTGCGGTCGGCGAACCGGTGAAGCCGCTGGAATTGGTCCGGGCGGCGTACGGGATGTGCGAGCTGTTGGCACCGGATTATGTTTCCGGCCTGCTACTGGGTGAGATGCCGGATGGCAGGACCCGCGTGGTGATCCGGATTCTGGGCGCACGGCACCTGGTTCAGGCGGTGCTGACTGTCCGCGGCGGGCGCTCTGCCCACCTTGTCGGAGGCAGTGTGGATGTGGTCCACGCCGCGAGTATGGCCGGGGTCGCCGTGTTGGATAGCCGTCATCGGAGGTCTGCGGGAGTCAGCGCGGCGCTTGCGTTGGTTTTCGCGGCGGGGGAGTTCGGATGATCATCGTCAGCGGTGTTGCTTGCGCGCCTGGCAGCGGCGCCGGTCACACGTGCAGGTCGATGGTGAACCTGCCGTCTTCGGTGCCTTCGCCGCCGTCCGCCGCGGCAAACGCGTCCATTCCCAGCGCCGTGGCGCCGCGCAACTCGTTTGTCATCCGTCCCATCACCGCGGCAACGGCGTTTCGCCGGTGCTCCAGGACGGTGTTGACCAGCGACGCGCCTTCAGGGGTCAGGGACAACTCCACGTACCGCCGGTCCGCGGGGTCATCGCGCCGCGCGATCAGTCCGGCATTGACCAGCCGGTCGCAGGTGCGGGTGGCGTTGGACGGGTGGACCCCCAGTTCCATGGCTACCGCACCGAGATTTTGCGGTCCGCGCGAGGCAATCATTACCAGCACCCGCAGCTGGGGGCTGGTGACAATGTCTTCGACTTCGACAACTGACTGGGCCACGACACGCAGCAGGACGTTCGCGGCCCTAAGGACCGCATCGATCTGGGCGTCGGCGCGGTCGTCGCTGTTTCTTTCCACGCACCCCAGTATTACCCCGGTGCTTGCGGAGCAGCAAAGTTTGCCCAGCGGCACGTATTTTTCCTGATTGCGGAGGAGCGCACCATGAAGCATGCACCCGAAAGGGAAATGACCCACCTCGTTGATCGCCTGGTCCGCAACGTGAAAACGGGCAGATTCGAACGGTCTCTTTCCGGGCTCACCGCAGCGGGGGCCTTGGTGACAGCGGCAGAAATCTACTTCGAACATGACAAGGCCAGCTTCGGGAACAAATGGATGTGGCTGCCCGTGGCGCTTGGTCCGGTGGGCGCCGCGGCCGGGCTTGCCGGGGTCTTCAGCCGCAGGATGGCCAAAACTGTATTGCCGATCGCCAGTGCCGCGATAGTGGCCAATGGGCTGCAGGGAACCTATCTGCATGCCCGGGGAATAGCCCAAAAACCGGGCGGATTCTCCAATCTGCGCTACAACCTGGAGATGGGACCGCCGCTGCTGGCGCCGCTGCTGGTGACATTGGTCGGCGGCATGGGGCTGCTGGCTTCCGTTCTCAGGCGGGAGCGATGAGCCGGCTTCCCCTGGATAGGGGCGCCGGTGGTGGCCGGTACCCGGGATTCAGCACGCTCGCCCAGTCCGGCCATTGGGACCGGGCAACCGCGGGCGTGGTCCTGGGCCGGCTGGCGCGACCCGCCGACATCCGTTTCTTCACCCCGGCCGAAGAGGCCACTGCCAGGGCACTCTTTGACCAACTCCTTGACCAGCATGCCGAGCCCCGCGTCCCGGTCGTTAACTTCGTCGACGCGCGCCTGGCCGAGAACCAGACCGACGGCTGGCGCTTCGAGGACATGCCTGAAGACGGACAGGCCTGGCGGACATCGCTGTCGGCGCTGGACCGTGCGGCGGAAGAGGCGTTCAACCAGACGTTCGCCAGCTGCAACGACGACCGGCAGGCCGACCTGCTCCGGACCGTCAGGGACCTGGGCGCTTCGTCATGGCAGGGCCTGCCGGCCGGACGCGTGTGGGGGCTGTGGACCCGCTACGCGTGCACAGCCTTTTACTCACATCCGTGGGCGTGGGACGAGATCGGATTCGGGGGGCCCGCGTACCCCCGCGGGTATAAAAATGTGGGACTCAACCGGCTGGAACCGTTCGAAGTGGCCGATACCAGACCCACGGAGGACCCCGTGGCGCTGGACGGTGGAACCCGGAGGTGAGCCACGTGCGGAGCGTGCGGAGCCGTAATGAATCCGCGTGGCTGCTGCCGGCCGGCCCGGGCAGCAACCACCGGCTGCGCGATGACATGCGCGTGTTCGATGACCGTGACGAAGTGGACATCGTTATCGTGGGGTGCGGAGCGGGCGGCTCAACCATGCTGCAACGGCTGGCCCGCGCGGGATGGCGGGCGGTCGCCCTCGATGCTGGCCCGTTCTGGGACCCTGAGCGTGACTGGGTGAGTGACGAGGCCGGCTCGCATCAACTGTATTGGACCGATCCGCGCGTGATCGGCGGTGATGACCCCGTGCCCCTCGGATCGAACAACTCAGGCCGCGGGGTGGGTGGCTCCATGGTGCACTACGCCGGATACACGCCCCGGTTCCACCCCAGCGACTTCCGCACCTTCACCACGGACGGCGTCGGCGCCGACTGGCCCCTGGACTACGCGGATCTGCGTCCCTTTTATGAGGACATCGAAGGGGAACTCCCGGTGGCCGGAGAACCCTGGCCGTGGGGCGATCCGCACCGGTATCCGCACCGGCCTCACCCCGTCTCGGGCAACGGAGAGCTCTTCCTCCGCGGTGCACGCGCCTGCGGGATCACGGCCAAGGTCGGTCCGGTCGCGATCGCCAACGGCCGCTTCGGCAACCGGCCACACTGCATTTACCGGGGCTTTTGCCTTCAAGGCTGCAAGGTGAACGCGAAGGCCTCGCCCCTGATAACCCACATTCCGGACGCACTCGCCCACGGCGCCGAAGTGCGGGCCGATTCGATGGTGACCCGCATCGGCTTCGACGAAGGGACCGGCAGGGCCACCGGTGTCCACTACACCCGGCACGGGCGGGAACGGTTCCAGCGGGCGCGGATGGTGGCCGTCGCCGGATATTCGATCGAAACACCGCGTCTCCTGCTGAATTCGACCTCAGCGAGATTCCCGCAGGGTATGTGCAACGACTTCGACCAGGTCGGCCGGTACGTGATGGTCCAGGGCGCGCCGCAAACGGCGGGCCGGTTCGACGCGGAGGTACGCATGTGGAAGGCTCCGCCGCCGGAAGTCAGCACTGAGGACTTCTATGAAACGGACCCCACCAAGCCCTACAAGCGCGGATTCTCCATTCAGACCGTTTCGCCGCTGCCCATCACCTGGGCCGAGCACGTCTCCGCCCAGGGACATTGGGGAGCGGACTTGCGCCGCTACATGAGCGACTTTCCGCATTGGGCCTGCCTGGGCGCGCTGTGCGAATTTCTTCCGCTGGAAGGAAACCGTGTCACCTTGGCGGAGGAAAAAGACCGGACCGGGCTGCCGGTTGCCGAGTTCAGCTACAGCCAATGCGAGAACGACCGGCAACTGATGGGCGCCGCGCAGGATGTCATGGAGAAGATCCTGAAAGCTGCAGGCGCGGACGAAGTCATGACCATCAAACGCTTCGCCCATCTGGTGGGCGGGGCGCGGATGGCTGCCGACGAACGCCATGGCGTGGTCGACCAGATGTGCCGCAGCTTCGCCGTTCCGAACCTGTTCATCACCGACGGCAGCGTGTTGCCGACACAGGGAAGCGCGAACCCGGCGCTGACGATCATGGCGGTGGCGGCCCGCGCCGCCGAAAGACTGAGCACTGGAAGGGAAACTGATCATGGCATCACAGACAGTTGCTGATTATTTGCTGGCCCGGCTCCGCGAATGGGGCGTGGACAAAGTTTTTGCTTTTCCGGGGGACGGCATCAACGGGTTGCTCGCTGCCTTCGGGAAAGCCGGCAACGAACCGAAATTCATTCAGGCCCGACACGAAGAAATGAGTGCCTTCGAAGCCGTCGGCTATGCCAAGTTCTCCGGCAAGGTCGGGGTCTGCATGGCCACCTCCGGCCCGGGCGCGATCCACCTGCTCAACGGGCTGTACGACGCGAAACTGGACCACGTGCCGGTGGTGGCGATCGTCGGCCAGACAGCCCGCAGCGCGATGGGAGGCTCCTACCAGCAAGAAGTGGATCTGCTGAGCCTCTTCAAGGACGTGGCCTCCGAGTACCTCCAGATGGTCACGGTCCCCGAGCAGCTCCCCAACGTCCTGGACCGGGCCGTACGGATAGCCCTGGCAAGGAAGGCCCCGACGGCGGTCATCATCCCGTCCGATGTCCAGGAATTGGAGTACACGCCACCGACGCACGCCTTCAAGATGGTTCCTTCCAGCCTCGGCATCCGTTGGCCTGAAATCCAGCCCAACGACGACGCGATTCGCGGCGCGGCCCAGCTGCTCAACGAGGGAAGCAAAGTGGCCATGCTCATTGGCCGGGGGGCCCGTGGCGCGGCCGCGGAGGTCCGCCAGGTCGCGGAATTGCTGGGCGCAGGCGTTGCCAAGGCGCTGCTCGGCAAGGACTCCCTGCCCGACGATCTTCCCTATGTGACCGGATCAATCGGCCTTCTCGGAACCCGCCCCAGCTACGAAATGATGCGCGACTGCGACACCCTGCTGACCATCGGATCAAGCTTCCCCTACACCCAGTTCATGCCGGAAGAAGGGCAGGCGCGCGGTGTCCAGATCGACATCGACCCAGGCATGATCGGACTGCGGTACCCCTACGAATTCAACATCGTCGCCGATTCCGCCACCGCCCTGCGGGCATTGATTCCGCATCTGCAGCGGAAACAGAACCAGTCCTGGCGCGCAGACCTGGAAACGAAAATCACCCGGTGGTGGGAGACCATGCGCGCCGAGGCCATGGTCGAAGCCAGCCCCATCAACCCCATGCGGCTCTTCTCCGAGCTCTCCGACCGGCTGCCTGACGACGCAATCCTCACAGCAGACTCCGGATCCGCGGCCAACTGGTACGCCCGGCAACTGAAGTTTCATGGCCACATCCGCGGCTCCTTGTCCGGCAACCTGGCCACCATGGGACCGGCGGTGCCCTACGCCATTGGAGCAAAATTCGCCCACCCCGCACGTCCTGTGATCGCCTTCGCCGGGGACGGTGCCATGCAGATGAACGGCATGGCCGAGCTCATCACCATCCAGCGCTACTGGCGCGAGTGGACTGATCCCAGGCTCATCGTTGCGATCCTGCACAACGATGACCTGAACCAGGTGACCTGGGAAATGCGGGCCATGGGAGGGGCCCCGGCGTTCCGTGAATCCCAAGCCCTTCCCGACGTCGACTACGCGGCTTTCACGTCCAGCCTCGGGCTGCAGGGCATCAGCGTGGGGTCCCCCGACGAACTCGGGGACGCATGGGAGAAGGCACTCGCAGCGGACCGGCCGACCGTTCTGGATGTGCGCACAGACCCGGACATCCCGCCAATCCCGCCCCACGCCACCCTGGAACAGGCACTCAACAGCGCAAAAGCGGTCATGAAGGGCGACGACAGCGGCTGGGGCATCATCAAAGAAGGCGTCAAAGCCAAGGCCCAGGAGTTCCTCCCGCACAAGAAGGATTGACCGTCATGATCGATTCAAGCCTTCAGCTGGGACGTCTTGACGTCTCGGCCTACACGGTGCCGACCAGCGCGCCGGAGGGCGACGGAACCTTGGCGTGGGACGCCACCACCATCGTCCTGGTCCAGGCCGTGGCCGGCAGCTGGACCGGCATCGGCTGGACCTTCGCGCCGGGGGCCTGCGCGGCGCTGATCAAGGAGACCCTGGAACCGGCCGTTACCGGGCTCAACCCTTTCGACGTTCCTGCAGCGGCCGAAGCCATGGCCCGGGCGGTGCGCAACACTCCACGCCCCGGACTGGCCGGCTACGCGATCTCCGCCGTCGACTGCGCGCTCTGGGACCTCAAGGCACGGATCCTCGGCCTTCCCCTGCACCGGCTCCTCGGGGCGGCGCGGGCGGAGGTGGAGATTTACGGCAGCGGCGGGTTCACCACCTATTCAGAGGCCCAGCTCCGACGCCAGCTGGAGGGCTGGACCGGCCAGCAACAGATCCCGCGGGTCAAGATCAAAATCGGCGAGGACCGCGGCGCGAACACGGCCCGCGACCTCCTCCGGATCCGTCAGGCACGGGACACCATCGGGCCGCACGTCCAGCTGTTCGTCGACGCCAACGGCGCTTACACCGCCAAGCAAGCCGTTCGGGTTTTCGACGCCGCGGCAGAGCAGGATCTGACGTGGTTCGAAGAACCGGTATCCAGCGATCACCTTGAGGGGCTTCGCCAGGTCCGGCAGTCTGTCACGGCGGATGTCGCAGCCGGCGAATACGGTACGACCCTGTTCTATTTCCAGCAGATGTGCGGCGCCGGCGCCGTTGACTGCCTTCAAGTGGATGTGAGCCGCTGCGGGGGAATCACGGAGTGGTTCCGGGCCGCCGCGGTAGCCGCGGCCCACGGCCTGGAAGTCTCCGGGCACTGTGCACCGAACCTGACCGTGCCCGCGGCTGCAAGCACCCGCAATTTCCGTCACCTGGAGTGGTTCCACGACCACGTCCGGATCGAGGAGATGTTCTTCGACGGGACGCCCGATCCACAAGGAGGCAGCGTTCGGCCCAGCGACGACCGGCCCGGCAACGGACTCATTTTCCGGGCCCTGGACGCCGAACCATACCGAATCTAGGCCGTGGAGCAGAAGGAGCCAGCTTGAAACACTCAGCTTTTCAGGGACGCAGGCACGCCGGTACGGGCCTGGCGGACACCTGATGACACCAGCCCAGCCCGATGGCGGGGAAGTCTTCTTCCCGCCCCAGGTTCTGCGCGACTATGCCCTGCTGGCGGACGGTGAACGGGGCGCGGTGATCGGCCCGCGCGGTGACGTTGTCTGGCTGTGTGCCCCGCAATGGGATGACCCCGCCGTGTTCTCGTCCCTGGTGGGCGGCGCCGGGGCATTTTCCGTGACACCCCTGAACCCGCGCTATGTGTGGGGAGGGCACTACGACGACGGCACACTGATCTGGAACAGTCGCTGGGTCACCACGGACGGCATCGTCGAATGCCGCGAGGCCCTCGCGATGCCGGGGGACCCCGCCCTGGCGGTGCTGATGCGTCATATCCGGGTTGTATCGGGCACCGCGCCGGTCCGGGTCCTCCTGCACCCCCGGCCGGGCTTCGGCCGGTGCCGGGTGGACCTTTCCAACGGCGGGGACGGTGTGTGGTCCGGTGAGGGCGGCGGACTGCACCTTCGCGTCAGCGGGATGGGCCGGGCAAACGCGAACGATGGCGTGCTGCAACAGGATGTGCAGCTTAGGCCCGGAGAGGAACACCACGTCGTGATGGAGCTTTCCGCCAGGCCGCTACCGACCCGGCCGCCCGTCCCTGCGGATCTCTGGACGGCCACCGGGCGCGCCTGGGCCACAACGGTACCTGCAATGAACGGGACTGTTGCCCCTGCCGACGCCCGCCGGGCTTACGCGGTCATGCGCGGGATGACCGGCGCAACCGGTGCCATGGCCGCAGCCGCCACCATGGGCCTGCCGGAGCGTGACGAGGCAAAACGCAACTACGACTACCGCTACGCCTGGATCCGGGATCAATGCATTGCCGGCCAGGCCGCCGGTGCCGGCGGAGCCACCGGCCTCCTCGACAGCTCGGTGCACTTCGTCAGCGAACGGTTGCTGGCGGACGGAACCAGCCTCAAACCCGCTTACACCGTCCGCGGCGGCAGGGTCCCGGACGAGCACACACTCGACCTTCCGGGTTACCCGGGCGGGACGGACAAGGTCGGCAACTGGGTAAACGGGCAATTCCAGCTGGACAGTCTCGGCGAAGCCCTGCTGCTTTTCGCCACCGCCGCCCGCCATGACCACCTCGACAACAGGCACTGGCACGCAGTGGAGCAGGCGGTGGCGGCCATAGAGGAGAAGTGGGCCGAGCCGGATGCCGGCATCTGGGAACTCGAGAACGAACGGTGGACCCATTCACGGCTGATGTGCGTCGCCGGCCTCAAAGCCGTCTCCCGGTATGCCCCCGCCACCCAGGTCTCTGCCTGGGGACCACTGGCAGACAGGATTCTGGCACATACAGCCGACACCTGCACGCACCCCAGCGGCAGATGGCAACGATCGGCCGACGACGAGAGGATCGACGCGGCACTGCTTCTTCCCGCCATCCGCGGAGCCGTCCCCACCGGCGACGGCCGCTCCCTCGCCACGGCAGCGGCCGTGAGGAAAGAACTCCTCGATGATGGATACGTTTACAGGTTCAGGCACGGGCCGGGCCCCCTGGCGGACGCCGAAGGCGCCTTCCTCCTGTGCGGCTTCTTCTTGGCCCTGACCGAACATGAGCAGGGCAACACCACAGACGCATTCAGACTCTTTGAACGCAACCGGGCCGCCTGCGGTTCCCCGGGACTGTTCACCGAAGAATACGACGTCGAACAGCGCCAGCTGCGCGGCAACTTCCCCCAGGCGTTCGTCCACGCCGCCATGCTCGAAACAGCTCACCGCCTCGCCCGGCCGGCGGCACCATGACGACAGTTAACACACCCTCTTGCAGGAGGACACCGCCACTGGGGAGTGTCCGTTTAACGGTGGATTCACCGTTGGCATTTAGTTGATTCTTCCGTCGAAGCTGATGGCGAAGGCATTCAGGGCCGGCTTCCACCGTGAGGCCCATCGTGCCCTGCCTTTGCCGGTCGGGTCCAGTGCCCGGGTCGCCAGGTACAGGCATTTCAGGGCCGCCTGCTCGGTGGGGAAATGGCCCTTGGCCCGGACCGCGCGCCGGTAGCGGGCATTGAGGGATTCGATGGCGTTGGTGCTGCAGATGACCCGCCGGATTTCGACGTCGTAGTCCAGGAACGGCACGAACTCGCTCCAGGCGTTCTCCCACAGCCGGGTCACCGCCGGGTACTGCCGGCCCCACTTGGTCGAAAACTCTACGAACCTTTCCTTGGCCGCGGCCTCGGACGGTGCCGTGTAGACCGGGCGCAGATCACGGGACATCTCGTCCCAGTACTGCCGGGCCGCATACCGGAAGGTGTTCCGGATCAGATGCACGATGCAGGTCTGGACGACGGCGAGTTCCCACACGGTGTTGATGGCCTCCGGCAGGCCTTTGAGTCCGTCGCAGACCGTGATGCAGACGTCCTCCACGCCGCGGTTCTTGATCTCGGTCAGCACCGAGAGCCAGAACTTTGCGCCTTCGCCGCCGTCCCCGGCCCATAGCCCGAGGATGTCGCGTTCACCGTTGACGCTGACACCGATAGCGACATAGACCGGCCGGTTCGTGACCTGCCCGTCACGAATCTTGACGTGGATAGCGTCGATGAACACCACCGGGTAGACGCGGTCCAGCGGCCTGTTCTGCCACTCGGTCATCTCGCCGATGACCTTCTCGGTGATCCTCGAGATCGTGTCCTTCGAGACCCTGGCGCCGAACACCTCGGCGAAGTGGGCTGCGATTTCTCCGGTCGTGAGCCCTTTCGCGCTCAGCGACAACACGATCTCGTCGACTCCCGTCAGCCGGCGCTGGCGTTTCTTCACGGTCTGCGGATCGAACGTCGCACCGGTGTCCCGCGGCACGTCGATCTCCACCGGCCCGATCTCCGTCATGACGGTCTTGGTGCGGGTGCCGTTGCGGGAGTTCCCGCTCCCGCGCCCGGACACGTCGTGTTTTTCGTATCCGAGGTGTTCGTCCATCTCCGCTTCCAGAGCGGTCTCCAGGACGTTTTTCGTCAGCCGGTTCAACAGCCCGTCCGGGCCGACGAGATCGATACCCTGCTCTTTGGCCTGGGCCAGGAGCTGCTGCGCTAACTCTTGCTGATCCAATTCAGTCGCCATGGGATCCATGGTTCCGCTCATGATCAGTCCTCCCCGCCAGGCATCGCCCGGTGTGTCTGGCCAACCCTGAATCCACCGTTATTCAGACACTCCCCGCCACTGACCATACGGAGGCCGAGATATTTCGACGAAAACTGAGACCAGCCGCAAGTCACCTTGCGGAAAATTGGCTGGCGGGGAGCAGTTGTTCGTTGTGAACCGGTGTGTGTGACATATAGGGGCAGGGCGCTTCGATCGTGGAACGGCTGTCGTTCGTGTCCGGCCCTTTGCTGCCCGGCGGCCTACTGGCCAAGCAGGGAGACGGCGTGGGCGATGACGAGTGCGAGCAGCACGAATCCTCCGAAGGCCTCCAGTCCCATCAGGGATTTTGCCCGGGCCGAAAGGGGCATCGTGTCTGTGGGGCTGAATGCCATCGAGTTGGAAAGGGAGAAGTAGACGTAGTCGACAAATGAAGCCGTCCAGTCCGTCTTCACGGAGGACCGGGCGGCAACTTCCTGCACTGCGTCGTGGTCTTCGTCCTGGGGGAACCGGAAGTCTGCCCGGGGCAGCTCATGGCGCGTGGCGTGGCGCCGGGTGACCGGACCGCCCCGGTCCAGTTCCCAGTAGACCAAGGCGAACGCGATGACGTTTGTCACCCATACCTGAAGGGCCGCGAGCAGCAGCGTTGGCCCGTTGCTGTTTCCGGAGTTCGTGAGGAGAATGACCAGTTGGACGAGTGCTGCCTCGTTGGCCACGACAAGCAACAACGCCTGGCCGACGGAAAGATGCCTTGACCAGCGGGTTTCGCGGACCAACCTGCGTGGATTCAGGATAATGAGCGGAATCAGCAGGGCCAGGCCGACGACAACAACGGAGTAGCGTACCGCCGGAAGGAACGTCGTGGGCAGCGTGGCGTATAGCGCCAGTGCGATGAGAAGGCCGATGACGGCAGGCCAACGGTGTTCCGCCCGGGCCTGCCGTTCATTGTGGGTGGTCATGGTCAGGAGTGTAGGTCCTGGGCCGGGACGGGAGCCGCAGAGTCGACTTTTGGTCCGCCCGGCGTGGCGCCGTTCGGTTCGAACGGTACACGCATGCTCGACCCTAGGCGGTACGGTTCAGGCCAAGAGGGGGCATGGTCCTGCCGGCACTTCACCACTGGGCCAAGCAATGTGATCTGCGACACAAGGGTGCGCGACCTGAATCACAACAAATTCAGATAATTTCCTTGCGCATTCAGGAGTAGCCTGTTATACGTCACCAGCAATGGTGCTGGTGTTGACCAAGGAGTCGTGCCATGAGTGTCGAATCAAGCTCCGCGGCGGGGACCGTCCCGGCGGGAGGTGGTCGCAGGGCTGAAAATCCCGTACCAGCCCAAGACGCAGTTGTTTCTCCACAGGGGAGCACCAGCCCACCCTTTGCCGATCCGGCAGCTTTGGGTCTGGGCGCTTTCGCAATGACCACGTTTGTCCTCAGTGTCATCAATGCCGGCCTGATCCCCAAAGCAGTCGAACCCGTTGTCCTGGGACTGGCACTGTTCTACGGCGGCATGGCGCAGTTCGCCGCCGGAATCTGGGAATTTGCCAACCGCAACGTTTTCGGCGCGACGGCGTTCTGCTCGTACGGAGCCTTCTGGCTGTCCTTCTGGTTCCTGAGCCAGTTCAGCGCGGGCAGTCTTCCGGCAGCGGACGCCGGCAAAGCTGTCGGCCTCTATCTTCTGGGCTGGGCAATCTTTACCGCCTATATGACCGTTTCAGCTTGGCGCGTCAGCATGGGTGTCTTTGCCGTTTTTGTCTTCTTGACCCTGACCTTCATTGCGCTGTTTCTCGGCGCCTTCTTCGGGGCAGCCGGGCTGTCGATGCTGGGCGGCTGGCTGGGCATCGTGACGGCGCTGATTGCCTGGTACTGCTCCCTCGCGGTGGTCGCGAACTCCACCTACAAGCGGACTGTGCTTCCGGTGGGACGACGGTGACAGGCCATGGCAGCAGACCCAACAGAATCGGATGAGACCCTCGCAAACCTGTTGCACGAGCAGCGGCGCTTTCCTCCGGACGCCGGCTTTGCGGCGCAGGCCAACGCTACATCGTCGGACTATGACGAAGCTGCCGGCGACAGGCTGGCGTTTTGGGCGCGGCAGGCGGAGCGGCTGGACTGGTCCCAAAAATGGAGTGAGGTCCTGGACTGGTCGAATCCGCCATTTGCCAAATGGTTCGTCGGGGGCAGGCTCAATGCCGCGTACAACTGCCTTGACCGGCATGTAGCTGCCGGCCGCGGGGACAAGGTCGCCTACTACTTTGAAGGAGAAGCCGGGGACACCCGTGCCATCACCTATGCCCAGCTCACCCACATGGTCTGCCAGGCGGCGAACACGCTGACCGATCTGGGCGTCAAGCCGGGAGACCGGGTTGCCATTTACATGCCGATGATCCCGGAAACCGTCGTGGCTATGCTGGCCTGCGCACGAATTGGAGCACCGCACACCGTCGTGTTCGGCGGGTTTTCCGCGGACGCGCTCCGGACGCGGATCCACGACTGCGACGCGCGGATCGTCATAACGACCGACGGCGCCTACCGCCGCGGCAAGGCCAATGGGTTGAAGCCCGCCGTCGACGAGGCCCTGCTGGACTGTCCGGACGTTCGCAACGTCCTGGTGGTCCGCCGCACAGCCCAGGAGGTCGACTGGACACCGGGCCGTGATATTTGGTGGCATGACTCGGTTGAGCTGGCTTCCGCCGATCACGACGCCGAGGCCTTCGACGCTGACCATCCCCTGTACGTGATGTACACCTCCGGCACCACGGGCAAGCCCAAGGGCATCCTGCACACCACTGGGGGCTACCTCACGGCGTGCGCCTACACCCACTGGGCGGTGTTCGACCTAAAGGCCGAGACCGATATTTTCTGGACAGCCGCGGACATCGGCTGGGTCACCGGGCACAGCTACATCGTGTACGGTCCCTTGGCCAACGGTGCCACCTCCGTGCTGTACGAGGGCACGCCGGATACCCCGCACCAGGGCCGCTGGTGGGAAATCATCGACAAGTACAAAGTCTCGATTCTCTACTGCGCCCCGACCGCCATCCGTACCTTCATGAAATGGGGCGCCCAGATACCGGCCAAGTACAGTCTCAGGAGTTTGCGCGTGATCGGAACCGTGGGCGAACCGATCAACCCGGCGGCCTACATCTGGTACCGCGAGAACATCGGGCACAACCACACGCCCGTGGTGGACACCTGGTGGCAGACCGAGACCGGAGCCATCATGATCAGTCCGCTCCCGGGAGTCACAGCGGGTAAACCGGGCGCCGCCATGAGGACGTTGCCCGGGGTCGTGGCCGACGTCGTCAATGACGCGGGCGCACCGGTTGCCAACGGCTCCGGCGGCTATCTGGTCCTCAGGGAACCCTGGCCATCCATGTTGCGCACCATCTGGGGTGACAACGACCGGTACGTGGAGACGTATTGGTCACGGTTCCCGGGGCTCTACTTTGCCGGGGACGGCGCGAAGAAGGACGAGGACGGGGATATTTGGCTTCTCGGCCGGGTGGACGACGTGATGAACGTGGCAGGACACCGGCTCTCGACGACGGAGATCGAATCGGCGCTCGTCGCCCATCCGAAGGTGGCCGAAGCCGCCGTCGTCGGCGCCCTCGACGACACCACCGGGCAGGCCATCGTCGCCTTCGTCATCCTGCGCAGCGATGCGGGCGACGGCGGACCGGAGGTCGTGCAGGAGCTGCGCGACCATGTAGCCAAGGAAATCGGCAAAATCGCCCGGCCCCGGCAGATCATGGTGGTCACCGAGCTGCCTAAAACCCGGTCCGGGAAGATCATGCGACGGCTCCTCAAAGACGTGGCGCAGGACAGGCCGATCGGGGATGTCACCACCCTGGCCGACTCCTCAGTGATGGATCTGATCAAAGCCGGCATGCCAGGCGGCGCCGCCGGCCCGCACTAATTGCCAGGTCGAGGCGTTCAGCCGGGGCCTTCAACGGGAGAGATGACATGGATGACTTCCTCGCTTACCTGGATACTTCGGAGGTCCGCTCCGGCAAACTTGAGGAACTGGTAGTGGCCGGAGGCGACGGAATTCCTTCACATGTCGGTCGGGATCGGTCCCAGGACGATGGTGTGGGCGGTGTGGTCGCGTTTGGTGGCCAGGTAGCGGGCATTTGCGGAGGAGAGGTGGACCCGGGTGGGCACGCGTTCGGCCACAGCGACGCCGTTGGCCTCGAGCTGGAGGGCCTTGTCGGGGTTGTTGCTCAGCAGCCGGATCCGGTGCGCTCCGACGGCGAGCAGCATCTGGGCCGCTGCACGATAGTCCCGCTCGTCCTCACCGTGGCCGAGGGCGACGTTCGCGGCGTAGGTGTCGAGCCCGCGGTCCTGAAGGGAGTAGGCGTCGAGCTTCTCGTAGAGTCCGATGCCCCGGCCTTCCTGCCTCAGATACAGCAGGAAGCCGCCCTCACCGGCGATCCGCTCGGCCGCCTCGCGGAGCTGTGGGCCGCAGTCGCACCTCTGCGATCCCAGGACGTCCCCGGTGAGGCATTCGCTGTGAGGGCGCACCAAGGGGGCGGCAGCCGCGGCGAGGGCGCCGTGCCAATCACCGAGCCCCAGCAGCAGGTGCTCCTTGCGGTCCACCAGATCCCGGAAAGTGAACGCATCTGCGGTCGTGGCGAAGCCGTCGGTGAACCTGAGAGGGATACGCACCCGGGTACGCACCAGGGCCCCAGGGGGAACCGAGCGCTCCCGTCCGGCGGATCCAAACGAGGCTGAGTCGGCGGACGCCGTGCCGACACCGTCCATTCCAGCCCCCGGTCCTGTTGCAGTGAGTCGTTCCGTGGACATTGAGCCCCTCCTTCTGGGATTTGGAATCGCGGCGTCTGGTTTTTGGCGATGACCTTTCCGTCGTGAATTCGATTGCGCTCCTGGTCCGCGCACATCGTCGCGAGGTGGCGCGGCCTCAGGCCTGGACCGACGTCCGCAGGCCCTCACGCTCCCCGGAGCGCTGCGGGTTGAGGCGTGCGTAGTGCCGGCCCTATCGTCGGCGGACCTCGATTTGACCGTCGTTGAGCCGCGTTTCGTATGCGGGCTGCGGGTGGCTGGCTGGCCCGCGCACGACGCTCCCGTCGTTGAGGCGAAAGGTGCTTCCGTGCCAGGGGCAGGTGACACAGCCGTCGGCGATTTTCCCTTCATCCAGTGGGCCGCCCATGTGGCTGCACATGCTGTCCAGGGCGTGAATCTGGGTGCCTGCGCGGTGCAGCAGCAGGGAGACGCCGGCAATGTCCACCTTGCGCTGGTCGCCGTCGGGCAAGTCATTCTCACTGAGCGCAGGTGTCCACTTCGTAGGGCCGTTCCTGTCTGCGGTCTTGTTGACGTTCACGGCGCTGGCATAGGTGAGATGTCCGCCGAGGAAACCGCCGAACATCAGGATCCCGAACCCAGCCATGCCCAGTGACTTTCCGACACCGCGGTGTCCGCGCGCGCGGGCCACAGCGGAGATTGTGTAGAGGCAGAGGGCTGTGCTGTTTGCGACCGCGTGAACTAGCCCTGTTCTCCTTGCCTTCCCCTGGGTGTCCGACCAGTCGTTGAGCCCGGCTGCCGCAGTGGGAACAGCAGCGGCAATGCCCGCGCACACCAGGATGTCGGCGGCGGGGGCGGAATCCACGCCCCCTATCGTGTCAAGGAGCATTGCCATGGTCCACGCTCCGATGGGCAGATCCGTGAGGACCGGATGCAGCGGATGGCCCAGGGCGGTGCCGCTGACGATGTTTCGAACAGTGCGCGCCCGCACTGCCCGCCCGACCGCGGCGGCAACGGCTGAAGCCACCCCGTCAAGCCGCTCGGAATGTTCTATGGCGGCGACCACGGAATTCAGCGGGTTCACGGCAGCTCCTCTGTCTCGTCAGTTCTTGAATCTGGAGTGTTCAGGACTGTGTCTACAACCGGTCTTCACTGAAGCGGCGGAAGTCCGGGTGGCGAATGGTCAAAGCTTTCCACCGAAACGGCCGTCGTGACAAGGTGTCCGAGCCGCCGGGGCGTGAATGAGCGGCGTACGTGAGCCGCGTGGATACGTCTTCGATCCTCACGAAGCGCCGACGTCATGGCCCGCCCCAGCCGGACGCCCGCCTGGCGGAGTCAGATGCCCGAACTCAGGTCCAGAGTCGGGTCCCGAGGCGAGGAAGGAGTCACTGGAGACCGCAACTCTCATGCCGGTGCTGAGAGTTTCTCCCAGTAGCCGCGGAGCTCGGCGTCGTCAGAGCGGCCAGGGTATTGTTCTGGGCGGTGAGGTCTTGGTCGTTGGTGGATACGCGCGCATATCCGATCAGCAGTCCGGTCATGGTCGTGCCCGTACCGTTTATCCCCAGCCACCGGGCATTTTCTCGGGCGGGTCCTATGCCGACCTCAGGATTTGCCGGTGTTCGCGGGCGGGACCTTGGTCTGGGGGCCTGACAGGTGCGGGACACCCTCGCGGGGGACGTTTCCCCGCGGGCTTGTAGACCCTATCGCCACCTACATCGAAGCCGCAGGTGCGGCGTTGCCGCGCCGCACTGTCGATACCGCTGTTTTACCTCCCGCACCGGTGCGCTTCCGGCCTTTTGAGCAACGTGCTTACGCGTCGAAGTGCGTCCGGACTCTCGGGTCCTGGGATAGTGAAGCGACGACCGAGGCGGCGATGTCCAGGAGTTTGACGTTTCGCGTGTTGGAAGCGTTTTTCAGGATCTTGATGGCGGTCTCCTGGCTGCAGCGGTTCTGCGCCATGATGGCGCCGGTCGCCAGGTCGATAATGGTCCGGGATTCGATGGCTGCAGTGGGGGGATTGGTTTACGCGCCCAAAGACTTTCAGGCTGTTCTCAGGCCGAGGGGGGAGATTAGTATCTGGACGCTGTAGATCTGGCCCTCTGGCGTCGTTGCAGGCCCCGGCCGCACGTCCAACCTCAACCCACGTGCGGCCGGCTCTCAAAATCGTAGACCTGACCCCGCCGTCGGCCCATCAGCGTCTCGCTCCATGGTGAGCCGCGGTCAAACCCGCCGCCGACGGCCGGTCGCCGACGCTTCCTCTTCCCGCCGTGCAGCCCAATGTTTTTGTGCAGCCCGAGGCAAGCCAGTGGCATTCTGTGGTGTGTCGTGCCTCCACGGCGGCGGCGTCACCACGCTGAGGCTCCGTCCGGATTCATCGAGGATATGGCCAAGTCGCGTGTACGCCCGGACCACAGCCTGACGTGAGATGACTATGCTGCCGGGCGCGCGCTCGGCCAGTTCCCGTTCAAACGCCGGCGCCTCCAAGTAGTCGCGGACCCACAGCGTGACCTCCAGGTTCTGTGCGCCGAGAACCTGGGCGCTCAGCCGGCAATTTGTTTGGGCGGCGAAGTAACGGCCGGCATCGTCAACGTATTGCGCCGGGACATTGAGCATCAACGTCACCTCCCGGAGGCCCCGGTTCGCTGCGGAGGACGCGTCGCACCTCAGCGTGATGTAACCGGAAGCGAGAAACCGTTCCACCCGGCGTCGGGCGGTTTGCGATGAGACGCCGCAGGTAGCGCCCGCAACCAAGTCGTCGTACATGTTCCGGACCTAACCAACGAGCACCGCTGGGCCGCCTACACGGCGCCCGCGCTGGAGGCGGGTGTGGGATCCGGCCTGTCTGTACCACTGGTCCTTGAGGGAGAAGCAGAAGCGGGCCTGAACCTGTATTCCACCCGGTCCCATGGCTTCACCGATGAGGATATCGACACGGTCGAAGCGTACTCATACCACGCGTCCAAAGCACTCCGCCTCGCGGTCCGGATCAGCCAACTGGCCGAGGCGAAAACAAACCCCACCGCTGCCATAGAATCCCGGACGATCATCGACCTGGCAACCGGCGCCATCATGGCGCAAAACCGCTGCAGTCAGGACACGGCCATAAAAATCCTAAAAATTGCTTCCAGCACCAGATACGTCAAACTCCGGGACATCGCCGCATCAGTGGTCGCCTCTCTTTCACAAGACCCGACAGTCCGGCCGTACTGCGACGCCTGCCTGCTGGGCCTGCACGGTAGCGACGTGGGCAGATCCACTTCACCCTATTCACCGACGAAACGGAGTAACGTTGAAGTGAGTCCGGGCGGCTGGATCCCCCAATACAGTCGTCCGGTAACTCATGTTCCCAGAGTCATCGAACCTGGAAATTCCGGGCGGTCCGCCGCTGGGCCAACCACTGCAGTCACGCTCCAGCGGGGGGCCATCCGGCGCGACACCCTCGAACGATCACGAAAGCCGCGTCGCCAGGAACACCGAAGTTCCGGGCCGGCTTTTTAGCGGCGTGCGTATTGGGAAGCCTTCGCGCAAGGCTGTGCCGAGGCACCACAGAAAGTGGCCTAGCGTCGTTTTGATCAGGAACCGGTATCGAAAAATCCGAACCTCAATCGTGCAGTGGAGATCCGACGACTTCGAAACCCTGGCTGCTCATCGATCCCGACAGCAGCGGCATCGCTTCGGCAATGCTGCTCCGGACCGAGTCTAGTTCCAGGGAGGCCCTGTGGGCGCTCTCGGATATCCACAACTCGGCAACGAACACCGTGTCGGGTTGGTCGTCGTTTACCCCTACTTCGTAGAGGAGGCAACCCAGTTCCGCAAGCCCGTCGGCTCGCCTGGTGAGGAGTTCTATGAGGCCATCGCGCGCGCCCGGCTTGGTGCCGAGAGTCGCCAAACGTGCGTGTGTCATGAGTCCATACTCATCGAAGGCTGCAGATATGGCCTGCTGCGCCCCTCCCGCAGCGCCCGGAATGCGTCGGATCGAGGCTTAGCCCAGCAGGGGGACGGCATGGGCGATCACGAGGGCCAGGAGAACGAAGCCTCCGGCGGCTTCGAGTCCCATCATCATTTTGGTCCGCGGCGACGGGGGCATGGTGTCGGTGGGGCTGAAGGCCATGGAGTTGGACAGGGAGAAGTAGGTGTAATCCACGAAAGAAGCGACCCAGCGGACCGTGTCGCAACTTCCGTGACGGCGTCGTGGTCTTCGTCTTGGGGGAACCGGAAGTCCGCGGCCGGGAGGTTGCCCCGGTGGGTATTGCGCCGTGCGACCGGTCCGCCGCGGTCCATTTCCCAGAAACCAAGGCGAACGCAATGATGTTCGTTACCCAGATCTGCAGTGCTGCCAGAAGGAGCGTGCGCCGCCCGTCGCCGCTGCCGGAGTCGGTCAGAAGAATGATGAGCTGCACCAGGGCGACGCCGTTGGCGGCGACGAGGAGGAGTGCCTGGCTCGTCGCTAATCGTTTGGACCAGCGTGTCTCTTTGTGCAGGCGGCGGGGGTTGAGGATCAGCGGGGGATCAGCATCAGGAGTCCGATTCCCACCACCGTGTAGCGGATGGCCGGCAGGAAGGCGCTGGGAAGGGCGGCATAGAGGCCCAGCGCGATGAGCAGCCCGATTACGGCCGGCCAGCGGTGTTCGGCGCTGTCCTTCAGATTTGCGATCTCAGACATTCACCGAGTCTAGGCAAAGCTGCGGTCCATCCCGGTCCGGGCGCGCACTGAGCCGACAGCAGATGGCCGCCTGGCGCGAGGGAACGTCGGGTCAGGCGGCCCAACTCGGTTGCGAGAAGCCCACCCAAGACACTCCCGCCGAACTCAGATGGTGGTTTCCGCCGCGCTCCAACCTGTGACGGCCTCTGCTGGCGCGGCCAGCTAGAGGTTCCAATGGTGTCCGACGCAGGCTCGGTCCAAATCGGGCACTGACTGTGTCTGCGACATTTCTTGGTTGTTGTCCACGATGGACGAGTTCTTGTTCGGGTTGCTCGCCAGCGCCGGAATCTGCGATGCCGTCGCGGGTCTTGATGGACCGCGGTCGGGTTTCGTTGGCCGCTACCCACGGATCCGTTTATCCACCGCCTCTGCTGCTTACAGGGAGGGGATGTTACGGTGAGTTTTCCGTTCGGGGACGGCATGAACTTCAGCATTCACCCGAACCGGCCCGACATCCGGCACTGAAGAACAGGACGCGCAAATGATTGACTTTCTGAGCTCGGCCGACGGCACGAAAATCGCCTTCGAACGGACAGGTGAAGGACCACCTCTGATCATTATCGGCGGTGCATTGAACAGCCGGCGTTCGGCCGACGGGCTGGTGCCTTGGCTGGCCCCGCACTTCACCGTGTACGCCTATGACCGTCGGGGGAGAGGCGAGAGCTCCGACACCCTTCCCTACAGTCCCGGCCGTGAACTAGAGGATTTGGAAGCGCTGATAGCCGCGGCGGGCGGTTCGGCCTACGCTTACGGCCATTCCTCGGGTGCCATCCTGATTCTTGAAGCAGCGGCTGCCGGAGCGGGCATCTCCAAATTGGCGGCCTACGAGCCGCCATATCTGACCGGGCATGCCCCCGAAGAACCTTGGGAAAATTTCAGGGACCGGGTCCAGGAGGCACTGAACGGGGGAGACCGGGAAGCCGCCGTGGAACTGTTCATCCGCCATACCGGCTCTGACTTCGACGAAGGAATCAAAACCATGCCGTGGTGGCCCGCGCTCCTCAGCGTTGCCCAGACCCTGCCGTATGACCTCACCCTCACGGCCGACGGCAGCGTCCCGGAGAGGCTGTCGAATATTCAGGTTCCCACGCTCGGGATCTACGGTGGTGCGAGCCCTTCCTGGGCCGGGAATGCCATCAATGCCGTCGCCGCAGCCGTTCCTGGCATGAAAAAAGAAAAGCTGGAAGGCCAGGACCACGCAGTCGCCAGCGATGCTGTCGCACCGGTCCTGATCAAGTTCTTCAACGGCGCCCCAGCCTAGGCTGCCATCGACCCCAATACGGCGGGAACTTGGAAAACGACGTTGAGGCTAACCCACTCGGCCGATGGTGAGAACCCCGAGCCTATGTAGAGCCTATGTTCCCGCCGGGCGCGCGACGATACTGGACATCGTCCCTCGTGGCGACGTGATCTCATCCCGGACGGGAAGCCGTTCGCGGTCTGGGACATCCGCGCCGCCTTGAGTTCGTGCTGAGCCCTGGCGTTGAATGCGTGGGGATGGCCCCGGAAAAGAATTTCCCACCAGATGTCCTTTTGGCGGCTCCCCGGTCGTCGTGCTGATGTAACTAACGAAAGAAGGAGACGTCGTGGAGTACATGCTTTTCATCTGTAGCGATCCCACAGCGCCGGAATATGTGGCCGCCGAGGACAACATTGTCGAATGGGGGGCCGAGATGGAGGCGCGGGGCGTCGCCCGTCACGGTGACAGGTTGCGTCCTGTCGAGGACGCAACCACGGTAGTGGTGCGCGGGGGCGAAGTGGTGGTCTCGGATGGGCCGTTCGCGGAGACGAAGGAATGGATCGCGGGCTATGACATCATCGCTTGTGCCGATCTTGATGAGGCTATCGAGGTGGCGTCCAAGCACCCCATGGCCCGGTTCGGCAAGATCGAGATCAGGCCCGTGTGGCCGCTCGGGGAATAGTGATTCGCCCCGAGGCCGGCATTGATGATCAGGGTAGGGAAGACGCGCCGGAGCTGACGGACGTGCGGGCCGTCGTGGAGGCCGCGTCCGTCGGTGAGGCAGCACGAATCACCGCAACCCTCATCCGCGTGACGGGCGACTGGGGCCTGGCCGAGGATTGTGTCCAGGATGCGTTCGCCAGGGCCCTCGTCGACTGGTCGGAGCACGGCGTTCCCAGGAATCCCGGGGCGTGGCTGACTACCGTGGCCAAGAACAAGGCAATCGACCGCATGCGGAGCGCCGCCAGCGAAAGGCGGGCGGTCCGTGAACTCGCCATTCTCACCGAGCTCGAAGGGCTCGAAGACAAGGCCGGCATAGGGACGGCGGCAGAGGATGACACGCTGCGGCTGATTCACACCTGCTGCCACCCGGCCCTCCCGCTTGAGGCCCGGGTGGCCCTGACCTTGCGCACAGTCGCGGGACTCGCGACCGGGGAGATCGCCCGCGCGTTCCTGGTCTCCGAAGCAACCATGGCCAAACGGCTCGTTCGGGCCCGGGCGAAGATACGCGATGCCGGGATCCCATACCGGGTGCCGCCGCCGCAGCTGATATCCGAACGCACCGCCGGAATCCTGGCCGTGCTGTATCTGATGTTCAACGAAGGGTACTCGGCCACCGGGGGCAACTTACTGATCCGCGAACCACTCGCCCGGGAAGCGATTCGCCTGACCCGGCTGCTGGTTGTGTTGCTCGACGGGTCCCCGCAGGAACCTGAGGCCCTGGGCCTCCTTGCGCTCATGCTGTTCCACCATGCCCGGCGGGGGACGCGGACGGACGCCGCAGGGGACTTGGTGACCCTTGAGGAGCAGAACCGCGGATTGTGGGACAAGGTTGCGGTCGCGGAGGCTGTGGCGCTGCTGGCGGCCGCGGAGCAAATGGGCGTTTCACGCCGTTCCCGAGCAGGTAGCTACCGTGTGCAGGCCGCCATTGCTGCCTGCCATATGATCGCCCCGGACTCTGGCAGCACGGACTTCGCCCGGGTGGCACAGCTGTATGACCGCCTGGCGCACATTGCACCGTCACCGGTCATCGAGCTCAACCGTGCCGTTGCCGTCGCGATGTCTCAGGGACCGGAAGCAGGACTTGACCTCATCGACGAGCTGGACCGGACACGGTCCCTCGAGGGGTACTACCTCCTGCCCGCGGCGAAGGCTGATCTCCTGCGCCGCCTTGGCAGAAAGTCAGAGGCCAGCTTCGAGTATGAGCGGGCCCGTGACCTCGCTCCCTCCGAGGCCGAGCGCCGCTACCTCTCCAAACGCCTGGCCGAGACAAGCGCCGGGTCCCCATCCCCACCCGATCCCCGCACCGCCGCGAAGGAGTACAAATGAAACACCTCATGCTGATCCCCAACGACGTTGACACCTGGAACGCACTCTCCCCGTCCGAAATCGAGGCGATCATGCAGGCACATACCTCGTTGCAGCAGGAACTCAGGGCATCCGGTGAGTTCGTGGAGGCACATCAGCTCGGTGAAGAGGCGAAGTTCGTAAGACGTGACGGCAGCACCTGCACCGTGACCGACGGTCCGTACCTTGAGACCAAGGAAATCGTGGCCGGCTACTACATCGTCGACTGTGTGGGCATGGCCCGCGCCGTGGAAATCGCCGGAAAATTCGGAGAGGCCAAGTTTTGGCCGATCGAAATACGCCGGATCGACCCCTGACCCGCACGGCCTTGAATAGTTGTGTGATCAGAGTTGCGCCGTACCGCCTCGTCACAACCGGGCAGAGGAAGCTGGAACAGGCTCACCCCAAGATCCAAGCGTCATTTGACGAAAATTAGGAGAGGTAAATGCGCGTACCAATGAAATTGGAACTGGTGCCGCTGCCGGTAGCAGACGTCGAGCGGAGTAAGACCTTCTACACGGACACCGTCGGCTTCACTTTGGATCATGACGTGCAGCCCGGGAACGGCATGCGGATCGTGCAGCTCACGCCACCCGGTTCAGCATGCTCCATAGTCATCGGCGCCGGAATGGCCAACAGCAGCCCAGACGACGGCACGGTCAAGGGCCTGCACCTAGTGGTCGAAAACATCGCTGCGGCGCGCGACCAACTCATCAAGCACGGGGCCGCCGTGACCGAAATAGAGGACATGGGAGGCGTCAAGTTCGCGTACTTCAGCGATCCCGACGGCAACTCGTGGGCGCTACAAGAAATCGGAAAGGGGTGACCCCGCCCGGGGTGCTCACCGACGCCGGCGGCCTCACACCAACCCTGGCGGACACCCTACCCACTCCGTCGAATCGGGCAGCGAATCGTGCGCCCACGGTACCTGCGCACGCTCCGCTGACCATGGGCCCCATCCGCATAGGTCGCGCCGCGACTCCTAGTCACTGAGATCGAAGTCGAGATCAAGTTCCTCCGGTGTCCTCAGCTGTCGTTGGGCGAAGTCGATCGCTAGCTGCAGGGCATCGCTCCGCGCGTTTTTCCATGGTCCGCTCAGACCGGCTCCATCTTTAAGGGAGGTGGAGCCGGTCTCTGGGGTGCGCTTCGTCATTCTGAGGGTGAAATGACGTTGTGGCGTGCCCCTGACTGGGCTGCTGTGCCACAACGCAACAGTAGGTTCTGAAGCTGCGCTTTTTCTTGCACTGTGGGAGCCCCGGATCGGGGAACGGCAATGTGGAGGTTCGGTGACGCGGGCGGTTACCGGGCGTTGAAGACGTCCGGGCCGAAGCTGTTCAGGCCCGGTGCCCCCGCGTATCCGAGCCGGGGTACTGAAAAGATGTCCTCGATGCTGGCGAGCAGGCTGTAGTGGTTGTACATCGTGTCCGACGTCGTCCCGCCCTTGGTGAACGGGGAGATCACCAGTGCGCCGACGCGGCCGCCCGCGGTGCCTCCGGTGACTCCCGACGGGCCGGAGGTCTTGGCTTCGGTTTCGTCGAAGGTGATGACCAGCACCCCGTCCTGTTTGTAGGCGGGGGAGTCCAGGATGGCGGGGATCTGCTGCTGCAGCCAGCTGTCGGCGCTTTCGAGGCCGCCCGGGCTGCCGTCGACGCAGGGGCTGTCGTGTCCGTCGTTGCACAGGTTGGGTGTGATGTAGGAAAGGTTCGGTGTCGTGTCCGTGGACTTCAGGTCATCAGCGAAGTGGGTGTAGTCCACCACGTTGTTCGGGCAGTCCGGAGACGATGTGATTTCGTCAAAATACACGAACGGGTTGTGGCGCGTTGCGTATTGGTCGCCCTCCTTCGCCTTGTGATGGTCGTCCGTGGAGCCGGGCTCGGGATGCTGGCAGGGCGTGCCCATGTCCTCCATGTAGCCTTTCCAGGTCTTGCCGGCGGAACTGAGCTGGCCTGCAAGGGTGGGAACCGAAGCGGGGTACACACAGCCGGTACCCTGCACCTGGCCCGCCTCGGATGTCCCGGTTTGTTGGAACTCGGCATATACAGGGCAATCGGCGCGCGTCATGGCGTTCGAGCCCTGCCCGGAAATCTGGGCCAGGTAGTCGGGGAGGGAGTTGTGGTCTGTCCCGTAGTACTGGGAGAGCAGCACGCCCTGTGCGCGCAGGGTCTTCGATAAGTAGGTGGCCGCCGACTCGGGGCCCCAGACGTCGTTGTAGTCGTGGTTCTCCAGGTTGATCACGAAGACGTGGCCGGGTTTCCCCGAGGCCTGTGTGGGTTGTGGGGAGGGGGTTGTCGTAGGAGTGCCGGGGGCGGCCGTTGTCTTGCCCTGGCCCGGCGATGGCCCGCCTCCTGGCGGGGTGGGCTCACAAGCCGTGGCCGCCACGGCGAGGATTGCAGCAAGAATCAGCGCCGCCGGTCGTGCCGCGCGGCTCCGGCCCAAGAATTTTGCGACATTCTGGCTCATCGGTTCCGGCTTTCTCTCTGGCCCGGCTCCCAATGGGCCAGGTGTCAAGTGGCGTCTACCGTTCCACACCAGAATCAACATTGTGTCTGTAGCCCCTGAGTAAGCCCTGTGAAGCCTCTCGGGCTCGGGACTCCACGGCTGGGCCCCCGCACGTTTTCCAGAGACAGGACGGCTATTTCTGGCCCCACTTGGTGACCCGCCGGGCACTTGCGACGGTTACCTGTGACCGCCTTCAGCGTTGGATTCACCAGTGGATGGATGCGGCGGAAGGCCGGTCCGGATGGAATCGAAGGCGGCTTAAGTACCTTGACTGGTACGTAACCGACTTGGTACAAAAGGGTCATGGAAGCCGCTCTAAAGGCCCTCGCGGATGATAGCCGACGGAGAATGCTGGAGGCCCTTGCTGACGGCCCGGCAACCGCGGGTGAACTGGCAGCGCTCCTGCCGATTGCACGCCCGGGTGTCTCGCGGCACCTGCGGGTGCTGCGAGAAGCGGGTCTGGTCGAGGTGCACCAAGAAGCGCAACGGCGGGTTTACTCCCTCCGCCCACAGCCGCTCACTGAGATCTACGACTGGCTGGATCGATACGTGGCCCTGTGGGAACAGCGGCTGGATGTCCTGCACACCGAAATAGCACGCGGCAAGCGTGAGCGAAGGAGCACCCCGTGACCAACAACACCCCTGGAAGCGTGCGCACGCTGGGCACCCTGCGAGCGGTGGAGGGCAACGGCATCGTGCGACTTGAGGTCCGGTTCGACACCGATAGGGAGGACGTGTGGTCGGCGCTCACCGATTCCGGCCGTCTCGCCCGCTGGCTCGGCGAGGTAGAAGGCGATCTTCGCGAGGGCGGTGACTTCAGGGCCCGCTACTTTGCCAGCGGGTGGGAAGGCAGTTGTCGTGTGGAAGTGTGCCAGCCCCCACAGTGGCTCCGGATTCTGACCACGGCCCCAGACGAACCGGACGGCGTGATCGAGGCGACGCTTAGCGCTGACGGCGATCAAACCATCCTGGTTATTGAGGACCGCGGCTTGCCTCTGGAGCAGATCGCCGCCTACGGGGCAGGAGACCAGATCCACGTCGAAGATCTCGCCGCCTACCTCGCCGGACGTGACCGCTGCGACGCACGGGTGCGGTGGCAAGAACTCCACCCCGCATACCAGGAGCTGGCCGCAAGGCTCACCTAGCACGACGGCAGATCTGCCGGTCGCAACCCCCAGCGGGTTCCAACGTTGAAACTCCTTCGTCCGCGGCGCCCTGACTGAGACCCCAAGTCGATGAGGCACCGAAGACGGGCCCGCGACAAGACTTCCCAGTCATCGCAGGGTGGGGCAAGTTTCAACCGCCCTCGAGGGGCCAGAAATACGTGACACAACCATCAGAACCGTGACAGGAGCCGAGCCATGGACTGGACTGTCCCGGCCAGCGCAGCGCTGATTCCGGCCAAGGCCAGTAGTGCGCTCATGGCGATGATCTGAGCCAGGAAGAATGGCAGCGCCACTCCAAGTGTGGCGGCGTACGTCAGAGTAAAACTCAACGTTGGAGGTTCGCTCATGCAACCGTGACCTCCAGCCAGATTCTATTTGCCTCGTTCTCGTCAACACTAGCTGCGGGGCTCTCCCATGCGTCGATGCAGCGCGGGCACTCTGATCCGGTGGGCCTCGGGCCCTTGCCGCGCGGCGGGTGCGGAGGTAGGTTTTGCAAGCCGTGGCCGTCCGCCCGCAGTGGGGCGCGCCGCGCGGCGGTGGTTGACCCGGGTGTGGCGTGGGAACCCGCCCGGGCCGACCACCTAAACGTGTGGGCTGACGGCTCCGGTCCGGCCGGTGGGATGCGGGACAGTGGAGGGTCGGCTCTCAGGCTGTTCTCAGCGCGAAGAGGGACATTGAAAATAGCCCCGAAATGCCGACCCCTGCTCCGCCTTCGACCCAAAGACTCCGGCCGCACGCTCTCCTCAACCGGCGTGCGGCCGGGCATCACGTCGCCCCCTGCAGAGTCAAAAAGCACCTGGAATGGATAGGACTCGGGACTGCCTTCCGTTTCGCATGCAACAACTAGGCCCGTTGATGCCCCGCTGCCAGCGTGAGTGCGGATCGCAGAAGTAAATGTCGATACCGGCGTCCACTTTCACGGTTTTCCAGTCCTGCATTTCGATGCCCTGGTCCCAGGTGAGGGAATGCCTCAGCGCCTCGGGGAGCGTCTTGATCTTGGCTGCCAGGGCGTCACGCATTTGTTCTGCTTTGTATCTATCCGGCAGGTGAACGAGCATCGTGTAGTTGGTGGTTCTCTCCACGAGGGTCCCGATCGCGGACTGGTTGCCCTTGCCGATGATGAGGTCACCCTTCCAATGCCCTGGCACCGCACGGTCCTGAACCTCCGCGGGACGCTCGGAGATATTGACCATCCCCGGGATCCGGTTCTTCCGCTGACCGGCCTTCCTGCAGGGCTGCCGGAGCGCACGTCCGGTGCGTAAACACGCGGCCAGATCACGGTTGAGTGCTCCGCGGGACTGAACGTAGAGGGACTGGTAAATGGTCTCAGGTGACACCCGCATCTCCGGTTCATCGGGAAACTCAACCCGCAGGCGTCCTGCGATCTGCTCCGGCGAGTACTTCTTTTTCAG
Source organism: Arthrobacter sp. 05L421 (assembly GCF_056397785.1). Taxonomy (NCBI): domain Bacteria; kingdom Bacillati; phylum Actinomycetota; class Actinomycetes; order Micrococcales; family Micrococcaceae; genus Arthrobacter; species Arthrobacter sp. 05L421. The sequence continues at coordinate 49,307 of NZ_JBFTOC010000019.1, forward strand.
GTCCTCTTCCACCTTCGCACGCAACACCGTGTTCGTGTGCAGTTTCGACGGTTTCGGCCGCGAAGCCCGCTCATACGCCAACGCGTGAGCCGATGTTGCCCGGCAGGGCAACCCGGCCACCGAATTGCGCCGAAGCTCCCTGGACACCGTCGAGGCCGACCTGTCGATCACGACCCCGATCCGGCGCAGCGAGTGTCCCTGGGCGCGCAGCACCGCGATCTCTTCACGCTGGGCGAAGGTCAGGCACCTGCCCTTCAGATCCCGGCCGCGGCGTGGCCTGACACCCCCGGCTTCGGCCAGGACCCGGCGACCGGTCCGCCTGCTCGTATCGATCGGCACAACAGCGTCCGTGATGAAATCGCCGGCCTGCATCCCGGCCCAAAACAGCTGCAGAAGATCCGGTCTTACATAAATTGAATACCTCGCCACGACAACACCCATCCGCTAAGTGTTGCAATCACCGCAAGAACCCAAGGATCCCTTACCGGGCCAGACTGAGACTGTCTCCACTCTTCAGGATGGAGGTCGTGGTTTCGACCCGAGCGGGCATCGTAGGTCGGTTGTCAGCCAAGCTCGGCTCGGCGGCGAGGCTCGGCTCCGTACTCTGACCACCGGCCTGCGTAGAGACGGCCGCGGCCGAGTCCTGCATGCTCGAGAGCGAGAAGGTTGTGGCAGGCCGTGACGCCTGAGCCACAGTAGGAGATGACGGCAGTCGCGTCTTCGATCCCAACCTTCGCAAACGCTCGTCGGACCTCGGCGATCGGGCGCAGGTGTCCATCGGGGGCGAGGTTCCCACGGCACGGGACGTTCACTGCGCCGGGGATGTGTCCGGCTTGGGGATCGGTGGGCAGCTGGACGCTTCCGTCGAAGCGGTCGGCATTGCGGGCGTCGAGGATGATCCCGGCAGCCCCTGCGGTGATGTCCTGAAGCTGGGCGAGACGGGCCTCGGGCCACGGAGACGGCGTGAAGGTCGCGGGCGCCGGCTCCACGGGCGTCGTCTCCAGCGGTCCCGTCCATGCGGCAATCCCGCCGTCGAGCAACGCCGCCCGGTGCCCGAGCGCACGCAGCATCCACACGAGCCGCGCGGCGATGACTCCCCCCGCGTCGTCGTAGGCGATGACGGTCGTGTCGTCGCCGATTCCCAAGGAGGACATTCCATGTGCGAACACTTCAGAGTCGGGAAGCGGGTTCAGCCCGTGTGGTCCCGAATTGCCCGACAGCCATGCGGCCAGGTCCACGAACACCGCATCTGGAAGATGCCCGCCGTCGTACGCTGCACGGCCCGACCCGCCGTCGAGGTACCAGCGAACATCAGCGGTGACAACGTTACGTCGGTTCGCCTCGAGCCACGCGGCATCAATAAAGGGTGGAAGATCTTCTTGGGTTATCCGGCTGTCGTCCATACAGTGCAGGCTAGAGGATGTGTCCATAATTTGAGCAAAAATGTTCTATGATGTGGACATTCTGCAGAGGATGCGCCGCACCACGGCAGGCGCCCGTAAGCCGGTCGATCACCGTGCCCAGGAAACGTGCCGCACGTCTTGGCCGCCGCCAACAACCGCCACGGCGGAAGACCCCGCAAAGTGGACGACGCTGCCGCTGCCAGGGCCAAGGAACTCAAGGGCAAAGGAATCAGCGCCCGCGACATCGGCAAGATGCTCGGAGCATCCCGCGCCACGGTCTACCGATACCTTATATAGGCAACGCGGAGAGCGATCCCGACAACGCGGCGATGACATCCAAGCGGTCCGCCCAGCCCTCGTCCGCGAATGTCCGGCACGTCCCGCCGGTGGGTGCCGGTCTGGCCGTCCTGGCGGGCACCCATCAGACTGGCATATTCAGGAGGTAGGGCCGGTCCCGGACGTTCTTGTCGACGACCCCGCTTCGATTGCGGCCAATTCGTCAGAGGCGCTCATGAGGGCCCTCCTCTATGAAGATCTTGCCAACAGACTAGTCCCAATGCGGGGCAATGGAACCGGTGCTCAAGTACTCCCTGGCGCCACCGAAATGGAGCTCAGTGCCAAGGCGCAGGTAGGCCCGATCCTATTCCAACGGGCTCGATCCAACGCCCAGGCAAGTGCGACTGTTCCTGCCTGGGGGCATTTGCTGGTTCTAGGGTTTAGCCGCCGCTCTCCTCGGGTCCTTCGGTGTCGATGTGTTCTTTGCGGACCTTCTCCTTGATGGTCACGTCTTCGGTGACCGTTTCCGTGCCGATGTGGACCCGTTCGACCGGGACAGTCTCCTTGGTGACGATGATTCGTTCCTCGTGGAGGATGATCTCGTTCTCATCGTCCGCACGGTCCGCTACGTCGTTGCGGTTTTCCTCCGTAATCGGTTCTCGCTCGATCCGTACTTCTTCGCGCTGCACTGGAACGGTCCTGGTTTCGTATTCCGAGGTGACGTATTTGCGCAGGCGTGCCCCGCCCGCGGCCGGCTGTTCGGCGCCGCCCCCTGCCGGGCGCGGCTGGGGCCGGGTTGTGGTGTCTTCAGTGGTGGGCGCGGTGGCGTCGTATCCGGGGTGCCGGTGGCGGCAGGGGGAGTACTGCGGTCTGTTGCGGTGGTGTCTTGTGTGGCGGGGGCCAAGGTCTCGTCGGTGGTGGCGTTGTACCCGGTGGTGGTCGGTGTCCCGGTGCGTTGCGTTCCGGGGTCGGGGGTGGAATCTGCCGCATCTGCCGTCGCCTCGGTGTAAGTGCGTCCGGTGTCGAGCTGATAGTGCTGGTAGAGCCGGCCTTCCTCGGCAGGCTCCAGTGGCCGATCGGCGTCGATCCTCGGCGCGTCCTTGACCTGGTTTTTGCTGTAGGGGACCACGATGTCATTTCCCTCTGTTCGGGCTCCTTCCAGGGGTACGAAGGATTCGGACATTCCGAATAGGCCCGTCCTGGCGGTTACCCAGCTCGGCTGTCCGTCATTGTTGTCCACGAAGGCCTGGCCGATGGAGCCGATCTATTCTCCGTCCTCTGAAAGAACATTTGCGCCTTGGTTGAGCAGGGGCAGCAATGGGCCGGTGGACCTTATGCCCTGCTTCTGCGGCCGGCAACGGCGCCATAGATCAAGAGCACAATAACGGCCCCGAGGATGGAGAGGAGCCAGGTCCGCAAATCGAAGAAGTCAGCGAGGCCTCCGCCGAAGATCAACGAACCTATCCAGCCTCCGAGGATGGCGCCCACGACGCCAATTACGAGTGTGATCACCCAGCCGCCTCCCTGCCGGCCGGGAAGGACCGCCTTGGCGATAGCTCCTGCGATAAGGCCGAGAATGAGGAATGCAAGAATTCCCATGACTGTCCGTCCTTTCGGTTGCCGGTCGTGGAATGCGGCCGATATCAAGATCTAATCAGCATGCTTAGTAGCACGCAATACCTCGTGGGCGGTGGCGCGTCAGTGCTCAATATCCGCCGCTAGTGGCCTCACAGATCAGACTGGATCGTTGGGACTCCGCCGGGGCGACCCTTTCATGCCAGACGGTCCCGCGCGGTGGCGGACAAGGCCAAACCGTAGCTGAGCGTCGATCGGCTGGCGGATCGTATTCAGCTCGTGTCGACGGCCTGAAGTCTGGCGTGGGGGGCTGATTGGGCAACCAACCTGAATTGGGGACATCGGCGCCGCTGTTGGCTTGCTCCTCGCCGTCGGAGGCGGATGCATTTGCCCTGTTGGAGAATAAATCCAGTGTCTATCCTGTGTGTAAAGACCGCTGTGACAGACGGTCCACAGGCCGCCGGCACGTCCCGGGAAGTCCTCCCGCTCCGGGGGCCCGTCTCAATGAGGAGGCGTCGATGTCCAGTCCCGATGTGCCAACGCGCGGGCCGGCCAGACCCGGTCCATATGTCGTCACCGGAATCCTGTTGGCCATCGCCATTGTGATTCCGTTGTATGTGCCCGCGTATTCTGTCGGTGAGCCGCGTTTGGCCGGTATGCCGTTCTTCTACTGGTACCAGATGATGTGGATTCCGATCACCTCGGCCCTGGTGGGGATCTCCTACTGGCTGGTCGGCAAGGAGGATCGCCGCCGGCGCGAATCCGTGCGCGGCGTGACCGGTGATGAGGAGGAGCGATGAGCGGGGCAGCCGTGCCGCTGGCCGCTCCGGACCGGCCCATTAGCTGGGTTCCACTGACCATTGTGATCATTCTCTTCGTCCTGGTGGCGGTCTTGGGGTTCGTGGCTGCGCGGTGGCGGCGGGGAGAGGGGACAGGGCTGCACAGCCTTGACGAGTGGGGCCTTGGGGGCCGCGGGTTTGGAACCTGGGTGACCTGGTTCCTGCTCGGCGGCGACCTGTATACTGCCTACACTTTCGTGGCCGTTCCGGCTGCAATGTGGGCCACTGGCGCCGTCAGCGGATTCTTCGCGGTGCCGTACACAATCGTTCTGTACCCGATCGTGTTCCTTTTGATGAGCCGGTTGTGGTCCGTCTCGCACCGGCATGGGTTTGTCACGCCGGCCGACTTCGTCGGCGGCCGCTATGGCAGCAGGGCGCTGACCCTTGCCGTCGCCGTCACCGGCATCGTCGCGACGATGCCCTACATTGCGCTTCAGCTAGTCGGAATCAAGGCCGTGCTCACGGTGCTGGGCCTGGGCAGTGCGGAGAACGTACTGCTGACCGACCTGCCGCTGATCATCGCGTTCGTGGTCCTGGCCGCGTATACGTACACCTCGGGCCTGCGGGCTCCGGCCCTGATCGCCGTTGTGAAGGATCTGCTGATCTATCTGGCGGTGATCGTCGCGGTAATTTACCTGCCGATCAAGTTCGGCGGCTGGGGTCCCATCTTCGACTCTGCCGAGGCGAAACTCGCTGCGGTCAACCCTGCCACCGGTAAACCCACTGGAGTCTTCATTCCGGGCGCGAACAGTTACTCGGCCTACTGGACGCTGGCTCTGGGCTCGGCCTTGGCGCTTTTCATGTACCCGCACTCGATCACGGGCGTCCTGGCGACCAAGAGCAGGAATACGATCCGGAAGAATGCCGCGGTGCTGCCGCTGTACTCGTTGATGCTGGGGTTCTTGGCTCTGCTGGGCTACGTGGCCATCTTCGCCGGAACCAATCCCGTTGACGTGAACGGCGCTGTCAACCCGCAGTTGGTGGTCCCGCAGCTGTTCCTGGATCAATTCCCGGCCTGGTTTGCCGGAATCGCCCTGGCCGCCATCGCCATCGGGGCTCTGGTCCCGGCCGCGATCATGTCGATAGCCGCGGCGAACCTGTTCACCCGCAACATTTACCGCGATCTGATTAAGCCCGACGCCACTCCCCGGCAGGAAGCAAAGGTGTCCAAGATTGCGTCGCTTGTGGTGAAATTCGGTGCATTGATTTTCGTCATTGCCATGGACCAGTCGGCAGCAATTAACATGCAGCTCCTCGGCGGCATCTGGATCCTGCAGACCTTCCCGACGATCGTGGCCGGGCTCTACACCCGCTGGTTCCACCGATGGGCGCTTTTCGGCGGCTGGGCAGCCGGAATCATCTATGGCACCATCGCGGCGTACAACGTGGTCAACCCGGTCACGAAGGCCTACTTCGGGGGCTCGATCGCGGCCATCCCCGGAACCGACATACAGGTCTACATCGCCGTTGTGGCGTTTGCGATAAACCTCGTGGTTGCCACCGGCCTATCTCTGCTCTTCCACGCAATGAAGCTCCCTGGTGGGAATGACATCACCCGCAGCTCGGACTACGGCGCCGACGAGAACGATCCAAAGATCGCCCAGATCGAGCGCGAGCAGCCGCTCGCTGAACCCGGCGCCCCCACGTTCTAGGTCACTGGGGACCCGAGACCGCACAGGAGCCCGAGGGACGAAAGGTATATGACCATGAACGCCGGACAGCACGGCAAGGGCACAACCGGGGAGAGTTCCTTGGCCGCGTACCTGCACAGTCACTTGATAGCCGCGGCGGCGGGGGAGCGACTCTTCGAACAGGCGGCCAAGACGTGGAAGGACTCGCCACGCGGCAGTACCATCGCGCGGCTCGCGACGGAAATCAGTGCCGACAAGGCAACCCTGGAGGGCATCACCGAGGGGCTCGGTCTAGGCATCCCGGCCTACAAAAAGCCCTTCGCCTGGACAGGGGCGCACCTCGCGTCCCTAGGCCCGCTCAATCCGCTCCACGCCAGGATCGGCGCAGCCGAACAATTGGAACTCGAAGCGCTGATCAGTGCCGTCACGGGCAAGTCGCTGCTCTGGAGGACCTTGGGTCTCCTGTCCCGCACGGACCCGCACGTTGGACAGGAGCAGGTGGCGAGTCTGCTGGACCGGGCAACGGCACAGCTCCGCGAACTCGAGGGTCTCCTCTTGGAAACCGCGGCGGAACGGTTCACCGACGCCGGTCAGTGAGACCCGGACGTTCGTCGACGATCCTTCGACCTGCGGACCACAGCGCTGCAACGTTAGCAACGTGGCGGGGCACCCCTACCCGGGTTCCATCGCAGTGAGTCCGTTGGGGTCATCCTTCCGGACGCCGCCGTGTGGTCCCTTTCGATGGCCTCAGCGTGCTGCGATGAGGGCCTGGGGTGCGGCTTGTTTCATCCGGGTTTGCAGCCAGCGCAGCTGGGTGGCCGTTTCGGCGTCGCATTTCTCCACGACGGCGAGTAACTCTATATCGCGCAGCGCGGACCCGGCCTGTTTGACCATCGTCCAGGTGACGTCGACGAGGCTGGCCAGCAGGTAGAGGTCCTGCAGGTCGCGCAGGAGACCGACGGGACCGTTCCGGGTTGTGGCCAGGCCCTGGGCGTGGAGCCGTTCGGGCTCGTTGTCGGAGCTGTTTTCGCCGTAGCGCTGCACGACGGGCCCGAGGAGTTCCCCGTGCCGGTCGCACTGGGCTGCCAGGGTGCGGCAGAGGAAGTGAACATCTGGCTCGGCCCCGTGGCCCTCGGCCACTTGGCGGAAGGAATCGGCGAGCGTGTTCTCGGCCTGACGGAGCATGCCCAGGTAGATGTTCAGGTTCACGGCCGGCCACCCTCCGTGGTGTTTCTGAGCGCGTCGGGGAACTGGGGTGCAGGTTCGATGTCCGTTGTTTCCGTGGCTTGGGCCCCGTCGCCGCCGGCCGTGGCCGGGACCGGCGCGGTGCCAGGCGCCGCGGCGGGCCGGGACGCTGTGGTGGTCGGGGCCGGCGCCGGTCCGGTGGCATCGCCGATCTTCTCCACGGTCACCGCCGCGTTTTTGAACATCGGCTGCTTGGATACGGGGTCCCATTCGGTCAGGGTCAGTTCATTCGCGGCCGTCGGGTGGGTCCCGGGGCGGCCGCCGGTGTCCCAGTAGCCGTAGTGGAACGGGGCGAACACGGTGCCGGGCGCGATGCCGCTGACTCGTGCGGGGACCTCGATCCGGCCCCGGCGGGAGGTGACCCGGACCAGGTCGCCTTCGGAAATGCCGAGCCGGTCCGCGTCCTCCCGGGCCAGTTCTACCCAGGCCCGCGGTGCCGCGTCGGCCAGGGGCCGGGAGCGGCCCGTTTTGGTGCGAGTGTGGAAATGGTACGCGGTGCGCCCGGTCGTATACCGGAGCGGGTAGTCTGCGTCGGGTTCCTCGTGCGGCGGGTGGAACGGGGCGGTCTTGAACAGGGCCCGCCCACCGGCGCCCTGGGCGCGGAAGGCCTGGGCTCCCACCGTTGCGCCGGTGAGCAAGTCATGGCCGTAACTTTCGCAATAGTCGGGGTCTGTGGGGAAAACGCCGTCTCCGTACAGGCGGTCCGTTCCGTCGGGGTGGTCCTCGTTGCAGGGCCAGGGGATGCCGCTGCCGCCGCGCAGCCTGTCGTAAGTGATTCCGGTGTAGTCGCACGGGCGTCCGCGGGAGCAGTTTTTCCACGCCTCGAACGCGTCCTCTGGCCCGGCCCAGTCCAGCAGCGGCCCGCCATTTAACGTCGTGAAATCCATCCTGCGCGCGTAGTCGAGGAAAATGTCCAGGTCGCTGCGCGCCCCATCTGGAGGCTCAACCGCCTTGTCGGAGATGTGCACAATGCGGTTGACGTTGGTGAACGTCCCGGTCTTCTCGCCCCACCCGGCTGCCGGAAGCACCACGTCCGCGTACTGTGCTGTTTCGGTGAGGTAGAGGTCCTGGACGACGAGGAAGAGATCGGGTTTGGCGAGGATGTTCCGGATCCGGGGCAGTTCGGGCATGGACACTGCCGGGTTCGTCGCCGAGACCCACAGAAAGTCGATCGAGCCCTGTTCGGCATAGCGGAAGATCTGCATGGCATGCGTCGGCGGCGCCCAGTGCGGGATGGTCATCGGATCCACGTTCCAGAGCCGGGCCAGTTCCTGGATGTGATCGGGACTTTCCCAATTGCGGAATCCAGGCAGGTCCCCGTCCGCGCCGCATTCCCTATTGTTCTGAGCCGTGGGCTGGCCGTTCATCTGGAGGACCCCGCACCCTGGGCGGCCGAGCATCCCGCGCAGCAGGTGCAGGTTGTTGACCTGGCACGACGCCGCCGTCGCCTGCGAGGACTGGTAGAAGCCCTGCAGCACCGTGGAGACAATCCGATCGGACGTGCCGAAGATCCTGGCTGCGTCCCTGATGTCCGACGCCGGGACACCGCAGACGGCGGCAGCCGCCTCGGCCGTCCACGGCTCGACCACCTTCCGGAGAGCGTCCTGGCCCAAGGTGTGGTCGCGGACATAGCCGGCATCATCCCAGCCCTGGGCCAGCACCTCACGGACCAGGGCGTGCATGAGCGCAAGGTTCGTGCCGGGCCGGATGGCCAGATGGACATCGGCGTGGCGGGCGACCTCCGTGTCGCGCGGATCCACGCAGACGATCCGGGGCCGGTCCGTGCCCGCGATCCGGTCCAGGACTCTGGACCAAAGCACCGTTTGTGTCTCGGCCATGTTGTGGCCATAGAGAAAGAGCGCGTCGCAGCTGTCGATATCGGTATAGGATCCGGGCTGGCCGTCGGCGCCGAACGACTCCTTCATGGCCGCCGCCGCGGTAGCAGTGCACAGCCGGGTGTTTCCGTCCATGTGCGGGGTGCCGATGCCGGCCTTCCCGATCACGGCCAGCGCGTAGTACTCCTCCAGGAACAGCTGCCCGCTGGTGTAGAAGCCATGGCTGAGCGGACCTCGCTCCGCCAGCAGGTCCCTGCTCCGGTCCACAATCCGACGCATCGCCGTGTCCCAGTCGCATTCGACCAGTTGCCCATTCTCGCGGACCAGCGGACTCGTCAGGCGGTCCTTGTGCGACACACCCTGGCGGCTGGCAAAGAGCCCCTTCGGTCCCAGCCTGCCATGGTTGACCAGATCCTGCGCCCGGCCGCGGATCCCGACCATCGCGCCGTCCTTGACGGCGATGTCGCAGGCACATCCGTTGCTGCAGAGGACGCAGGCGGACTGCACCCACCGGTCAACATCGTCCTCAGCGATGCCGTCGTCCAGGACCTGGTCCACCCGGACCGGCCATAAACTGTCCCGCGAGTACGGGGTCCGGGTTCCCCAAATATTGGCTATCCGGTCGACCATGTCACTCCTCCTCTACCTTCAGGCGGGAACATTGTTGGTTCGCGTCCGGGCGCGGAAGCCGCGGACCGTCCTCTGTGCCCTGCCGGTCGCGACAGGAAATGCCTCAGCTCCGGCCCGTCCCCTTGGCCGGATCCTCACCAGCCTCGGACGGTTCCAGAATTATCAGCATGCTTGCAAATAGTCCAGAGTCGCCCTGCGGGGGAAGGCTGAACGACCAGCACCTATTCTCCCGAAAATGCCGGCCAACCCGGATCCTCCGCAGGAAGGGGAAAACGCGGAGCATCCGGACACTCGCGGGGAACGGGTCGTCACGACGAATAGAGGCCCGCCGGGTCAGCCCCGCGGCGCCGTAATATCGGGATAGAACGATCCTCCCCGGGCACACGGAAGAAACAGCGGCCGCTGTGTTTGGGTCCCCCGGGGTGTCAGGGAGTGGGGCTGCCCCCGTTGACGTTAAGGGTCTCACCCACGACGAAACTGGATTCCGCGGAAGCCAGGAACACATAGGCCGGTGCCAGTTCCGCGGGCTGGCCCGCGCGGCCCAGCGGGGTGTCCTTGCCGAACTCGGGCAAGGCCTCCTTCGGCTGGCCGCTGCTGACCTGCAGCGGTGTCCAGATCGGCCCGGGTGCCACGGCGTTGACCCGGATGCCCTTGGGCGCCAACTGCTGGGCGAGCCCCTTCGTGAAGTTGTTGATGCTGGCTTTGGTAGTGGCGTAGTCCAGGAGCGTCGGCGAGGGGTCGTAGGCCTGGATGGATGTGGTGTTGATGATGGTCGATCCCGGCGGCAAATGCGGGACCGCCGCCTTGGTGAGCCAGAACATGGCGTACACGTTGGTCTTGATGGTGTGGTCGAACTGCTCGTCGCTGATATCGCCGATGTCTTCCCGGGCGATCTGCTTGCCTGCATTGTTCACCACGATGTCAATGCCGCCGAGTTCACGCAGCGCTGTCTCCACCAGGGACCGGCACATGGCTGCGTCCTTCAGGTCCCCCGGTACCCGGACCGCCTTGCGGCCGGCGTTTTCGATCAGCCCGGCAATCCGGGCGGCGTCCTCTTCCTCCTCGGGCAAGTACGACAGCACGACGTCGGCGCCCTCGCGGGCGAAGGCGATGGCCGTTGCTCCGCCGATGCCCGAGTCCGCTCCGGTGACGATCGCTTTTCGGCCTTCGAGGCGCCCCGTGCCGCGGTAGCTCTCTTCTCCGAGGTCGGCTTTGGGGACGAGTTCGGCGTCCAGTCCGGGCTCGGGCTGGTGCTGTTTGGGAGGTTCGATGTGATCGTAGGCTGTGACAGGGTTTCGGAAGGTGTACTGGTCCGTCATGATGCTCCTCTACCTGGTGATGCGGGGGTCAAAGCTGTGCGGCTACGGTGTTCGGGCGTGTAAAAGGTGTGGTGGGCAGCGCCCGCGGCGTTGAGCGCATCTAGCGTCTTTGGATCCGGCGCAGCTGCCGGGCTCCGGGGCGAAACGCTGAACGGGGGGAGCGGGCCCGGCGCTGCGCAGGGCGGTCCGGAAAGGCTACTGGGGATCCTCACGATCAGCATCAGGCGCGTCGATTTCGCCATCGATTTCGCGGGCGCTGCAGCCGGAGAGTGAGCCCTTGGCCGGCTCATCCTCCTCGCGGCGGTCCCTGTCTGCATCTGGATTCTCAGTCATGAGGCCCAACCTAGCGTCGAGGGGCCGGCCTGTCGAACAGAAAGCAGGGCAGACCAGGTGCTGGTAAGGCAGGTCGTTCGGTCCGTTGAGGGCGTGGCTCGGCCTATGCTGAGGTCGCGCGTGGGCGACATGGCCTTCCGCAGCCGCCATTTCAATCCGAGGCGGCGAACTCTCCCGGGCATTGTTATCCCGGGCGGGCTAATGACCGCCGGTCGATCATTTCCAGCTATGTGTGCCGGCTACGTCGATGTGGCGGCATCCGGGCGCGTGCCTCGGGACGTCGATGGAACATGGTCAGGCCGTCGCGGGGTAGCTGGCCAGGATGTAGTCTGTTGCGGCCTGTCCTGTAATCCGTCGATGGCTGTTGCGCAGATCGATGCCGCGGCGTTGCATGGCTGACCGGAAGGTAATGTCCTCCACGGGGGTGATGTTGTGGAGCCGGCACCAGCTTGTGTACAGGCCGTAAAGACAATCCGGCCCCAACGGCCGGTGCGTTTCATCCGGGACGGTGGCTTCAAGGAGGAATCGTTCGAAGTGCGAGGTGGCCATCAGGGGGCTCTTCTCCGCGGGTGCATCCTTATGCCACCGTTCGGCTACAGCGGCTCTCTTTGCCGCCGTGCACCCGGCGGCAAAGGGTCCCCAACCCCGAAGGGTTGACTAGGACTGTTCCGAATTTACAAAGTTCCGGCGGCCCTGTCCAGAGCACGGGCAGTCCCCTCTGACGAAAAATCTGCACAACGGCTTGGTGACACGCGGTACGAATTTTAGGCGAGTGGTCAGCGACCTATTGGCCGCTGTCGCCCATGGGGGAGTGGCTCGGCCAGGCAGCACGGGCAAAACACTGGGATGCGGCAGGATCAATACGTTAGGAATCGCCTCGCGGGGTCGTTCGTTCCTCCTTCGTGCCGGTGTCGAAAGGGGGGCCAGCGGCCGGCGGCTCGCCTGCCGCGAGACGGTCAGACTCTCGAGCCCCGACAACGGATTGTGCTCCACCGGATCCGGCTTCGGCAGGTGAAGGTCCGGGCGGGATGGCCCCGGTTGCCGCTGGGGGGCCGGTGACGGTCCGCTGTCCCTCGGTCATGGCGGGGTCGCTAAAGACCTGCTCGACGGGCGCCTGGCCTGTCTTGGCCCGTTCCGGATGCGAGTGATCGCCTTCCGCCTGGGTGCCCGCCTCCGCGACATCGACCGCCTCTCCGACATCTGCACCGCTGCGGGAGTCATCGGCCTGGGCGTCGGCACCCGACGATACGGGCCGGTCCTGCGATGCAGGTTCGTGGCCGCTTTGCGGATTCTCGGTCGCCGGCATTTCGCTGCTCGTACCTGTTGCGGCCTCGCGAAGGGGACCCACAGTACCGTCCGCACCGTAGTCACCCTCGGCGTACTGACCGATTTCCGACCCGGCCGAACGTCCCGGAACTGCACCAGCGTCGCCATAGTCGGCCCGTACGTAGCGTCCGGATTCTTTGGCCTTCTCTCCCAATGGTTCGGGCAGGCCACCCTCCCTGCCGGCCGCACCATAATCACCTTCGATGTATTGACCTTCCTCGTCCTCCGCGCGGCGGCCTCGCTGCACGCCGGCCTTGCCATAACTGCCTTCGACGTACCGGCCCCGTAGCTCCCGTTCTTCTGGTTTCTTCCCCGTGGGCGCCTGGCCCGCGGGTGATTCAGAGTCGCTGCGGTCTGTCATGATCCTGCCCTCCCGAGACGAATACATGCGTCTACTCCGGCGCAATTCAAGTCTAGCCAGAGCCACTGCACCCCAACAGGTAGTCATCATCTGACCATCCGGCGGAGGCAAACTCGCTGTGAGGCACCGTTTTGAGGGCTGCTTGTCGAAGGAGCGGAAGACTTGCCGCTTGGCGCCATCCGGCCGCTCCTATGCAACGGCTGTCATTGTGGCTTCTCTTTTAGGGCTTTGCGTCGGAGTGTTCCGGGGATAAGGACCATCAGGAGCAGTAGCACAGCCAGCAGGCCAATGGCGGCTATTACGCCGGCCGTCCGGCCCGCAGTGACATCGAAGACGAGGGATGTGGTGCCCAGGCTCAGCAGCATGACGCCGGCCAATGACACCTTCACGATGGTATCGGCGCTGGCCACGAGAGTGGCTTTCAGTCCTTGCCGGAAAAGCCGGCGGTGCAAACTCACCGGCAACAGGATCGATGCCGTGGTGAGGGCGGCCACGATGACGTTGATGAGATACAGCCCGATCTGGTAGCCGTCCAGTGACGCGAAACGTGCCTGGAACGGCAGCGTCAGGAGGAAACCGGCGAGGATCTGGACCCCTGTCTGAAGTACCCGCATTTCCTGCAGCAAATCCACCCAATTGCGGTCCATCCGCTCAGTGAGCGATTCGTCCCTGCCGTCATCCTGCGGCGCCACCGGGTCTGTCATAACTCCTCCTCGCGAGACTGAAATTCCCTGTCCAGCGGCCGCGGTGTGCGCCGTCGGCTTGGCCCCCTTCCGTCTCGATCACGCGGGGCTTTCGGGCTCCGGACGACCAGGACCGCAACGATTTCCTCGGCGCTGCACCCGCCTGCGGCCGCTGGCTCCCGGATGAAGGCTCGGGTATGAGGTCGTTGCTGCCGTCATCCTGCCGCAGCCCCGGGGAAGGAGCTTTGGACGCCCGGCTCGAAGCTGGCACTCGAACATGGATCCATGGCTGGCGTTGCATCGTCGACTGCCGGCTCCGTCGCCATGCCCAACGCGGCGCGGATGCGCCTGGCAGCTTCCCGATACCCGTCACCAAGACCCGCTGTCCTGGCAGCGTGGATCGAGCCGATGCCGTCAAACTGATGTTCGATCCGTTCGCCCCGTTCCGCGAAATCAGATGCCACGGCTTCCAATTTCTCGAGCCGTGCACCCTGCTCCCGCACCACGGAGAGGAGAAAGGACCGGTCCCTGGCGTTGCTTTCCACGGTCCCGTCCGCGGCGAGCCGCGCTTCGATGCCGGGCAGTTCGTCAGAGGCGCTCATCGGGCCCTCCTCCATGAAGGTCTCGCCAACAGAGTAGCCCCCATGGACAGCAAAGACACCAGTGCTCAAGGTCCTGCCTGGGCCTCGGAACCGGCCAATGCCGGGAACCGGCGCTAAGAGCCGAGAATGACAGGCCGGCGGTCATTCCTGTCCGGATTCGCCCAGGACCGGGCTGTACGGGGTGAATCCTTCCCGGAGCCGGACGGAGTCCGTGCCGATGATGTCGATGTCGGCCCAGAGCACCAGGAACGAGCCGCGATGCCGCCACCGGAGCAGGTGGGCCACGGGCCAAGGCCGGGCGAGACCGGTTCGTTCGTAGCCCAGGAACGAGGAGGCGCTGTGCGGGCTGACGACCAGGCCCAATAAGCTGGCGCCGGCGAGCAATTGGCCCGGTGGTCCGTCGATAGTGAACCGGGCATCAGCCACCCGCCCCAGGCGGAGTCCGCCGGGGTCGTGCACGGGTGTGCCGAGGAGATCACCGAGGATCATGGCGGCCTCCGGGGATGCGGGCAATGATCTTGTCGCGGATCCAGCGTTCGACCCAGTCCGCGTCCAGGGGCTCGCCGCGGACGCCCAGCCGGATGACGACCCCGACGTCGGCGACGTCACGCCAGGGGATGCGGATGAGCCGTGATGACGGGGGCCGGCCGCCGAAAATCCGCGTTCCAAGGACGGGGCCGGTGAGCAGCGCGGTGAGTGTCGGGGCCGGGGTTCCGGCCGGTATGGGTGTGTCCGGGGGAGGGGCGCTGATTTCGATGTCATCGACCGTGGTGACGGGGACGCCGTCGACATCGAGTACCTGCCGGTCCAGCAGGTGAAGTTGCGCGTCGAGGGTCCGCCCGGCGGCCCGGACGTATCTGGGCAGGGGTGCGGTGGTCATGATCCGGCTCCCGTGACGATCATCAGTGGTATGGCGGCGAGGGACGCGGCGAGGATGATGACCAGATAGATCATGGCCAGCACATTCACCGTGCGGGCGTTGACGTGTTTACCCATGTACTGGGGGTCGTTGGCCACGATCAGGATGGGCAGGTAGGTCAGCGGCAGCGCGATGGCCGAGAACACGACCGAGTACTCCGTGACCAGGACGGGATCGACCCCGGTGGCCAGGACCGCCGCGCCGATCAGGAGACAGATGATCATGGACAAATGGAAGCGGGCGGCCTGGGCCGGGCGGCGGAACTTGCCCCAGGACCACCCAAAGAACTGCGCCAGGGTATACCCGCTGGACAAGGTGGTCTCCAGGGCCGCTCCGAAGGTCGCCGCGACGATCCCGACGAGGGCGAAGGCGAGACCGACTTTCCCGGCTGCCTCGGCGACGGGCAGGATGACCTGGGACAGTGAGGTGACGGCGATCCCGGCCGGGAGCAGAACCACCGCGGCGCAGGCGGCAATGGACACCGAGAGCAGGCCGCCGAGCGGGAACCCGACGAGTACGTTGATTCTGGACTGGGCCAGGTCTTTGATGGTCCAGCCTTCCTCCAAGGCCCCGGAGGAGAAGAAGAACACCTCATAGGGCGTCATGGCCGCCCCGAACAGTGCCACCGCGTAATACCAGTACGAGGCGGCTGTTTCCTGCTCCGGAACGGACGGGGCCAGGACCTGGGCGCCAAGGGCACCCCAGTCCGGCTTCAGCAGAAACAGTGCCACGGCGAAAACAATGAGCGTCAGGCCCAGCAGCCCGGTGACGTTTTCCATGATGGAAAACCTCACCCGCCAGATGACCAGCCATACCGCAACCACGGCCACGGGAACCCACAGCAGGTACTGAACGCTGCTGGCCAGCTGCAGCGCCAGGGCGATGCCTCCGATTTCCGCCGTGACCGTCATCAGGTTGATCAGGAACGACGCTGACAGGTTGGCCAGACCGGCCCGGGGCCCCAACCGTTCCCGGATCACTTCGAACGTCGCCCGGCCCGACGCGGCGGCTACCCGCCCGGACATGTTCGCGAACACACAGATACCGACCACGCCCACGACGACGACCCAGACCAACGAGAGCCCAAACCGTGAGCCGACGACGGAGTTCGTGACCAGATCGCCGATGTCCACGAACCCGCCGATCGCGGTCAGGACCCCCAGGGCCACCCCGAGCAGGCGCTTCATTGTCCCCCCAGCTGATTCTTGAGTGTGGCCATCCTGCCGGCGGCGTTCTCCAGCAGCTTGTCGCCGTCCTGGAGTGTGGGGCTGCCGTCGGTGCTGGCAATGGCGTCCTGCGCCGTGGTCACCCCTGCGATGCTTTCATCCAGGACGGTCAGGGCCTCCCGGCGCGTCTCACGGTCGTCCTGGACGGTGGGGGAGAGCTGGAGGACGGTGGTCCGGGTGGTTTCGAGGTCTTTCAGGACGTCGTCGAGCGTCGTGGACGTTGCCGCCATGGTCAGCTTGCCCCCGGCGTCGAGCGCCAGCGCGAGCCGGGCGGTGGCAACCGCGGAGGAACTGTCCTTCAGCGCTGTGGACACACTGTCCCGCGTGCCGCCAGACGCGCCGCTGCAGCCGCTGAGGAGTGCCGACCCCGCAATCCAGAGGCAGAGCCCGCTCCGTGGCCAGATCGCCATTTCACCTCCGCCTCAAGGGAGTCCAAGCCCGCAACGGTGCAAGACCGCGGCAGGACCGCGCCATTGAGCTAGGTATAGCACTCCCGGCCTGAGAAAAGCTGAGGCACAACCCGGAACGGCGTAGCTCACGCACAACTGAGACCAGGACGTGCCGTCCCACATCTGCCGCGGAGAACCGCACCCTCAGCCGCAGTGGCACCCCTGCGATTTCCCCACTCCGGCGTGGCGCAGCCACGACTGCCGGCCGATCCCGTCATCGCGAGCCCCGCACTGAACCAGCCGTGGCTGATCCGGAGCCGACACCCAGACGGTTCTAGCTGGCATGAAAACAGGATCTGCCAGGACGGGTCGGCACGCCCGCAGCCGAGGCAAGTATCTTTATCCGAGTCCTCGTGGCGCCTAAAATTGACGGTATCGCCGCAGGCGTAGTGTCTGCGTCCAGCCACGGAGGTCCGTCATGGGATTGGGAGACAAGATCGATAACACCGCCGAGAAGCTCGCCGGCAAGGGTAAGGAAGCGGCCGGGAAAGCCACCGACGACCGGTCTCTGGAAGCCGAAGGCAAGAGCGACCAGGCGAAGGCCGACCTCAAACAGGCCGGCGAGAAAGTCAAAGACGCATTCAAGAAGGATTGACACGCGGATCAGTCGGAGCCGGTAACGGTAACAGGGGACGGCCGCAGTGCGGCCGTCCCTTACTGCGCTGTCATGACCCAGCCGAAGGATCCAATGAGGTTAAAGCTGCCCGTTCCCATGCGTCAACCTTTGCAGCGAGGGCGGACCGGCTGAGGCCGTACCCGGAATCAAGAACCGCCAGTGTTGGACCAGCCGGCACCGGTTTTGAGCGGTGTGGTTTCCGGACCCGGTCGGCGGTAGGTGGCATTGGCCGGTATGAGGATGCCTGGCGTATGGCGTGCGCGGCCCGGGGAATCATCGGCGTTGGACGAGCGGATCACCGGACCCACGCCTTGTCCCGACAAGGCAACCCGGGCCCATCGAGGGCGGCGGCGATAACTAGTCCTTGTCGAGTTCGTTGAGGAGGGACTTCGCTGCCTTGGCGATGTCGTCGTGGTTGTTCTGGGCGGCCCGGCTCTCGATGGCAAGAATCGCGCAACGGTGCAGCCGCCGGAAATCTCCGAAGGGGAAGCTGTAGCGTCCCTTGGTGTCGTGGGTTTTCTCGGTGTCTTCGCCCAGATGCCAGGTTCCGTATTCCGTGTAGCCGTGCTTGGCGATGAACGCGTTTTCCTTCTCTGTGTCGGGGGCGTGTTCGCTCCAGTCGTCACGGGAATCCCGGGCGATCCTGGCGTCCTTGATCAGCTGCCGGGCGTGGCGCAGTGCCGTGTCATTGATTTTGATGGTCATCGGTGCTTCCCTCCGTAGTAGGGTCCGGGTCGAGACCGGCCAAGGGCTGCGGCAGCCCTAGACGGCAGAGAGGCTCTGAGGAGACGTCGTCTCTTTCCAAAGCTGGCGCGGCCGGCCGTCGGGGTTCCGTGCGTCCGTTGCAGGGCTCCGTACACTCTGGCCCTGTCTCGTCTACCGTTTTTGGTGCTGTCCTTCCTGCCTCAGGTCGGGAGACTGCACCGTCGGCGCCCCCGGCTCTGTTCAGATCCCGGCAGGGGGCTCCACGGTCCCGTCCTGCCGACCGTACGAGGAGTGGCGGCGTCCGGGGTGAATCAGGACCCGGGGATGCTGTGGGTCTGCGGCGTGGAGGGTGGTTCGGGGCGGGTTTTCAGTCGTAGTCGGTGTCCGTGTCATCGTCGGTGAGGCGGCGGAAGTCCTGGGAGAGGTACAGGGCCATCGCTGCCGGGTTGTTGTCCTCCACGGTGACCTTCACCGTGGTGCGGCCCAGGGTGTGCAGGAGGTGCATGCAATGTCGGATGAGTCCTTCGGCCAGGCCTTTGCGGCGGTGGTCCGGGTGTGTGAAAAGTTCATCGATGACTGCTTCGCCGTCGCGTTCGGTAACGATGAGGGCGGCCGTGATTTGACCGTCGGGTCCGAACGCCACGAGGGACGCAGCCTCGGTGGTGCGGCCGCTGCCCTCCTCGGTGGATGGTCCGATCCACACCGGGTCGCCGGCCCGCTGTCCGGGACGGCCGGCGTAGGCGTGCCGGTGCAGATCGGCCAGTTCGAGTAGATCATCGGGTTCCAGGGGCCGGACCCGGATGCGGGCCGGCGCGGTGTTCTGGTGTCCGGTCGCGGCAACCAGGGTGATCGAAGCGTTCATGACGGCGATGCCTTCCCCGGTGCGCGGGCGGCACCGTTGAACACAGTGTCCGGCATCGTCCGCGCGCGCGGAAGACACAGGACCGCAACGATATCCGGCGGAACCGACACCGGCCGGGCCACAGCGGATGAACCGTCCTAAAGCGCCCATGATCACCGCTTCCGGGGACGATCGGACGCCACGGGACGGGACTCCGGCGGGGGCTTCCCGTAGTGGACTCGACCGGTCTCGCGGTCCGACGCGGCCCCTTTCCGTGCCCCCGTTTCTGTCGGAGGCGGCCAGCGGCCGCCTGAACATGGCGGCGGAAACGCGCGGCCATGACGCGCCGTTAGTTAGGAGTAGTATTACTACTATTCCTACTACTTTTGAAGGGTTGGCGCCGTGACGTTGAGTGTGAAGGACCGTGTGTACGCTGCCGCGGAGCAGATCAGCGCCGAGCGCCGGCCCACGGTGTCGACGGTGCGGGCCGCGGCGGGGGTGAGCAACGCCGACGCGACCCGTTATTTGAAGGAGTGGTCGGAGGAGAAGCGGGCCGCGGGCGGGCAGGTCGCCGTGGCGCCGGCGGTGCTGCTGGAGCAGGCCGCACGCCTGGCCGGGGCTTGCTGGGCCGAGGCGACCGTGCTGGCCGATGAGCGCCATGCCGCGGTCGAGAAAGCCTGGTTGCAGGAGAAGAAGGACGTGACCGTGGAGGTCGCCGAACTGGTCGCGGACCTGGACCGGGTGAGCGCCGAGAAGGACGCGGCGGTCGCGGAGCTCACGGCCAGGATCGCCGCGTTGGAGGCCGACGTTGCTGCGGCGGGGGAGCAGTTGGAGCAGGCCCGGGCCGCGGCGCAGGAGGCTGTCAGGGAAGCGTCGGCAGACCGGGCCCGGCTGGCGGCGGCAGAGGCGCGCGCCGACACGCTGCAGACGGCGCATGATGCGCTGCTGGCCCGCATCATGCCCGGGACAGGGCCGGTGGCACAGCAGGCTCCCGGCGGGAACGACTAGGCCCTTCCCGCCGTCCGCATCCTGCCCCCTGACCGGGGACGTCACGGAAGCGATGGCAGCTGGGGTGTCCGGCTCCGTTTTTCCCCGCCAGGGCTGGAAGGACCCGCAAGAGGCTATTGGCGCAAGAGGTTATTGGTCTGTGCGGATCGCGAGGAGTTTGTGGTCCTCCGGGATCTGTGTCGTGAGGGCTTTGCGGGCTTCTTCACAGGTGTTGCCTTCGGCGCTGATGCGTTCGTTGCTGCCGTCAGGGGCCTGGATCGTGCCTGTAATCTCCACCTGAACACCCTATGCGCACCCGTTCCTACACGGCCTCCAGCGCGTCGATCTCGGCGGCGTCCAGCAGCGCTGCTGACTCTGCCCCGGTGGCCCGGGCCAGATCATCCAGGGACTTGAAATGGTCCCGGGCGAGGGTGATGGCCAGCAGCTCCAGATAATCGCCCCCGTTGCGCTGTGCCAGGCCGCCGAGATAGTCGCGCATGCGCACTTCCAGGGCGCCGGGGCCTTCGGATTCTTCCGCGGCGAGCCGCGTCAGTGTCAGGGCCGCGAGGTCCGGGTCGTCGTAGATGAGTCCCATGGACCTACGCTACGCACCCGACGGGTGCGGTCAAGGGCCGGTGCTAGCGCCAGCGGCAGGAGTCCAGCGCGCCCACCAAGGGAGCGGGGCCGTCTTTGAGGCGGTCAACGGGGCGGGATCCGTTACGGTCCCTGGAGGGTGTGACCATCCAGAGGGTGAAGTTGTGCGGGATCTGCAGTTCCATCGCCCGGTCAAAGAGCTTAACGACGGTCGGGTGGAGCTGTCCGCCGGGGAGGAACTGGAATCCGGGGCAGTAGGTGCCGTCGTCGATGATCGCGGACGAGCCGGCGCAGCACCGGTCCGGGGTCTTCCATCAGTTCGGAGAGCCGGCGGTGCACCTGCCCGAGGGCCGGGAGCGTGAATTCTGCCCGGATCGCCGCCCATGTCTGATCGCTGATCGGTTGGGGGTTCCCTGCCGCCGAGGCCCTAATCGCTGATGCCTTCGAGCAGCCACCGGGTCGAGAGCGGGTTGCGGCGCAGCTCAAAGGTCCGCAACGCCGAGCTCGAACTGAGACGGACCTGCACCCTCCAGAACTCGATGCTGACCAGGTCGCCGCTGCCGACGGCAGCCGTGCTCTGCGTGTCCCACCAGGCGTCCCGGTCGAACCAGTGCACCGGCTCGGCCGCGACGGCCCAGATGCGGCCCTCGTGCCGGACGGCGAGCGGCGTGCCGGCCGGGGTGAAGCGGACGTCGACGTCAACGTCCAGGGTTGTTTCATTCGCTACTGCTGTCACGTTCTACGCGTTTTCCCAAGTTCCTGCTCATCATGTCTTCCCGGCGGGTGACCGCCGAACTCCACACCCAGGTCCGGTAGGTCACCGGACCGTCCTTCCACGTCACTTCGGCGGCTTTGGCCGCCCAGGCATAGACCTCGCCGTCGACCAGCTCGGCGCAGTTCGGAAACCGGATCCACGCCTTCACCGGGATCCCGGGGAAGCCGTTCCTGGCGGGGAAGTGCTCGAAATCGAGCTCTTCCACCGTCAGCCCGATCGGGCCGGCCCGCCTCGCATACCGCGCCTGCAACCGGGCCGCCTGTTCCGGGTTCATATCCTCAGTTTAGAACTGACATTCGATAACAAATTTCCAGCCTAGTAATTTTATTCGAATAGATGTGCAGGTTTGAGCATGGGGGAGGGGTCCGACAATCAAACGGTTTGCACCCAGTGGGGACAGCCTGAGCTGTGCGGAGGGCTCCACCTGCCCCCAATGGGCACAACCGGGAAGAGGGTCCTTGCTGCGAGCCGTGAGGAAAGCCTCCGCGCGAATCCAAGGACTCAAGCGCGGAGGCTCCCGGTTCTCCAAGCTGGGGGGACTGGAGAACCTCGGTAATTCTACTGGCCGGCGGCCTGCCGGGAAACGCTGCCTTTCGGGTCACCGCCGGGGAGGGCGGCCCCTGGTCCTTCCGGCCTGCCACCCGGGAACGGTGTCGTCCAGGAGCTTGGCCTTCGCAGGGTCGAGGTCGCCGCGGCGGTGTTTGTACCGCTGGGTGTGGATCCAGACGCCGAGGGTGTGTTCCCGCTCAGAATCGCAGCCCTTGTGGCGGGGCCAATCGTTGCCCTCGTGTCGGAAGTCCTCGAGCTGGGCCAGGCGGTGGTGCCAACGGGCCTCGTCCTCGGCTTCCCTGCGGTTCCCCAGCCACCCGGGCACCCGGGCCAGACCGTCACGGTAGGCCGGGACCAGGGTCCCTTGGGCCGCTTCGCGTCGGCGCCCGGACAGCCAGCGCGCCATCGACCTTTCGCCCCGTTGCCCGGAGCGGTCACGCGGGAGCCGGCCTTCGGCCTTGACCCAGGCGATGAGCTCGTCCATGCGGCCGAGATCCGTGGGGGAGGGGTGCGGAACGGGCGCGGAGCCGGCTGCGGACTGGTGTTCGGCCTCGAGGTGGGGGTCCTGGTGGCGCGCGATGACCAGGTGGTATCCGACCGTGGCGGGCTCGGCGCCGACGAGGGCAGCGATGCGTTGCCGGCTCAGCCCGAGCCGGTACATCAGCACCCATTCCGCGTCAGGAGCGCGCCGCAACCGCCTGTCCATGATGGACATCCTGCCACGACCCCTCCACAAGTCGGGCGGCCACCGCGGATTCCACAGACAGCGCTTTCGGGCGTCCGCTGGCGCGGCCGGCTGTGGGGTCCAGTGCCTCCGTCGCAGGGCTCCGGAGACCCTGGCCCGTATCCACGTCTTCGACGATGCTCCTATAGGTGTCAATTCCGCTGTCCGTCGCCGACGAAGGGAAGTGGCGCCCTATCAGTGGGCGCCACTTCCCTTCGTATATTTGAGCCCTACCAGGGCGGTTCTTTTGTCTGACTGGCCCTCGGCTCTAGCTAGCGCTGGGCGTTGTCGATCTCGTCCTGTGTCGGCGGCGTGATAACGAAGGTGCCGACGCGCTTTGTCCCTGAGGAATCGTAGAGCCCGATGGAGATTTGCTTGCCTGCGTTCGTGTTTTGCCACTTGACTGCCTCGGCAGGGCTCGTGAACTTCGGTTGGTAGTCGAGGTCACGCTTGAAAACGTAGCCTTCAACCCCGTCCTTTCCCTGTGCCTGGATAAGATCTGGTTCAGTCTCTGGAGAGATAGCCTGTGCTGCCGACCCGAAAGTAAGCCCGGATGCGTTCCGTGCGAACTGCGGTGTGCCAGGTGATCCGGGGGTGGAAGTCTGAACGAGGAGGGCGTCTTGGGCTGCAAAGGCGGTGGTGCCGCCTAAGGCGAGTGAGGCGACGAGTGCGGCGCCAAGCGAAAAGTTTTTCACATTCTTTTTCATGATATTTCCCCTAAACGCCATTCACCCATGGGCTCTTGGGCGCGTAATAGTAGCTGTATCCACTCCCATTCCATGCGCCGGTCACAGACCATCCGTAATAGGAGGAAGGAAGAACACAGCCGGAAGAACTCGTGCCTAGGGAGAAGTTTTTTGCAGCTCCCGATGTGTAGATATGCCCTGTTTCCTTGCACATAGTTCCGTTGGAGAGGAACAACCGCGCGTTGACCGACATATATCCCGCCGGAGCGGACGAGGCGGTGGTCTGCACTGTTGCTACTGCGTAGGTGCGGGTGGTTGCGTATACCTCTGACCAGTTGTTATAGCTGTAGCCGTAAACGGGACCATAGGAACCTGCTGCGCCCGTCGCAGCTTGCGCGGCGCCGACGCCGAGAAGACTGAGAAATCCGACAATGAACGCGGATAAAAGCGACAGCACAAATTTGACCGATATTTTCAATTTTCCCCCATTTTCCGATAATCACCACTGTGATGTGGAGAATCTATCGAAAGTGGGCGCTTCCTGACAATACCTAAATCGAATTTATTTTATCCCGTTTGGAAGAACCCGATTTGCGTCTTGCCGTCACTGAGGTAGACCGGGATCTGGCGGCTCGGCCGCGGGGTTGAGAAGTTCTTTGCTGCGTCCGCCGGGCTCGTCGGCTGTGCGCCCTGCAGGTCCGCGGAGAAGGCGTAGCCTTCCTTGCCGTTCGTCGCCATGACGCGCACGAGAACCGGAGCCACCGGGCTGTCGCCCTGCTCACCATAGGTCTGCCCACTGTCATTTACCGGCCAAGACGGCACCGGCGCGTAGGAGGGTGAGCATGCTTCCTGGCTGGCGCACGGCAGCGCAATCCAGCCGATTTGGCCGGCGGTGGCGAATGCTCCCGTCCCCAAGGCCAAGGACCCTGCCGTGATCAGACCGATCGCGAAGACGCGATGCTTTCTTGGCTGGGTAGTGTCTTTTCGGACGGTTGCCATCAAGAGCGCCCTGACGGCGAGTCTGCGCTTTTCATCAAACTGAACTTCCGAGCTCATGGTGTGCTCCTTGCAAGATCGACATTCTGGGGGAGGGAAGTCATCCTCTGCGCGAGTTTGGTTTTCGCGCGGTTGAGGCGGGACTTCACGGTGCCGGCGGGGATGTTCAGCGCTTGACCGGCATCAGCCATGGAAAATCCTTCGAGCACGCACAGGGTCAGAATTTCCTGCTCTTGACGCCGAAGACTCTGAAACGCGGAGCGTACGGCCGCAGCCGACTGGGCCGTGGCGAGGCGTTCTGTGACGTCGTCGGCCGGGTCCCTTTCCTCTGTTCCCTCCGGAAGTCGCGCCAGCATCTGCTGGTAGCGGCGCCTCGAACGCATCGAATTGCTGATGGTGTTGTGGGCGACCACTAGGAGCCAGGCGATCACTGAACCGTTGACGATGCGAACGTGCCGCCTTCGCCTCCACGCCTCCATGAAAACTATCGCCGTAACGTCCTCAGCATCTTCCTTGACGCCCAAGACACGGATGCTGTGTCTGAGAACGCGCAGGTGGTGCCGGTCGAAGATCTCCCCGAACGCCAGGGAATCCCCCTCAGTTGCCCTTCGCCATAGCTCTTCGTCCGTGCTCATACCTGATAGTGTCCGTTCTTCCGGATTGGTTCCATCGCTGACAATGAGCCGCCGAGCGCGGCGTTCGGCACCCAGCGGGCGACATAGCGTAAGACAGTGTTTCAACGTCAAGAAGTCATGCGGCAAGCATCTCAGCCGCAGCTCCTTATTCGCAGAAGCCTGTGTCGACAGGTGTGGGCCTTTTGAACCTTCAGGTCATTGTGGCTTCGGGAGGTCCCTGGGCGCTACACGCCATTCTGTGGAGATTGCGCGGTTAGCCATTGGCGATAGGTCGCCGCGAGCTCGTCATTGCGGAGGAGTCCCCGTTCCAGACGCGAAAGGATGGACACCCATTGGCCAAGTTCGCCGGCTACTGTCGTGATGGTCATGCCGAGTTCTGTCCGCATGCGGCGGAGGTCGGAGTTGTCTGGTGCTGGCCGGGGGTTGGTGATCTGACGGTAAATCTCCCGCGCTGCGTAGCGTTTGAGGCAGCGCATGATTTCGCGTTTGCTCTTGCCCTCGGAGGTACGTTTAGCCACGTAATCCTTCGTTCTTTGGCACGAGCCCATGCGGACCAGGACTACCTGATGCAAGGCGTTATTGGCGCCGCGATCGCCGCCCCTACTGAGGCGGTGTCGGGTTGTCTTGCCGGATGACGCTGGTACCGGGGCGACCCCGACGAGCGAAGCGAACTGGGCCTCGTTCCCCAAACGGTCCGGATTGTCCCCGAAAGTGATCAAGAGTTGGCTGGCCACTTCGGTCCCGACTCCTGGGAGATCACAAAGCATCGGAGCATAGCTGTCCAGGATTTCCTTGAGTGCCGCGTCAGCAGCCTCGATTTCTATCGCCAGCGCCTGGCACCGGGCTGCCAACGCCTTGAGCGTCAGCAGCGTCACGTATTCGGGGTCAGCCAGATGTCCAGAAGGTCTCGTGCGCTGCAGGGCAGGAATCAGTGCGGAGGCAGCCAGCGCCCGGTATTTCGCCCGGAGTTTGTCCGGAGCCGAAACGAGGAGCGCCTTGATCTGGTTGATCGCCGCGGTGCGGGCCTTGATTGCTGATGCGCGCCCGGAACGTAGGATCCGCAGGCATTCAACGGGGCCGTCCTTTGCCTTCGGGATCGCCCTCGTCCGTCCCTCGAGTACGGACTTGGCGGCCTGGTAGGCATCCAGTGGGTCGGATTTCCCCTTGAGCCGGCGGGCAGCCCGGTTCGGGCGGTTTACCTCCAGCACGGTGAGCCCTTCACCTCGCAGGGTTCTGGCGAGCTCGGCGCCGTAGGAGCCTGTTCCTTCAACACCGACGGCAGTGACCGTGCCATAGGAGGTGATGAAGTCTACGATTTTCCGGTATCCGGATCCCACGGCAAGGAATTCCTTGTCCGCGAGGGGTTTGCCGTGTTCGTTGATGACGGCCACGTGGTGTGTGTCGGCGTGGGTGTCGATACCCGCGATGACTTTTGTTGGTTCGCTTGCCAAGATGGAAATTGCCCCTCAGTCGCGTCGAATGCTGATTGATCGGGCGCGGGCCAGGTGGGCAGACAAAACGGTAATGGGACTGGTCGTATCAGGCTCCTATGAGGTCATGTCCGCCTGGCTCGACACCCCTTGTAACGGACCTTGAGCCGGCGGACAGATCGTCGGGAAGACAGTGCCGCCAGGTACGTCAATTTTTGGCTGGGTCACGCCGGCTCAAGGACTGTTCCAGTATTACCGTTTTTTGGTTGCTGTCCTCCGGATTCTAGGCGTCCGCTCCACCCCGTCTAGCCCCTCCTTCGTCGGGGCCTGCGGTGCAGGAAATGTCCCTCCGGCGCTCCTGCGTCGCTGATTCCCTCCAGGAATTTCCTTCACCTTGCCCTGCGGGTAGACAGGGCTCCGTCGGCCGCCGAGCAAGCGAGCTTGCCAGCAACCAAAAAACAACTGTGAGTCTTGCAGTGGCTGGTCTGGGACTAGCTGGCAGTGTTGATGCCGGCCGTTCTGCCTGGCGCGTGACTCGAAAAAACAATTGCCCCTTGAGGGT